>NZ_JBQHCV010000006.1:0-485491 GCF_052068215.1 Nonomuraea sp. H19 | reverse complement strand
TCTCGGTCACCACAACGATGCACGACAGATAGTCACGCTTCGACCTAATAGGTGAATTTCTCAGCAGAGTCCTGAAGGCCGGAGGGCTATGGACGGTACCGGTAGCCGTTCGGCCATGCCCTTCTATCTTCCCACTACAAGTCTCTGTACCGCCGGGTAGCCTGTCTCGCAGGGGAGACGGGCATCACCCCATCAGCTAGCGTGCGCAGGCCTTGAGGGGGGAGTGCGCACCGCGAGTGAGAGCGCCGGAGTGGGGACCGGTGCGCGGTCCGGGGTGCCTAGGAAGGCGAGAACCATTGTCGGAAGAGACACGCATGCGCGGGGGGCAAAGCCTGGCCGAGGCGCTCGGGAGCTATCTGACCGAGTGGTCGGAGCGCACGGGGATCGCCGTCGAGACGTGGGCGCTGCCCGCCACCGACGTCTCGTCCCGCGTTTCCAGCGGTGTCATGGCCGCGATGCGCGAGGCGCTGTCCAACGTCGAGCGGCACAGCAGGGCCAGGACCGTGTCCATCGCCGTGACGGCCGGCAAGAGCGGGCTCCGCATGACCGTCAGCGACAACGGTCAGGGCTTTCCCCTGACGGCGGCGGGACGTGGGATCGCCAGGATGCGGGCGGCCTTCGCGGAGATCGGCGGCAGCCTGTCGGTCAACAGCGTGCGCGGAGAGGGCACCACGGTCACCGGAGTGGTCCCGACGCAGCGCTGACCGGTCCCCGTCGTCGAGGCTACGGGAGCGTGAGGATCTCGCTGCCCGTCTCCGTCACCAGGATCGTGTGCTCGAACTGGGCCGTGCGCTTGCGATCCTTGGTCACCGCGGTCCACTTGTCCGGCCAGATGTCGTAGTCGATCGTGCCCAGCGTGAGCATCGGCTCGATCGTGAACGTCATCCCGGGCACCAGCTCCACCCGCAGCGACGGGTCGTCGTAGTGGGGGACCATCAGGCCGGAGTGGAAGCTCGTGCCGATGCCGTGCCCGGTGAAGTCGCGGACGACGCCGTAACCGAACCGCTTGGCGTACGCCTCGATGACCCGCCCCACCACGTTGAGCTGGCGTCCGGGGGCCACCGCCCTGATCGCCCGCATCGTCGCCTCGCGGGTGCGCTCGACGAGCAGCCGCGACTCCTCGTCCACCTCGCCCACCAGGAAGGTCGCGTCGGTGTCGCCGTGGACGCCGCCGATGTAGGCGGTGATGTCGACGTTGACGATGTCGCCGTCGCGCAGCACGGTGTCATCGGGGATGCCGTGGCAGATGACCTCGTTGATCGAGGTGCACAGGGACTTGGGGTAGCCCTTGTAGCCCAGCGTGCTGGGGTAGGCGTTGTGGTCGATGAGGAATTCGTGGCCGATCCTGTCGAGCTCGTCGGTCGTGACGCCCGGCTGGACGTGCTTGCCGACCTCTTCGAGCGCCTGGGCGGCGATGCGGCCGGCCACCCGCATGCGCTCGATGATCTCGGGGCTCTTCACGTCGGACTCGCCGGTCTTGGGGCGCTTCTTGCCGACGTACTCCGGCCGCTCGATGTGGGCGGGGACCTTTCGCATGGGCGAAATTCGCCCTGGCTGGAGCAGTGTCGTCATGAACCCTGAGTCTACGGGGCAGAATTGACCTCGTGAGCGAAGGCCAATGGTGGTTCTGTCTCAAGCACATGCGGGTCGAGCCCGACGCGGGCTGCCCCAACAAGGACCGCATGGGTCCTTACGCGTCAGAGCAGGAGGCCGCCGGGGCGCTGCAGCGCGCCGCCGACCGCAACAAGGCATGGGATGAGGCCGAACAGGACGACGACTAGGGCACGACGACGGCGTACGCCCTGACGGGGAACGTCCCCATGCCCGCGATCATCGGTGGCGCGGCGTGGAAGCGGAAGCCCTCCTGGGGCAGCTCCGCCAGGCCCGTCAGGTGCTCCACCAGCGGGATCCCCGCTCCCAGCAGGATCGTGTGAGCGGGGCGCCCGCCGCGCGGCGGGGTGTCGTCGATGTTGAGGGAGTCGATCCCGACCAGCGCCGCGCCCTGCTCGGCCAGCCACGCCGCCGACTCGGGCGCCAGGTAGGGGTGGCCGTCGAAGTAGGCTTCCGTGCCGAAGTGGCGGTCCCAGCCGGTGTGGATCAGCACGGCCCGCCCGCGTACGTCCAGTCCCTGGTCCAGGACCACCTCGCGGCGGTCCGCGGCGCGTACCACGAGCCCGGGGAGGTCGGCGAGCTTGGCCGCCGGCACCTGTGACAGGTCGGGGCCGTCGGCGTAGCGGTGGTGTGGCGTGTCCAGATAGGTGCCGGTGTTGGCGGCCAGCGTGATCGTGCCGATGTGGAACTCTGTGCCGGGCGCGTACACCTCGCGGGAGTCCTCCCTGCTCAGGTGCACGCCCAGGGTCGGTCCCGGGACGCCCGGATAGGTGATCATGCCGTCGGTGATCCGATGGCTGAGTTCGACGATCATTTCGCTGCCTCCGCGCGCGTGAGCTTGACCAGGGCCACCACGCCGATGGCGGCCCACACCAGGTTGAGTCCCGCCGACGGCCAGGCGGTGTTGTAGGCGCTGTTGAGCATCAGGCCGACCGATCCGGCGAGGTTGATGAGCTGGTATGCCAGGCCGTCCCCCGACAGGCGCGACGACGAGACCAGAGCGTATCCGGCCAGCAGCAGCGCCGCGCCGGCCCAGCCGACGGCGGCGATGACGAGATCCATGCGGGCCATTGTCCGGGGCCCCGTGGTGCAGCACAAATAAAGAAAGCTAAAGGACAGCGTAAGCTGAGCTGCATGGACATTGATCCTCGGCGGCTGCGGATCCTGCACGAGGTCGCCCGCCGCGGTGGCGTGATGCGGGCCGCCGAAGCCCTCCACCTGACACCCTCCGCCGTCTCCCAGCAGCTCGCCCAGCTCGAGCGCGAGGTCGGGCTGGCGCTCATCGACCGCTCCCAGCGCAGCGTCTCGCTCACCCCGGCCGGGCGCGTGCTGGCCGGATACGCCGAGCGGGTGGAGGAGGAACTGGTGGAGGCCAGGCGGGAGCTCTCCCGGTTCACCGAACGCCTGTCCGGGCCGGTGCGCATCGCCGCGTTCCCCACGGTGATCAAGCACATCCTGGTGCCCGCCATGCGCGATCTGGCCGTCCGCCATCCCAAGATCAAGCCGCTCATCCATGAGATCTACGGGCCGCCCGCGCTGAAGGAGCTGCGGATGGGCGCGGTGGACGTGCTCATCACCGAGCAGGACATGAGCGTGCCCACACTGTCGCAGCCGTCGCTGCACGCCCGGCTGCTCTACGTGGACGAATATCGCATCGTGCTGCCGCCCGGCTGGCCGGATCCGGGCACCGTCGGCGACCTGATGCAGCTGCCGTGGGTGGCGAGCGAGCCGCACCAGGCGTGCGGGCAGGCGCTGGGGCGGCTGGCGGGGCTGCACGGGTCGGAGCCGCGCAAGGTGCACGTCATCACGGAGTTCGGGCCCACGCTCGCGCTGGTCGCGGCGGGCCACGGGGTGGCGATCGTGCCCGCGCTGGCCCTGCTGGACGTCCCCGAGGGCGGGGTGCGGGTGAGCGAGTTGCGTGACGTGGGCGCGCGCCGGCTGGACGCCGTGACGCGGGTGAGCCGCACCCGCTCGGGCGAGCCCGACCCGGTGCAGGCCGTGGTGATCGGCGCGATCGAGGAGGCCACCGGGGCGCTCGGCGCGGCGCTGAGCGACCGCCTGCACACGCCCGAGCCGCTCAAGCCCTAGCTCAGTCGCTCTGCTGAGGGCCGCTGACCTTTCAAGCCCTGGCTCAGTCGCTCACCTGGGGGCCGCTGACCTTTTCCAGCAGGCGGGCCAGCCGCTCGCGTAGCCGCGGGCGCTGCTCCACCTCGCCGGCCGCCGCGCTCACCAGGTGCTGGGCGCCGTCGAAGGTCACCAGCCCGTCGCGCGGCACCGCGATCGCGTCGTGCGCCAGGCCGGTCAGCTCGCGGTCGCCGCCCTCGATCGCCAGGATGGTCGCGCCCGTGCGGCGGGCGTCGTCGACCCGCTCCAGCAGCGGCACCGGCGCCTGCCGCTCGGACAGCACGAACAGCGTCTCGCCGCGGGCCGCGCGCTCCAGCCGGTCGAGCCCGACGCGCAGGTGGGCGGGCGCGTCGGCGGGCGGCGACCAGCGCACGAGGGTGGGCGCGAGCTGCGGCAGGCCGGAGAACCTGGCCTCGTCGCTGAGATGCGCGGTCAGGTGCCAGGGCTCGTCGTCGGGTGTGCCGACCAGCAGCAGGCCGCCGGGCGAGCGGGTCGCGCGCAGGGCGTGGCCCAGGTCGCGGGCGCGGTCGAGCCAGCCGGTCTCGGCCAGGAGTTCGCGCAGGAGTGCCACTGATCCCGAGTCCATGAGTCCATGGTGCCTGACGGGCCCGCGCGGGGGAGCTGTTTCACAAGTGGCGCATTGACACGAGCTGTGTTTTCCCGTCATTTCGGGCCTTGACATGGAGTTACTCCCGGGTAACGATCGGCTCGCGGCGCCGCCGTCCCAAGTCGGTGATCCTCCAGGGAGAAGGGCGGCACATGACCTTACGTGTCCGCGTCAGCATGTCCATGATCCTGTTACTGATCATGTCCCTCACCGCGACTCCGGCCCGCGCCGCGACGCCGGGAGACGTGGTCTCCGCACAGCCCACCACCGTCTACCTCCTGCCGGGCAAGCTGCTCGAAGTGCCCGTCAACGCCTGGCACCTCCGCTACAACTCGACCTCCGCGACCGGCGCCCTCAACGCCGTGTCCGGCACGCTGCTGGTGCCCAAGAGCGGCTACCCGCTCGGCACCCGCCCGATCATCGGGTACGCCGTCGGCTCCCACGGCCTCGGCGACCAGTGCGCGCCCTCCGTCAGCATGAGCCAGGGCAGGGAGGCCGAGCTCGCGCTGGTCAGCCTGTTCCTGCTCAAGGGGTTCGCGGTGGTCATGACCGACTACGAGGGCCTCGGCACGCCGGGGCAGCACACGTACATGGCGGGGATCTCCCAGGGCCACGCCGTGCTCGACTCGATCAAGGCCGCGATGCGGGTGCCCGGCGCCGGGCTGTCGGCCCGGGCGCCCGTGGCCGTCATGGGCTACTCCCAGGGCGGCGCGTCGGCCGGCTGGGCCGCCCAGCTGCACCCCGCGTACGCGCCCGAGCTCAGGCTCAAGGGCGTGGCCGCGGGCGGCGTGCCCGCGGACCTGCGCGTCGTCGCGAACCATCTCGACGGCGGCGAGAACTTCGGCCTGGCCGCCGCGGCTGGGGTCGGGCTCGACGCCGCCTACCCCGAGCTCGACCTCGAGGCCGACCTCAACGACCGGGGCCGGGCCCTGCTCGGCGCGGCCGCCGACTACTGCGTGGGCGACCTCGACAGGCTCGCCGGGCTCCGCTTCTCCGACCTGAGCCCGATCGACCTGCTCAACCAGCCGAAGTGGCTGGCGCGGCTGGCCGAGAACCGGCTCGGGGCGGTGGCGCCCCGGGTGCCGATGTTCCTCTACCACGGCAAGGGCGACCAGATCATCCCGCTCGCGGTGGGGTCCACCTTGCGCTCGGAGTACTGCCGGGCCGGGGCGAACGTGCGGTGGACCGCGCTGCCCGCCCCCGACCACGTCACCGGCGCCATCGAGGGCGGGCCGCTGGCCATCGAATGGCTGGCCCTGCGGGTGTACGGGCTGCCCGCGTCCGGCAACTGCTAGCTCCCGATTCCGCAGCCGGGCTCGGTACGGCCGGGTCCGGCTCGCGGCTTCGAAAGACCGCGAGGGGAGCGAAGCGGGAGACGCGGCCGGATGATCGTCGCGGCGAGCTGGCATGATCTGGATATGACTGACGTGAGCGGAATTTCCATAGGCATCCTCGGCGGCACCGGCGACCAGGGGAAGGGGCTGGCGCGGCGGTTCGCGCTGGCGGGGCATCCGGTGCTGATCGGGTCGCGCAGCGCCCAGCGCGCCCAGGAGGCGGCCGACTCCATCGGGGCGGGCGCGACGGGAGCCGAGAACGCCGCCGTCGCCGCCCAGGCGGACATCGTGATCGTGGCGGTGCCGTACGAGGGGCACAAGGCGCTGCTGGAGTCGCTGCGGGCCGAGCTGACCGGGAAGATCGTCGTGGACTGCGTGAACCCGCTCGGCTTCGACAAGCAGGGCGCCTACGCGCTGCCCGTCGAGGAGGGCAGCGCCGCCCAGCAGGCCGCCGCGGTGCTGCCGGACAGCCGGGTGGTGGCGGCCTTCCACCACGTGTCGGCCGTCGTGCTGATGGACCCGGCGGTGGACAAGGTGGACCTGGACGTCCTGGTGCTGGGCGACGACCGCGAGGCGACGGACACGGTGCAGGCCCTGGCGGAGGTCATCCCCGGCGTCCGCGGCGTCTACGGCGGCCGGCTGCGCAACGCCCACCAGATCGAGGCACTGACCGCCAACATCATCTCCGTGAACCGCCGCTACAAGGCGCACGCCGGGCTGCGCATCACCGACATCTAGGCTCTGCGGGAGAGCGTCAGCAGCGCGTCCGTGACGCCCTCCGGGTCGACGAGCTGGTGCAGGTGCATGCCTGACACGCGGGTGACCGGCCAGCCCCGGCGGTGCGCGTCCTCGGCGACCTTGTCGTACGGGGGCCCGTACCACAGGCACGAGCACCTGACCTCGTCCCACCCGGCGGGCACGGGGATGGGCTGGGTGTAGTAGTCGAGCGGCAGCCGCGGCTGCTCGGCCGCCACCCGCACGCGCACGGCGGGATCGGGCAGCATGGCCACCACGTCCTCCTCGTCCCACCAGTCCGTCCAGCGCGGCAGCACCCCGTCGGGGCCCGCCAGGTCGTGCAGGAACGGCAGGAACGCCTCCTCAGCGGCTTTGATCAGCCCGTGGCGCGGCGGGATGTGAGCGTCGGCGAACACGCACGCCACCACGCTCTCGCCCAGCCCCTCCTTGATCAGCGGGAGGAAGAGCCCGGCGTTGCTGTGCGCCACCAGGACCACGGAGGTGGCGGGGGTGGCCGCGCGCACCGCCTCGACCACCCGCGGCCAGTAGGGCGGGCCGCCCGCCGCCACGCCCGTCAGGTCGGGCACCACGGCGGCGTGCCCCCGGCGCTCCAGCGACTCCGCCACGGGAGCCCACGTCGACGGCCCTACGGAGGGGCTGTGCACGAGTACGAAGGTCGTCTCCACGTTCCCACACTGTCAGACGATGAGGGTGTGCCGGGACGCCGTACGCCCGGTTCCGTCGAAGTCCGCCCAGGCCACGGCCAGGTCGTTCACCGCTCGCGAAAGTTCCTCCTCGGGGAACAGGAAGTGCAGCCGCACATGGTCGGCGTGCCCGCCCAGCGGGTCGAACGATCTGCCGGGCGGCACCGCGACCCCGTGCCGGAGGGCCACCTGGGTGAAGGAGTCCACCTCCGCGAGCGGCAGGCGTACCCAGATGGTCTGGCCGCCGTGTGCCGGCTCGAAGGACCACGACGGCAGGTGCGCGCGCAGCTCGGCGCACAGGTGGTCGTGGCGCTCGCGCAGCGTGCGCACGCGCGCCCGGCGTACCTCGTCCAGGCGGCGCAGCAGCGCCGCGGCGGCGAGCTGGCTGAAGACCTCGCCGCCGAGATCGTGTACGGCGCGCAGCCTGGCCAGCCGCGAGACCAGCGGCGCCGCCGCGCGGATCCAGCCGACCCGCAGCCCGCCCCAGACGAGCTTGCTCAGCGAGCCGATCGTGACGATCTGCTCGCCCCGTCCGGAACCGGGCCCGAACGCGGCCAGCGGCGGCGGCGTCTCGCCCGAGAAGCACAGCTCGGCGCAGACCTCGTCGTCGATCAGCGGCACGTCGTGCTCGGCGGCGTGCGTGGCCAGCCGCCTGCGCTCGCCGTTGGGCATGACGGCGCCGTCCGGGTTGCGCGCGGTGGGGACGACGTAGGCCAGGGCGTGCCGCTCGCGCATGGCCTCCGGTGTCACCGGCTTGACGACCGCGCCCGCGTGCCTGAAGACCTCCAGCGCGCCCGGGTACGTCGGCGACTCGACCAGCACGGTGTCCCCCGGAGCCACGAGCAGCCCGGTGAGCAGCGTGAGCGCCTGCTGCGCGCCCGTCGTCACCATGATCTCCCCGGCCGTCGTGGGCACGCCGCGCGCCGTGTAGTAGTCCGCCAGCGCGGCACGCAGAGCGGGGTTGCCCGCCGGCTGGTAGCCCAGGTCGAGTACGCCGGCCAGCCGCGCCCCGGCCTCCTCGTACGCCTCGAACATGGCCTGCGGGGGATCCTGCGGCGCCGCGCACGTCAGCAGCCGCACCCCGTCCGGCGGGTGCAGGATGTGCAGCAGCAGCGGGTTGGCGACCACGCCGTCGGCGGTCCTGGTCGCGGGCAGGTCCAGCGCGGCCACCCGGGTGCCGCTGCCCTGGCGGCGCACCACGCGGCCCTCCTGCTGCAGGAGGTCGTACGCGGCCACCACCGTCCCCCGGCCCACCGCGAGCCGCTTGGCCAGCACCCGGTCGGGGGGCAGCGGCTCGTCCGGCGGCAGCACGCCGTCGTCGATCAGCGCCCGCAGCCTGACCGCCAGCAGCAGGTAGAGCGGCCCGCGGCCGGACGCCCACCGCCCCAGCAGGTCGACGAGGTCATCAAGACTGGCCCCATTCATGGACCAATTCTGCCGGATTGGCTCTCACCCCGGATCGCTGGACAGGACACCCTTGCTCGTATGACCGATTTCCGTCCCGAGACCCGGACCGTGCATCCGCCCCAGCCGCCGGTCCAGGACAGCCGTCCGATCACCATGCCGATCTACCAGACCTCCGGGTTCACCTTCGACGACCCCGCCGTGATGGCGGAGGCGATGGGACGGCCCGACGGCGCGTTCGTGTACGGGCGCTACACCAATCCCACCGTCCGCTCGCTGGAGCTGGCCGTCGCCGGGCTGGAGGGCGGCGCGGGCGCGATCGCCACCGGCTCCGGCATGGGCGCGATCAACACCGTCCTGCTCGGCCTGCTCGAGCCGGGCGACCACCTGATCGCCCAGCGGTCGCTGTACGGCGGGACGGCCGCGATGATCAACGAGCTGGTGGGCAGGTTCGGCATCGCGGTGACGTACGTGCCCGAGAACGACCCCGACGCCCTGCGCGCCGCCGTACGGCCGGAGACCCGGCTCGTCTACCTGGAGACGATCAGCAACCCGATGACGCTGGTGGCAGATCTGCCTGGAATGTGTGCGGTGGCCCGCGAGCTGGGGATCACGTCCGTGGTGGACAACACGTTCGCCACGCCCATGCTGTGCCGGCCCATCGAGCACGGGGCGGACATCGTCCTGCACTCCACCACCAAATACCTGTCCGGGCACACCGACGTGGTCGGCGGGATCGCGATCTTCGCCGACGCCGCGCGCTACGAGAAGATGTGGCACTTCGCGATCGAGCTGGGGGCTTCGGCTGATCCGTTCGCGACCTGGCTGACGCTGCGCGGGCTGCAGACCCTCGCGTTGCGCATGGAACGCCACTGCTCCAACGCCGCGTTCCTGGCCACCCGGCTCGCCGGGCATCCCGCCGTCGCGGCCGTGCACTGGCCCGGGCTGCCGTCGCATCCCTCCTACGAGGCGGCCGGCAAGCTGCTGTCCGGGTTCGGCGGGGTGTTCTCGTTCGACCTGGCCGGCGGGCGGGCGGCGGGCGAGAAGTTCATGAGCTCGGTACGCCTCGCGCTGCTCGCCCCCTCGCTGGGCGGCGTCGAGACCCTCGTCCTGCACCCGGCCACCACGTCGCACCGCTCGCTCAGCGCGGAGGAACTGGCCAGGAACGGCATCGGCGAGGGCACGGTGCGCATCTCGGTGGGCATCGAGCACCCGGAGGACCTCTGGGCCGACGTGTCCCAGGCGCTGGCATAGCCTCGGGCGTATGCTCGATCTCTTTGCGAAGAGGGGGAACGCGTGACCACTGTCGTCTACGAGGATGTGCCGGCCGCGGCTCGGAGGATCGCCGGATACGCGCTGCGGACGCCGGTGCTGGAAGTCTCACCCGGGCTGTTCCTCAAGCTGGAGCTGCTGCAGCACTCGGGGTCGTTCAAGGTACGCGGGGCGTTCAACCGGATGCTGTCGGCGGGGCCGCTGACCGGCAGCGGGGTGATCGCGGCCAGCGGGGGGAACCATGGGCTGGCGGTGGCGTACGCGGCGAAGGTGCTGGGGGTGCGGGCCGAGATCTTCGTGCCCGAGGTGACCAGCCCGGTGAAGGTGGCCGGACTGGAGAGGCTGGGGGCGCAGATCACCCAGACGGGGGCCATCTACTCGGAGGCCGCGGAGGCCGCGGCCAAACGCGCCGCCGAGACGGGCGCGCTGGCCGTGCACGCCTATGACCAGGCGGAAGTGATAGCCGGGCAGGGGACGACCGGCCTGGAGATCATGGAGCAGACCGGCGGCGTGGACACGGTGGTGGTCGCCGTGGGGGGTGGCGGCTTCGCCGGCGGCATCACCCTGGGGACCGCTTCCTCCGGGAGCGGCACCGACGCGGCGGGGCCGCGGATCGTCGCCGTCGAGCCCGAGCGGATCCCGACCCTGCACGAGGCGCTGCGGGCCGGCGAGCCGGTGCCGGTCGAGGTGGGCGGGGTGGCGGCCGACGCCCTGGGCGCCACCCAGCTCGGCGGTCTGGCCTTCGAGATCCTCTCGGGGCCGCGGGTGCAGAGCGTGCTGGTGAGCGATGAGGCGATCGTGGCGGCCCGGCGCACGCTCTGGGAGCGGCACCGGGTGGCGGCCGAGCACGCGGGCTCGGCCGCGTACGCCGCGCTGCTGTCGGGGGCCTACACGCCGGCGCCGGGGGAGCGGGTGGCGGTGGTGGTGTGTGGTTCCAACACCGACCCCGCCACCCTGACCGGCCCGTGACCGCACCGCCCTGACCCCGCCCGTCGCCGGGCGGGCGGGTCAGCTGTAGGTGTGCTCGGGAGCCGGGAAGGCGCCGGAGGCCACGTCGCCGGCGAAGGCGCGGACGGCGCGGTCCATCTCGGCCGCCAGGTCCGCGTACCGCTTGACGAACTTGGCCGGTCGCGGCGTCAGCCCCATCAGGTCCTGCCACACCAGGACCTGCGCGTCCGTCGCCGCTCCCGCCCCGATGCCGATCGTCGGGATCGCCAGCGACGTCGTCACCCGCTGCGCCAGGTCGGCCGGCACGCACTCCAGGACCACCGAGAACGCCCCGGCCCGTTCCAGATCCTTGGCGTCCGACATGAGCTCGTCGCCCGACTGCCCTCGCCCCTGCACGCGGTAGCCGCCCAGGACGTTGACCGACTGCGGGGTCAGCCCGAGGTGCGCCATGACCGGTACGCCCGCCGATACCAGCGCCTCGACCTGCGGCAGCACCCGGCGGCCGCCTTCCAGCTTGACCGCGTGCGCGCCCGCCTCCTTCATGAAGCGCGCCGCCGACTCCAGCGCCTGCTGGGGCGAGGACTGGTACGACCCGAACGGCAGATCCGCGACCACGAGCGCGCGTGACGACCCGCGTACGACCGCCGCCGTGAGAGGCAGCAGATCGTCGACCGTGACGGGCAGCGTGGAGTCGTAGCCGTAGACGACCATGGCCGCCGAATCGCCGACCAGCAGCACTGGAATGCCCGCCGCGTCGAACACCCGCGCCGTCATCGCGTCGTAGGCGGTGACCATGGGCCACCGCTCTCCGCGCTCCTTGGCGGCGGTGAGATCGCGGACGGTGACCCTTCGTCCCGAGACACCGCCGTACAGCGTGGTTGAAGAGGACATGACCAAACCCTCCAGAAACGTCTCGAGGCGCCCCAGTGGCGTCCCCGGACTCCCTCCGATGATGGCACGCGCGAAAAACCTGTGGCGAAACTGTCGGTACCTGTTGCCAGAATCAGTGCGGAGGTAACACGACACGATGGCTCGCCACCCTGACCGGCGCACTGACCGGCGCCCTTACCGACGACTGCTCGCGATCCCGGGCGTCCCCACGTTGCTGCTGGTGGGACTGCTGGCGCGGGTGCCGGCCACGGCCACGGGCATGGCGCTGACGCTGCACGTGGCCGAGGTGCTCAAGCTCGGCTGGGTCGAGGCGGGGGTGGTCACCATGGCGAGCACGATCGGCATGGCGATCGGCTCCCCGTTGTCGGGAAGGCTCGTGGACAAGCACGGCCTGCGTCCCGTGCTCGCCGTCACGACCGTGGCGCAGGCGGCGTTCTGGGCGTGCGCGTGGGCGCTGCCGTTCCCCGCCCTGGCCGGGGCGGCGGCGCTGGCGGGGCTGCTGTCGCTCCCGGTGTTCAACGTGATCAGGCAGTGCCTGGCCGCCATGGTGCCGGTGGAGCAGCGGCACACCGGCTTCGCGCTCGACTCGATGCTGGTCGAGCTGTCTTATATGGTCGGGCCCGCGCTGGCGGTGGCCGGCATCACGACCCTGGGCAGCGGCCCGACGATGGCGATCATCGGGGCCGGCATGACGGTCGCGGGGCTGGGCCTCATCCTGCTCAACCCGCCCACCCGCTCGCCCGCCGAACTGGTAGCGCAGGAGCGGCAGGCGGTCAAGGTGCTCCGGCGCCAGTGGTTCACGCCGGCGTTCGCGGCGCTGCTCGGCACGGTCGCGGCGACCACGTTCGTGCTCGCCGCGACCGAGCTGTCCCTGATCGCCACCATGACCGACGCCGGCCAGACCGGGTGGATCGGCCTCGCCGTGGGCATCTGGTGCGTTTACTCGCTGATCGGCGGCCTGGTGTACGGCGGCCTGCGACACGGCGTGCAGCCCCTGACGCTCATCGGGGGCATGGGCCTGCTGACCGTCCCGGTGGGTCTGGCGAGCGGCGACTGGCGCTGGCTGATCCTCGCCCTGCTGCCGGCGGGCCTGCTCTGCGCCCCGTCCCTGGCGTCCACCGTCAACGCCGTCAGCTCCTGGGTGCCTGCGGGGGCCAGGGGAGAGGCGATGGGCTTCCACAGCACCGCCCTGCTGATCGGCATCGCAGCCGCCTCACCCGTCGCCGGAGCCGTCATCGACGGTGCCGGTCCCGCGTGGGCGTTCACGGTGGCGGGTCTGGTGGGACTGGCCATGGTGGCGGCCGCCCTGCCGTTCTGGCGCCGCCGTCCCCGCGCTACCCCGGTGCCGGTGGAGGAGCCGCCGGTCACGGTGGACTCACCGACGCCGGCTTCTTCCGGGACGACCTGAGCCAGGTCGTGGTCCCCGGGGCGATGTGAGGCCGCCCACAGGCCGTCGCACGAAACCTGTCTGACCTGGGGATTTTGCACGCAGTTTACGAAACGGGACCGTTGCGTATCGGAATAGCTTGCGATACGCTCTCGTTGCGAAACTTAGTCGTATCGAAATTAGGGATGTTTCCATGGACCCGAACGCAGGGCACCCACGCCGATGGCCGATCCTCGGAGTGCTGGTGTTCAGCCTGCTGGCGGTCGTGCTCGACAACACGATCCTCAACGTGGCGATGAAGACGATCGCCGACAAGACCGTCGGTTTGGGCGCGACGCAGAGCGAGCTCGAATGGGCGATCAACTCCTACACGCTGGTCTTCGCCGGATTGCTGTTCACGTTCGGAGTGATCGGTGACCGGACGGGCCGCAAGCGGATGTTGTTCATCGGCATGGCGCTGTTCGGACTGGCCTCGCTCGCCAGCGCCTTCTCTCAGGACCCGATGCAGCTGATCCTGGCCAGGGCGGCGATGGGCATCGGCGGCGCGGCGATCATGCCGGCCACCCTGGCCATCATTTCCAACGTCTTCCCGCCCTCCGAACGCGGCAAGGCGATCGGGGTGTGGGCCGGCGGCGTGGGTCTCGCGGTGGCGATCGGCCCGATCACGGGCGGCGTGCTGATCGAGAACTTCTGGTGGGGCTCGGTCTTCCTGATCAACGTGCCGATCGTGGTGGTCAGCATGATCCTCATCGCCGCCATCGTGCCCGAGTCGAAGGACCCGAAGCCCTCCAAGCTGGACCCGTTCGGCGTGGTGTTGTCGATCATCGGCCTGGTGGCCATCGTGTTCGGCATCATCCGCGGCGGCTACCTGGGCACCGTGGCGAGCGCCGAGGTGCTCCTCCCGACGCTCTTCGGGGTGGCGGTGCTCGGCGTGTTCGTGTGGTGGGAGCGGCGCATCGACCACCCGGTGTTCGACGTCCGCAGCTTCACCAACGTGCGCTTCAGCTCGGCCATCGGCATGATGGGCATCGTCTTCTTCGCGATGATGGGCGGGATGTTCTTCCTGACCTTCTACCTGCAGATCGTGAAGGGCTTCTCGCCGGTGCAGGCAGGGGCGCTGATGATCCCGTTCGCCGCCGCGCAGCTCATCTTCGCGCCGCTCAGCCAGCGGGTGAACGAGCGGTTCGGCGGCAAGCTGTCGGCCACGGTCAGCATGATCGTGGTGACGGCGGCGCTGGCCAGCTACGCGTTCCTGGACCAGAACACCCCGGTCGTGCTCATCGAGGTCATCTTCTTCGTGCAGGGCGCCGCGATGGCCAACATCATGCCGCCCGCCACCACCGCCATCATGGAGTCGCTGCCCAGGGAGAAGGCCGGTGTCGGCTCGGCGATGAGCAACACCGTCCGCCAGGTGGCCGGCGCGCTCGGCGTGGCCGTGCTCGGCTCGGTGCTGTCGTCCAGCTACCGCGGCGAGATCGCCCCCGCGCTGACCGGGCTGCCCGCCGGCACGCAGCACGCCGCCGGTGAGTCGATCATGGCGACGATGACGGTCGTGCAGGAGCTGGGCGAGCAGGGGCAGACGCTGGTCAAGCCCGCCTTCGCCGCGTTCATCGACGGCATGCACGTCACGGCGCTGGTCGCGGCGGTGATCGCGCTGCTCGGCGTCGCGGTGGTGGCCAGGTGGATGCCCGGCAAGCCACGCCCGGTCGAGCAGGCGGAACAGAATGAGCCAGCGGTAGTTTGACATCCTCCCCCGCCTGGAGTTGAAGGCGGGGGATTCCAACCCATTCTCACGCGGAGAGGAGGACAGGTTGAGGTTCGCGGTGCACCGGCCCGGCAACCCGTGGCCCTTCCCGCGCAGACACGGCATGTCCTGCCGCCAGCTTGATATTCCTGGCCGCATTCACGTCCGCGTTGGCGGTATATCTGCAGGATCGGCAGCGGAAGACGGCTTGGCTCTCACGCGCCTTCGCATCCACGATCCCGCATGCCGAGCACCGCTGGCTCGTGTACGCGGGATTGACTCTCACTACTCGGCCGGGGGCTTTGTGTTCCAGCCGTTCGACGAGCTGCCCCCAGCCCGCTGCGAGGATCGACCGGTTGAGACTGGCCTTGGCCTGGACGTTGCGGCCCGGTTTGGCAATTGTCCCCCGCGCCGACCGGGTCATGTTCCGGATCTTGAGATCCTCGACGGCGATTACCTCGAAACGTCGCGCCAGGTCGGTGCTCGTCTTTTCCGCCCAGTCCCTGCGCCGATCCGTCTCGCGGGCCTTCAGCTTGGCGATGGCCTGCCTGACCGTGGCGCGCCGGTGCGAGCCGCGCTTGGCCCGAGCGAGCTTGCGCATCAGCCGCCGCAACCGAACTTTCTCTGCCTCCCGCAGTCCAGGCACAGACAGCATGTCCCCCGTGGACAGGGCCGCCGACACGGCCACGCCACGATCCACCCCGACAACCTCACCGGTGCAGGGCGCGGGGATCGGCTTTGGAATTGCAGCGAAGGCGATATGCCAGCGACCGGCCCTGTCCCGGGTAACGCGGTAGGATTTCACACCGTCGGGCACGCGCCGCGACCATCGGAAGCGCACCCAGCCCGCCTTCGGGATTCTCACCTCGCCTACCCTGCGGGACAGACGGCGTACATCGCCCGCCCGCATGGCGACGACCCGGAATCCCTCGCTCCGCCCGCGCCGCCGCCATGTCGGCTTGCCATGCGTGCCGGCGAAGAAGGACGTAATGGCCTTGGCGAAGTCCTTCAGCGCCTGTTGCTGCACGATGACCGAACCCGCACGCAACCACGCGAACTCCGCCCGAGCCTGGGTCAACTGGCGGCAGTGCTCGGCGAAACCGGGTGCGCTCTTGCGACCCGGCCGCCAATGCTCATGCTGCTCAACCGCGAGATTCCAGACGAATCGGGCGTGACCACAATGCTCGGCCAGCACTGCCTTCTGGGCAGGAGTGGGTTGGAGCCGGTAGCGGGACACGCCCATCAATCTACCGATCACCACCGACAAAATCGGGAGGCCGACATGCCCGAGCGTCCCGCCTTTCTTCCCCGCTCTGTAGGGCATCCAGGCTGTAGATGTACGGTGAGGCCGCGATGACGATCCAGGATTCAGGGACTGCCCGCCCGGCGGGCCGTCCGCGTAGCGAGAAGGCCGAGAAGGCGATCATCGAGGCGACCCTCGATCTGATCGGCGAGGGCATGGGCGTCTCCGAGCTGTCCATCGAGGCGATCGCCTCGAGGGCGGGCGTCGGCAAGACCACGATCTACCGGCGCTGGTCCAACAAGGAGGACCTGGTCGTCGACGCCCTCTCCACGCTCAAGGCGCCGTTGCCGCCGCTCACCGGCACCTCGGTGCGCGACGACCTGATCAGCCTGCTCGACGCGATGCGCACGGAGGCCGGTCATTCCCGCAACCGCTGCGTGATGAACATCGCGATGAGCGAGGCCGACCGCTATCCGCGGCTGATGGAGCGCTTCGTCAAGCGGGCCATAGAGCCTCGCAAGCAGGCGATGCGCCACGTGCTCGAGCGTGGCGTCGCCTCCGGCGAGCTCAGGGCCGACCTGGACGTCGACATGGGCATGGCCATCCTCACCGGCACCATGTTGTGGCACACCAAGTGGGGCCCGGCCGGGGATCTGCCGGCCGACCTGGCCGAGCGCGTCGTCGACGCGGTCCTGGCCGGAATGGCGCCCTGAGTCCGGCAACGGGACGCATCACGCGGACGGCGCCGCCTGCCTCTGGGCGACCGGCGGCGCCGTCTGCCCTAGAGGGCGACGTCGGTGGGGCATCGATCGGGTCCAGCGTGTGGGCCGCCTGCCATGCCCGCAGGCGCTCGGCCGGCGACCCGGGCCCCTTGGGCAGGGCGGCGTCCAGCTCGGCGTGCGCCTCCTCGAACACCGGCTCCGGCAGCCGCCGCGGCTCCAGGCCCAGGCATTGCCGCGCGTACTCGGCCAGCGGCACCTACGTGAACGGGTACGTCGCCGCCGAGAACATCTGGTGGGCCACGATCCGCACTCCCGCCGCGGACGCTGAGATCCGCGAGCGCGTCGGCCGGTTCCTGGACGAGCATTCCGCGGTGCTGTCCCAGCACGCCCACGTGGCCGACGGCGACTTCGACCGGCAGTTCCTGCTCGGAGCTGGAGATCATCCTCGACGGCATCGAAGCACGGCTCGAACCGGCCGGCGAATGAGCCCGATCACCTGGTCGCGCGGGACGCGGGTGCCTTCTATCAGGGCAGCGACAGGGGCAGCCCGAACGGCGGGAAAAGCTCGGGGCCGATGAATGTGGTGATTTCGGCGATCCGCTCGCCGCGCAGCGACAGCACGTTGATCGACCAGGCCAGATGCGCGCCTGCGGCGTCGTCCCAGAGGTAGGACGCGGCGGCGGGCTGGCCGTTCGCGTGCGTGAGGAGGTGCCGCCACGAGCCGCACCCCGTCAGCGGCACCCGCAGGGCGAAGTCGGTGACCGCCGCCAGGCCGCGGTACCAGTGCGGCATCGGCGGCATCGACCAGGTCACGTCCTCGGTGAGCAGCGCGACCAGGGCGTCGGCGTCGCCGCGTGCCAGCGCGGCGGCGTACCCTTCGACGATCTCCCGCACGCGCGCGTCGCCGACCGCCCGCAGCGTCTGCTGCTGGGTGGCGGAGGGGACCCGCTCCGCCACGACTCTGCGGGCCCGCGCCAGCGCGGAGTTCACCGACGTGATGGAGGTGCTCATCATGGTGGCGATCTCGGCGGCGGAGAAACCGAGGACCTCGAACAGCAGCAGCGCCGCCCGCTGGTTGCCCGGCAGGTGCTGCAGGGCCGCGACGAAGGCGAGCTCGACCGCCTCGCGCTGCTCGTAGCGCCCGGCCGTGCCGTCGGTCAGGTCCGCGTCGGGGTACGGCCCCAGCCAGGCCACGTCGGTACGCGGGGCGTCGCCGACCACGGTGTGATCGCTGGCCGGGCCGAGGTCGACGGGCATGGCCCGCCTGCCGCGCGTCTCGATGAGGTCCAGGCTGGTGCGGGTCGCCACGGTGTAGAGCCAGGAGCGCAGCGAGCTGCGGCCCTCGAAGCGCGCCAGTCCCCGCCAGGCCCGCAGCAGCGCGTCCTGCAGGGCGTCGTCGGCGTCGTGGGCGGAGCCGAGCATGCGGTAGCAGTGGGCGTGCAGCTCCCGGCGCAGCGGCGCCACCAGGCGGGAGAACGCGGCGTCGTCCCCCTCACGGGCACGGGCCAGATCGGGATCCTCGGCAGTTAGTTGCGAAATCTCGCTCACAGGCGACGATTCTGCCCCACGCCGGGGGTCGTCCTTTGCGACCGACCCTGAGAAGGAGGACCTATGAGTTCGAACGCAGTGCCCACGTGGTTCGACATCTCCACGCCCGACGCCGCCCGAGCGCGCCGCTTCTACGCGGAGATGTTCGGCTGGCCGATGGACGCCGTACAGGAGGACTACACGCTGGTGGGCGGCGTGGAAGGGGCACCGGTGGCGGGCATCGGCCAGGCCGGGCCGCACAGCCCGTATACGGGGATCGTCGTCTACTTCCAGGTCGACGACCTGGACGCCGCGCTCGCGCAGGCCGAGCAGCTGGGCGGCGGCCGCAGACTGGACCCGCAGAGCGTGCCCGGGATGGGACGGATGGCGGTGTTCACCGACCCCGACGGCAACCCCGTGGGGCTGCTGGGCCCCTGACCTCCTCACGCCTGTTCGTGGCCGGCGGTTTCGTGGACGGCGGCGAGCATGGTGTCCAGATTCCGCTGGGACGTCTGGAGCCGCTTGATCGTGTCGGCGATGCGCCGCCGCTCCCGCCGCAGGTGAGTGATCATTCCCGGGCAGGCCGCCGGCACCGCCCGCCCGCCGTCGTCGTCGTGGAAGCAGTTCAGCAGCCGGGCGATGACCGCGGTGGGCAGGCCGGCGGCGAGCAGGGCCCGGATGTGGCGTACGGCGGCCACGTCCGCGTCGCCGTACTCGCGGTAGCCGTTGGCCAGCCGCCGCGGCCGCAGCAGCCCCTGCTCCTCGTAGTAACGCAGCAGTCGCCTGCTCACCCCGGTCTGCACAGCGAGGTCCCCGATCCGCATGAGCTCCCTTGACCTTCACATCGATGTGACGCCTTACCGTCGTCCCGTCGTAACAACGGAAAGGAGACGATGATGCCGGGAGCAGTGATCATCGGAGCGGGGCCGGGAATCGGCCGGTCTGTAGCCCGCCGGTTCGCACGGGAGGGCCTGCCGGTCGCCCTCATCTCGCGTACCGGCCGGACGCTCGGCATCGAGGGGGCGCTCGGGTACGCCGCCGACAGCGCGGACGAGACGGCCCTGCGCGCCGCGCTCGACAAGGCGACGGCCGAGCTCGGCACGCCCGACGTGCTGGTCTACAACGCCGCGATCATCCGGGCCGACGCGCTGGGTGAGGTGAGCGTACGCGCCCACCTGGATGCGTGGGCGGTCAACGTGGTGGGGGCGCTGGTCGCGGCCGCGCACGTCGCGCCCGCGATGGCCCGCCGCGGCAGCGGCACGTTCATCGTCACCGGCGGGATGCCCGAGCCCAAGAGCGCGTACGTCAGCCTCTCCCTCGGCAAGAGCGGCGTACGGACGCTGGTGGCGCTGCTCGACCAGGAGTACGGGCCGTCCGGCGTCCACGCGGCCTCCGTCACCGTGGCCGGGCCGGTCGCGCCGGGCACGGACTTCGACCCCGACGACATCGCCGAGCACTACTGGCGCCTCCACACCCAGCCCCGGGAGCGGTGGGAGCGGGAGATCCTGCACGCCGGCCGCGGCTGAGCACCTGCGTTCCCGGGGCGGCGTCATCGCCGGGTGAACTTCCAGAGCCAGCCGACGTTGCGGAGCCCGAGCCGGGCGGCCACGTTCCGGGACGAATGGTTGTCCGCGCTCGTGCTGTAGAACAGGTGCGGGCACGATCCGGCCAGCAGGCCCGCCCAGGCGGCGGTGGTCGCCGCCGCGTACCCGCGGCCGCGGTAGGCGGGCGAGGTCCAGGTGCCGGCCTCGGCGCCGGCGGGAGTCCGGCGCGCGGTGTGGCAGACGGCCACGACCTGCCCGTCTTCGACGATCATCGCCCATGGCGCTCCGTCCCGGCCCGCGAGGAGGTCGTCCCACTCCTCCGGGTCCCAGGTCTCCGGCAGCATGGGGCGTACGCGCATGGCGTGCGCCGGATCGGCGGACTGGAGCACCGCGACGGGAACGTCGAACCGGACGGGCGGGCGCACCAGGTAGCTCGGCCCTCCAGAGACGGTCGTGCCGTCGCCCAGGAGCTCCTGGCACTCACCCAGAACGGCCGGCGGCCGGCCTGGTGGCGACGGGGTGCCGCGGGCCACGAGGCCGAGCAGGCGGGTGGCGAGTTCACCGGGCACGCCGCCGCCCACGGCCGCTGTCATGCCGTCGGCCGCCACACCGATCACCAGGTCCTCCGGTCCGGGGAGGCGGCCGTGGTCGTCGATGCGCCAGATGACGCCTATCTCGATGCGGAGCAGGCCGGCGTCGCGGGGAGTCGCCGTCATAGGCGCGTCAGGTGGTCTCGCGCCAGCGGTTGGTGATCGGGAGGCGGCGGTCGCGGCCGAAGTTCTTCGGGGTGATCTTGGGGCCTGGAGGATATTGCCGCCGCTTGTACTCGGCCAGGTCCACCAGCCTGATCATCCGCGTCACCAGCTCCGGATCATGGCCGGCCGCGATGAGCTCCTGCGAGCCCATGTCCTTTTCCACGTAATCGTCCAGCAGCCGGTCCAGCACCTCATAAGGGGGCAGCGAGTCCGTGTCGCGCTGGTCCGGGCGCAGCTCGGCGCTCGGCTCCTTGGTGATCGAGTTTTCCGGGATCGGGCAGGCGGCGTCCATCAGGAAGTGCGGTGACGCGTTGGCGTTGCGCCACCGGGACAGCTCCCACACCATCGTCTTCGGCACGTCCTTGATCGGGGCGAAGCCGCCCGCCGAGTCGCCGTAGAGGGTGGAGTAGCCGGTCGCCAGCTCGCTCTTGTTGCCCGTGGTCAGCACCAGGTGGCCGTGCTGGTTGGACAGGCCCATGAGGATCATGCCGCGTACCCTGGCCTGGAGGTTCTCGGCGGCCAGGCCGGACAGTTCGATCTCCTTCTCGAAGGCGTCGACGACGTCCGCGATGGGGACCATCTGCGCGTTGACCCCCTGCCTGCGCACCAGCTCCTCGGCGTCGGTCACCGAGTGCTCGGAGGAGTAGCGCGAGGGCATGAGCACCACGTTCACCCGCGAAGGGCCGATCGCGTCGGAGGCGATGGTCGCGGTCAGCGCCGAGTCGATCCCGCCCGAGAGCGCCAGGATCACCGACTGGAACCCGTTCTTGGCCACGTAGTCGCGCACCGCGAGCACCAGCGCGGAGTAGACCTCCGCGTGCAGGTCCAGGCGCTCGGCGACGCGCGCGGGCACGGCCGGGTAGGGCGGCAGGGGCTCCGGCGACAGCACCAGGCGCTCCACCGTGATCGTGGAGCCGTCGCCCGCGTCGTACGCGAACGTGCCCGGTGTGGCGCGCGAGACCGGCAGGTCGTCCAGGTCCACGATCAGCAGCTCCTCGCGGAACTGGCCGGCCCGCGCCACCAGCTCGCCCGAGCCGTCCACCACGATGGAGTCGCCGTCGAAGACCAGCTCGTCCTGCCCGCCGACCTGGTTGACGTAGACGAGACCGCACCCGGCCTCGCGCGCCCTGCGCTCGCACAGCTCCAGGCGGACGTCGTCCTTCTCCTTCTCGTACGGCGAGGCGTTCGGCACGACCAGCAGCCCGGCCCCCGCCTGCCCCACGACGGACACGGGACCGCCCTCCTGCCACAGGTCCTCGCACACCGCGATCGCCACGTCCACCCCGTGCAGCCGGAAGATCGGCAGCCGGTCGCCGCGTACGAAATAGCGGTATTCATCGAATACCCCGTAGTTCGGCAGGTGGTGCTTGGCCGTGCGGGTGACCACCTCGCCCTTGTAGAGCAGCGCGGCCGCGTCCAGCGGGGCGCCCTTCGGCTGGCCCACCCGGGGCGCGAGGCCGGCCCGGTCCACGTAGCCGGCCACCACCGGGAGATCGCCCAGGCCCTCACGCTCCAGCCTGCGCGCCACCTCCTCCAGGGTCCGGATGCTGGCGTCCACGAAGGACGTGCGCAGCACCAGGTCCTCCACGGGGTAGCCGGTGAGGAACATCTCGGTGAAGACGACGAGGTGAGCGCCGCGTTCGGCGGCGTCGCGGGTCCACGCGACCAGCCGGTCGGCGTTGGCGGCCAGGTCGCCGACGGTCGGGTTCGTCTGGGCCAGGGCAATGCGCAGTTGTGCCACGCGCCCAGCCTAGTACGCCATGATTTTTATCGTCAAAGCGACGAAAAGTGTTCCTTGTCGCCAGGTGTCACCAGTCCCGACTCGTACGCGGCCACCACCAGCTGTGCCCGCTCGAAGAGCCCGAGGTGCTCCAGCAGCGCCGTCACCATGCGCGCCACCTCCTCCTCCGGCAGGCAGAGTGTCTGGCCGATCTGCCGGTTCGTCAGGCCCCTGGCGACGAGTTTCAGCACGTCGATGCGGTCGTCGGAGAGCCCGGCCAGCGCCGGGGGAGAGGCCGGGTCGCTGCGCCCGGCGAACACGGAGATCAGCCGCGTGGTGACCGCCGGGTCGATGAGCGCGTCCCCGGCGGCGGCGGCCCTGATCGCGGCGAAGAACTGCTCGGGAGCCGACGTCTTCAGCACGAATCCGCTCACTCCCGCACGCAGTGCCGCGTACAGGTTCTCGTCGCTGCCGAACGTGGTCATCATGACCACCTTGGGCGGCTGGTCCTCGGCCAGGATGCGGCGCGCGGCGGCCAGGCCGTCCAGGCGCGGCATCTGGATGTCGAGCAGCACGACGTCGGGTCGCGTCGTGCGCACGGCGGCGATCGCCTCCTCGCCGTTGGTGGCCTCGCCGGCCAGCGTCACCGCGGGGTCGCTGTCGAACATGGCCCGCAGCCCCGCCCGTACGAGGGCCTGGTCGTCGGCCACCAGAACCCGCAGCGCGGCGGACGCCTCTGCCGGCGCGGGCGGGGGCTCCTCCAGACGCTGGGCGAGCATGTCGGCCTCCAGGCGCCTCAGCCCGGCCGTCAGGTCCAGGCCGAGCTCGTCGCGCCATACGGCGCGCGCCCTGCGCAGCGCCGCCAGCGCGTCGCCCTGGCGCCCGATCCGGTAGAGGCCCACGGCCAGCAGCCGCCAGGCCTCCTCACGCAGCGGGTACGCCGACGCGTGCGCCTCCAGGTCGGCCACCAGCGACGTCGCCCTGCCCAGCGCCAGCCCGGCGTCGGCGCGCCGCTCGACGGCCATCAGCCGCAGCTCCTCCAGCCGGCCCGCCTCGGTCGCCGCCCAGCTCAGCTCGCCGAACTCGGCCAGCGCGGGCCCTCGCCACAGCCCCAGCGCCGTGTCCATGGCCGCCCACACCTGCGCCGGCGTCCCGTCCGACTTCACCAGGCTCTCGAAGTGCCAGGCGTCGACCTGGTCGGTCTTGGCCCGCAGGGCGTAGCCGGGCGGCGCGGTCACCAGCACGCCGGCCTCCTCGCGCGGCGCGCGGCCGGGTTCGAGGGCGCGGCGCAGGCGGGAGACGTATCCCTGGATCGTGGACAGCGCCTGGGCGGGCGGTTCGCCCGGCCACAGTTCGTCGATGAGGGTGTTCACGGGCACGGCACGGCCGCCGGCGACGAGCAGGCGCGCGAGCACTGCCTGCTGCCGCTGGCCGCCGAGGTCGAGAGAGGCGCCGTCGGCCCAGGCCTGGAACGGTCCTAGCGCGGTGAAAGTCAGCATGTCAGGCGTAACTGTAGAGGGAGAAGTGTGTCTGGGTATATGGCGAAATGTCACAGTGGGAGCTCGGCGTGGACAACGGTGCCCCCTCCTTCTGCTTCGCGTACGACACACGTGCCGCCCAACTCGGCGGCCCGCTCGCGCATGGAGGCCAGCCCCACACCGGGCCGCGCGTCCGGCGTCAGCCCCACGCCGTCGTCGGCGACGGTCACCCGCAGGACCTCGTCGCGGTGCAGGCCGATCGCGATCCGGGTGGCACCGGCGTGCTTGTGCGCGTTGTTGAGCGCCTCTTGCACGATACGGTACGCGGCCACCTCGACCGCCGCCGGCAGCCCGACGAGGTCGCCCGAGGTCTCGATCGGCGTCTGCGCCAGCTCCTCCAGCGCGCCCGCCAGGCCCAGCTCGTCGAGCGCGGGCGGGCGCAGGCCGTACACGAGCTGCCTGATGTCGCCGCTCACCGCGTCCATGCCGGTCCGCAGCTCGGAGAGCAGCCGGTCGGCCTGCTCCGGCGAGGACCGCATGGTCATGCGCGCGGCGTTGATCGACATCGCCATGCCGGTGAGCGACTGCCCGAGCCCGTCGTGCAGGTCGCGGCGCAGCCGCCGGCGCTCCTCCTCGCGGGCGGTCAGGATGCGCTCTCGCGAGCGCTGCAGCGCCGCGGTCAGGCGCACGGCGTGCGCGGCATCGGCGATGTACGGCGTCAGCGTGGCGATCACCCGCTCGTCGTGCGCCGCCGGGAACCTGCGCCGGTCCGTCGGCCCGATCAGCAGCAGCCCAACCGGCTCCCCATGCCACACCAGGGGCACGGTCCTGCCGGCCGCCCCGATCACCCCGGACGTGGTCGTCGTGCCGTCCACCTCGACCGCCACGCCGGTGACCGCCAGCCCCTCGCGCAGCACGTCCAGCGTGGCCAGCAGCCCGTGCACCGGGTCCACGTGCTGCAGCCGGTGCCGCAGCTTCCTGGCCAGCGCGCTGGGCACACCCGTGCTGCCGTACAGCAGCCAGTCCACGCCCCGCTGCAGCCCGCGCCGCATCGGCTGGAAGAACGCCCCGGCGAACACCGCCGCCGCGATCCCCGCCACCCGGTCCACCTCCGACAGGAACACGCTGCCTGCCGCGCTCACCGCCACGTACACGCCCGTGGTCACGATCGCCAGGCCGGTGCCCACCAGCGCCCTGCTGATCAGCGTGTCGATGCCGAACAGCCGGTAGCGCAGCACCGCCACCGCGATCGCCGCCGGGATCAGCGGGATGGCCAGCGTCGCGACCCACCACACCGGACCGCCCAGCATCCACGGGACGAGCAGGCCGGGCAGCGTCAGGAGCAGCCACAACAGTTGCCGCCGCTCGATCGCGTCGCCGCGCCTGAACCGCACGACGAGTGCGGCGAACGCCAGCCCCATGGCGGCCGACACCATCCAGTGCGCCACCTCCCGCGGCGCCTTCTGGCCGGTCAGCACCCCGGCCCAGTCGAGCGCCATTCCCGCGACGGCCAGCGCGACGACCGCGTTCCACCGCTTGGACAGCAGGGATCCGACCGGGTAGAGGAGCGGGAGCAGCACACCCAGGGTGAGCTGCAGGACCTGCCACGTCAGGTTGACGATCGGCCGGCCGTGGGCCGCGCTGCCGTACATGAGCTGGAAGACGTTGGCCGACAGGATGTTGGCCGCGGCGCTCAGGCCGCCGACGCACAGCAGCCAGCCGATGACCAGGCGCGGCCTGCTGTGGACCAGGATCGCGCCGAAGACGGGGAAGGCGGTGCCCGCCATGTCCTCGGGCGCGAACGGCAGCGGCGAGTACGCCGATTGCGGCAGCTGCGCCGTCACCCAGATGTCGATGAGCTCCAGTACGACGGCGAGCGTGGCGATGCCGATCGCCACGCTTCGCGCAAGACCCGCGCGGCGCATCCCACCCGTCCTTCCCACCCCATCACTGAGTGGAACTTATCGGGCGATTGCCAACAGCCGATCAATATTTTCTCAACGGCGCCGGATCGCAGGTCCGAGCGCCAGCATCCCGATCGCGGACGCCACGCCGACGCCCCCGGCCGTGAACCACAGCGCCTCGGGACCGATCTCCAGCAGCGGCCCGCCCAGCAGCGGCGCCAGCACCGCGGCCAGCGACCACGCGAACCCGAACAGCCCCGCGTACCGCCCCCGCAGGCGGCCGGGCGCGAGCGCGGCCACGATCGCGCCGGCGATGCCCGCCGTGACGATCTCGCCCGCCGTCCAGACGGCGACCGTCACCACCAGCCCGAACGTGCTGGTGACGAACGCGGTCGCGGCGAACCCGGCCCCCATCACGGCCAGCCCCAGCGCGAACGTGCGGGAGGCGTCCCTGCGGCCCAGCCAGCCGGACACCAGAGGCTGCACGACGACGATCAGCACCCCGTTCAGCGCCATGGCGAGCCCGAACTGTCCCGGCGTCAGCTTCACCACCTCGGTCATCGCCACCGGCAGCATGGTGAACGTCTGCGCGTAGACGAGTGCGTGGCCCAGCGTGATCAGCGTGAAGGCGACCATCACCCGGTCGCGCAGCACCACGCCGAAACCGCCGGTGGACTCCCTGGCGTCCGGCCTGGTCTCGGGAACCGCCCGCCAGACCAGCATGGCGAAGAGCACGCTCGACACCGCGTCGATCCAGAACAGCCAGATGAACCCGATCCCGGCCAGCCATCCGCCGGCCGTCATGCCGACCGAGTAGCCGAGGTTGATCGCCCAGAACAGCAGCCCGTACGCCCGGGGCCGCTCCGCGGGCGAGACCAGGTCGGCCACCAGGGCGTTCGACGCGGGCCTGTAGACGTCGATCACCAGGCCCAGCACGAACATCGAGGCCAGGATCGCCGGCAGCGACGTGCTGTAGCCGAGCGCCAGCATGGTCACGGCCGTGGCCAGCATGCCGCCCGACAGCGTGGCCCGCCGCCCGATCCGGTCCGTCAGCACGCCGGCGAGCAGCTGCGACAGCAGCGAGCCCGCGCCGAACAGGCCCATCACCAGGCCCGCGGCGGTCAACGACAGGCCGCGGCTCTGGGTCAGGTAGACGCCGGTGAAGGGCATGACCATGGTGCCCAGGCGGTTCACCAGCGTGCCGCCCCATAACGCCCAGAACGGGCGGGGCAGCCCGCCGACCTTGGATTGGAGGAAAGAAGGCTTCTCGATCGTTGCGCTCGACACGCGATGAAGCGTGATGTTTCCGGGGTTGGCGGCGCGAACGATTTAGCTCACACTAAAAGGATGGCCATCACCTGGGTCCTCAAGCCGGAGGACGTGGCTCGCATCCGGTTCGCATTTTCTCCGATGTGGGAGCTCGTGGCGAGCCTGCGCACCCTCCAGGGGCCCGCCAGGCAGTCGATCCACCTGCCGTGGCTCAAGGCCGTCCGGCCCCGCCTGGCCGGACTGGACCTGGCGGAGCTGTTCGCGCTCGTGCCGCCTGCCGGATACCTGGCCGACTTCATCACCCCGCCGCCCGACACGCCGATGCCGGACTTCGCCGCAGAGCTCGACCGGGTCAGGCTCACGTCTCCCGCGCTGGCCCGCGAGGAGGCCGGCAAGATCGAAGGGTCGGACCGGGCCGTGCTGGAGCGGTTCATGGCCGATCCCGAGGCGGGTGTGGCCAGGGTGGCGGACGCGCTGGAGGCGTACTGGGAGGCGTGCTTCGCCGAGTTCTGGCCCCGCGTGTACGCCCTGCTCGAACGCGACGTCCTGCGCAGGTCGCGGCAGCTGGCCCAGGGCGGGGCGCACGAGCTGTTCGCCGCGCTGGACCCGGCCGTGGTGTGGACGGGGGAGCGGCTGCTGATCGACCGGCCCTGGTGCGAGCTGGGCGGCCTGCACGGCGACGGGCTCGTGCTCGTGCCGAGCGCGTTCTACTGGCCTTCCGTGGCCGTCATGTCGGCGCCCTACCAGTCGATGCTCGTGTATCCGGTGCACGGCGTCGGCACGCTCTGGGAGCAGGGGCCGCCGCCCGCGCCCGGCGCCCTCGCGGCGCTGATCGGCAGGAGCCGGGCGCAGATCCTGCTCGCGCTCGGCGAGCCCAGCACCACCTCCGCCCTGGCCACCCGAATGTCGCTCACGCCCGGGGCGGTCAGCCAGCACCTCGGCGTGCTCAGCGACGGCGGGCTCGCGGTGGGGATGCGGGTCGGCAAGCAGGTCGTCTACCGCCGCACCTCCACCGGCGACATACTCGCGGGTCAGGCGTAGCGCGTCGACTCCAGGAGCCAGTCCAGATGCGCGCGCGGCGCCGCCAGATACGCGCAGGCGACCTTGCTGACGTCCCTGGCCGCCTTGGGCGCCAGATCGTCGAGCGGCAGCCGCCTGGCGGCCTGGCGCATGTCCTCGCAGCGTTGCGCGATCCGATCCAGCACCCAGGCCGTCGCCTCCCGCTCGCCCAGCCCGAGCTGGCGCATCGCGAGCACCACGAAGTTGTGCGCGTCGCCGCGCTCCTTCGGCCGCGAGGCCACGTCGTTGCACCAGGCCGTGACGTCGCTGCAGGAGTCCACCAGCCGCTGCCAGGGCTCCGACTCGTGCACCCAGGCCGGCACCTCGACCCGCAGGCACGGCTCCACCAGGTCGTACAGATACGGCCCCACCGTGCCCCTGCGCAGCTCCGGGTACTCCTCCAGCGTCGGCATCCGGCCCGCCGCGCGGTTGTCGGCCTCGGTACGGCAGGCGTCGTGCTGGCGCTGCAACCCCACCGCGAACCTGGCCCGCCACCGGTCGCTCATCCGCGCGCTCGTCACCCGCCACAGATCGGCGAAGGCGGCCTCCAGCGGATGGCCCGCCGAGCCCCTGAGCATGCCCTGGAAGACCTCCAGCCGGCACGACCCCTCGTCCAGCTCGTCGTCCAGGTGGAACAGCCACGTCAGCCACTGCGCGAACAGCGCGGCCGCGGCCGCGTCGAACTCGGCGAACGCCCGGCCCGCCATCCGGTGGAAGGCGACGCCGGGGTCGGCCCGCAGGCCTGTCCTCCTGGCCCAGTCGATGACCGCGGCCTCGATCGCGTACACGGCCGGGTGCATCCGGCACGGCTGCGCCATCGCGGGCACCCGCTCGGTGAGCGGCAGCAGCGCCAGGGCGGCCGAGCCGCCCCTGCGCGGCAGGGGCATCATCGAGGACAGGACGGAACGCAACGCGGTGCGCATCGTGGCCAGCACGGTGGTACTCATGGCGGCGTTCACAGAGGACCGAAAAGCCAGTTGCCCGCGGCGTTCGGGTCCTCGCCCCGGTAGTAGTCGGAGGCGGCCGTGACGAGCTCGCCCAGGGTCAGCGTGCCCCTGCCCGCCTGGTCCAGCCGGTCGAACGCCTCGTCCACGTCGTCGTAGGCGACGCCGAACGCGCTCAGCATGGTGCGGAACTCGCCGAGCCGGATCATGCCGTCCCGGTCGCCGTCGCACAGCTCCGCCACCGCCACCGCGGCCGGCCGGAACACCGGCTCGTACTGGTCGCCGGTGACGAACGCGGCCGTCATGGCGGTGCGGAAGTCCGGGCGCGCGATGCCGGAGTCGCCGTCGCGTTCGAGCGCCTTCGCCAGGGCGGACCAGATGCCGTCGAAGCTGTCGACGAGGCTCGCCCCGGTGACCGAGGTGGGGGACTCCCCGAAGCCCACCAGGATGCGGGCGCCCAGCCCCAGCAGGTCCTCACGCTCGACGACGCCGTTGCCGCTCGCGTCGATGTGGTCGAACGCCCGATCTAGCTTGTGATTGAGCAGGTCGATAGCCACCAATGCCTCCCCCGAGACTGACTGCGTGATCACAGTAAGTGGGGCGGGGGGCTTTGTCAGCGAGGCTCGCACCGGCACCGTTCCTAAAGAGTGAGCGGCGGGACCGCGGGGCCGTGATCAGAGCACTCCCGGGAGCATCAGGTCAGGCCGAGGGCGAGGAGCTGGGCTCGGCTGGTCACATTCAGTTTGGGGAAGGCCCGGTACAGGTGGTAGCTGACGGTCTTGGGGCTGAGGAAGAGCTGGGCGCCGATCTGCCTGTTGGTCAGTCCTGCGGCGGCCAGCCGGACGATCTGGAGCTCCTGCGGCGACAGCGTGGTCAGGTGGCCGGCGGAGGCGGAAGGGGAGGAGCCCACCTCGCCGGCCGCGCGCAGCTCGGTCCTGGCCCGCTCCGCCCACGGCCGGGCGCCCAGGCGTTCGAACGTTTCCAGGGCGGCGCGCAGGTGGGTGCGCGCCTCGCTCCTGTGCCGCTCCCTGCGCAGTCGCTCGCCGAAGACCAGCCGGGTACGTGCCGCCTCCCACGGCCCGCCGCTGTGCGCGTGCAGCCGTACGGCGGCGCGGAAGTGGTCATGTGCACGGTCCCAGCCGGGTTCGAGCAGGGCACTGCAGCGGTGCAGGACGGCGTCGGCCCAGTCGTGCCCGGAGGCCTCGGCCCAGCTCTGGAAGCGGCGCAGTGGCTCGTCGGCGGGCAGGTCGAGCCGGGCCGCGGCCTCGACCTGGTCGGGCGCGAAGAAGATGGACTGGGTCTGGTAGCGCACCGGGCCCGTCATGGCGGCGTCGAAACGGTCGAGGGCTTCGGTGAAGCGGCCCTGGACGAGGTCGAGCAGGGCAAGCGCCCATTGCGTCCAGGCCAGGCCGTTGGCGATGTGGTTGTCCTCGAAGTGGCCGAGGGAGGCGGCGGCCAGTTCGGCGCATCGCTCGGCGTCGCCTTGGACCGCGGCGATCCAGGCCAGCATGCCCTCCATGCAACCGGCCCGGTTCGGTTTGTCGGTCTTTCCGATCAGGTGCAGTCCCTCGGTCGCGGTGGCCGCGGCGTCGCTGAACCTGCCGAGATGGATCTCGGCCTCAGCGAGCCCGAGGTGGACTCTGACGAGTCTGCGGAGCTCGCCGGCGGCACGGCATTCGGCGGCGGCGGCGAGCGACAGGTCGCGTGCGGCCTGGAAATCGCCGGCCCGGTTGGCGAAGTGCACGGCGCAACAACAAGACGTTCATGCCGGTCGTCATGCTGCTCATCGCCGCCGTCGGCCTGCTCGCGCCGGTCTTCGTCCGGCCGGTCACGCGCCTGCTCGCAGGCCCGCTGGAACGGCTGCGCAGCGCGGGCGGCGTCGTGGTCTCGGCCGGGGCACTCGCCTCGCCCAGGCGTACCGCCGCCACGGCCGCGCCGGTCCTGGTCACCGTGGGGCTGGCCGCGACCCTGCTCGGCGGGGCCGCGATGACCGACGCCACCGAATCCGCGATGCAGACCGGCCCAGTACGCGCCGACTACCTGGTGCTCCCCACCGGCACCGCCGGCCTGGACCGGCAGCTCGTCCAGCGCCTGGGCGCCGTTCCCGGCGTGGACGTCACCACCGCCACCTCGACCAGCCTCTACACCCTGGAAGGCGGCGGCACCCAGCTCATCCGGCGCCCCGCGGAAGCCGTGAACCCCGCCACGCTCTCGACCGCGCTGTCCGTGCCCGTGACCGCCGGATCCCTCAAGGGTCTGCGGGACGACACCATCGCGGTCTCCGAGACGTGGGAGCTCAGCCTGGGCCGGCGGGTCAAGCTGTGGCGGGCCGACGGCAGCGAGGCGACCTTCACGGTGGTCGCGCTGCTCGGCGACGGGTCCGCCGCCGACTCTTACGTCACCCCGGCGCACGCCCTCTCCGCCCTGCCCTCCGCCGCCTACGTCAAGCTGCGCCCCGGCACCTCCGCCGCCGAGGCCGCGACCGCACTGGAACGGGCCGCCGCGGGCCACAACGCCCGCGTGGTGACCAAGGCCGCCTGGGCCGGAGACGCCGGCGACCGCCGCGCCTCCGCCAGCCGTCTCGGCCTGCTGGTCGTGCTCGGCATCATGCTCGGCTACACCATGATCGCGCTGGTCAACACCCTGCTGATGGCGGCCTCCGACCGGGCGGGGGAACGCGGCGCGCTACGGCTGCTCGGCGCTACCCGGGTACAGCTGCTGCGTTACGTCATGGCCGAGGCGTTGCTGGTGGTGGCCGTCGGCGTGGTCCTGGCCGCCCTCGCCACCGCGCTCGGCCTGCTCGGCCTGTGGTCGGCCCTGGTCCAGCTCGCCGGGCCGGTAGCGGTCAGTGTGCCGTGGGAACCCATGGCCGCGGTGATCGCCGTCTGCTTCGTCCTCGCGGTGGTGGCCGCCGTGCTCCCGGCAAGCCGTACCAAGGGGACGGCCATCCCGCGGGCCTGAGCCTCGGCCGCGGCCGGGCGAGCACCCCCGTAACGTGTGCGAAACACGGACACGGCATCCTGGTAGGAGACCAGTACTGTCTTCCTGAGGGGATGCCTTGGACCGCCAGCAGGAGTTCGTGCTCCGCACGCTCGAGGAACGCGACATCCGGTTCATCCGGCTCTGGTTCACCGACGTTCTCGGCTTCCTCAAGTCCGTCGCCATCGCCCCGGCCGAGCTGGAGGGGGCCTTCGCCGAGGGCATCGGCTTCGACGGCTCGGCGATCGAGGGCTTCGCCCGCGTCTACGAGTCCGACATGCTCGCCAAGCCCGACCCGGCGACGTTCCAGATCCTGCCCTGGCGCAGCGAGACGCCCGGCGCGGCGCGCATCTTCTGCGACATCCTCATGCCGGACGGCTCGCCGTCGCACGCCGACCCGCGCTGGGTGCTCAAGCGCACCCTCGCCAAGTGCGCCGACATGGGCTTCACGTTCTACACCCACCCGGAGATCGAGTTCTTCCTGCTGAAGAACCGCCCCGAGCCCGGCCAGCGGCCGGAGCCGATCGACTCCGGCGGCTACTTCGACCACACGCCGCACAGCGCCGGGCACGACTTCAGGCGCCAGGCGATCATGATGCTGGAGTCGATGGGCATCTCGGTCGAGTTCAGCCACCACGAGGGCGCGCCCGGGCAGCAGGAGATCGACCTGCGCTACGCCGACGCGCTCACCACGGCCGACAACATCATGACCTTCCGCCTGGTCATGAAGGAGGTCGCGCTGGAGCAGGGCATCTGGGCCTCATTCATGCCCAAGCCGTTCACCGAATACCCCGGCTCCGGCATGCACACGCACATGTCGCTGTTCGAGGGCGACCGCAACGCCTTCTACGAGGCCGGCTCCGACTACCGGCTGTCCAAGATCGGCCGCTCGTTCATCGCCGGGCTGCTCAGGCACGCCGCCGAGATCACCGCCGTCACCAACCAGTGGGTCAACTCCTACAAGCGGCTGTGGGGCGGCGCCGAGGCCATCGCGGGGTTGGGCGGCGAGGCGCCCTCCTACGTGTGCTGGGGCCACAACAACCGCTCGGCCCTGGTCCGGGTGCCGATGTACAAGCCGCACAAGGGCGGCTCGACGCGCATCGAGTTCCGCTCGCTCGACTCGGCGTGCAACCCCTACCTGGCCTTCGCGCTGATCCTGGCGGCGGGCCTGAAGGGCATCGAGGAAGGCTACGAGCTGCCGGCCGCGGCCGAGGACAACGTCTGGACGCTGACCAGCGCCGAGCGCCGGGCCCTCGGCATCCAGCCGCTGCCGGGCTCGCTCAACGACGCCATCGAGGTCATGGAGCGCAGTGAGCTGGTGGCCGAGACGCTGGGCGAGCACGTCTTCGACTTCTTCCTGCGCAACAAGCGGACGGAGTGGCGCGAATACCGCCGCCACGTCACCGAGTTCGAGCTCGGCCGCTACCTGCCCGTCCTCTGACGGACCGGTGTGAGGTCCTGCGCCGCCACCGCGCTGGTGACGGCGCAGCCCTCCGGCTCCTAGAGCGCCCGCCGGTCGCCCGCTTCGACGTCCCCCCGGACGCGGGCGACTGGCGAGATCATTCGCCGTGGAACTCGCGCACCTCCACCGGGAGGTGCCGCACGGCCCTGGCCATCTTGCGGCCCCATTCGAGCGCGGTCTCCATGTCGGGCGCCCTGATGATGGTGAACCCGCCGAGGTGCTCCTTGCCCTCGGTGTAGGGGCCGTCGGTGGTGAGCACCTCGCCCTCCCGCAGCCGCGCCACGGCGGCCTGGGCAGGCGGCCGCAGCCCGCCGGAGAACACCCACACGCCGGCGTCCGCCATCTCCTTCTCCAGGGCGGCGAGGTCCCGCATGACCGGGTCGAGGATCTCGGGCCCGGGTGGGTCCCCGTCGGGCTGGTACATGCCGAGCAGATACTGCTTCATGAGTCGTTCCCTTCTGTCAGGTCTCACTCCTTACACGAACGGCCTGCGCCCGGATCGACATGACGTTCAGAATTCGCGCGGCGAATCGAAGAGGATCTCCTCCAGCAGGGTCGCCTCGGCCCGGTCCATGATGCGCGCGCCGGTCGCGGGCGCCGGGTCGCCGTTCTTGACCCGGACCACCAGGCTTTCCCATTGGCGTTGGTGGCGGGCGAACGTACGCGGCGCGACCACCCGGCCCCTGGCCCGCTGGCCCTCCAGCGCCGCCTCGGGCGGGGCGTCCAGCAGCAGGAGATGGAAGCTCGACCGGTTCCTGCGGGCCAGCCAGGCGAAGGCCCGCAGCACGTACGGCCCGCAGCCGCGGTTGTGCGCGACGACCGCCTGGCCGCGGGCCAGGGCCTGGCGGATGCGGCTCACGTGGGTGACGAACACCACGGCGCGGCGAAGCGGATAGGGCGCCCAGGGGAGCCTGCCGTACCAGTGCCGCCTGGACTGCGACGAATCGATCACCACGGCCGGGCCGCGCGTGACGGGCAGGCTCTCCGCGCCGCCCAGCCCGTACAGGCGTTGCAGCAGGGTGGTCTTGCCCGCGCCGGGCAGCCCGGTCAGGATGACCAGCGACCCGGGGGGATATCGCAACAACGCGCCCTGCACTGGCTCACTCCGCACGATCCATCATCTCCTCCGGCCGCGCCGGCACAGGCGCGTGCCTCCCAGCTTCGCCGAGACCTCCGTAAGACGCGCGTTTCATTTCGGCTGCGGAGTCAGCCGGGCGGTCAGCGCGGCGAGCTCGTCGTGCAGTTGCCGGTGGCTGCTGGTGAGGTCGGCCAGCGCCTTGCGGGTCTCGGTGAGCTCGGTGACGACCTGGGCCAGCTCGGCCGACGCCTGGCGGTCCAGCGCCGCCGCGCGCTCGAACCGCTCGACGAACCAGGAGGCGATGGCCGCGGTGACGACGCCCAGCAGGGCGATGCCGGTGATCATCAGGACAGCCGCCACCAGCCGTCCCTCCGGGGTCACCGGGAAGCGGTCGCCGTACCCGACGGTCGTCATCGTGGTGAGCGACCACCACAGGGCGTCGCTGATCGTCTTGATGTTGCCGTCGGCGTTGTCGCGCTCCATGTCCAGGACGGCGATGCTGCCGACCGCGGCCATGAAGACGGCCGTGCCGCTGACGTACACCACCGCGCGCAGGCGCAGCGGGAGGCGTATCCGCTCGGCGATGACCTGCAGGAGGAGCAGGGCCCGGATCAGCCACAGCGGGCGCAGCAGGGGGAGGACGACGACCAGGAGGGAGGGGATGTTCCGCAGGACGAATCTCAGGCGCTGGGGAGCGAGCGCCAGGCGGATCAGATAATCGGCGGTGAACAGCGCCCACGTGACGACCTGGAGATACCACAGTGCGGTGTGCGCCGCGGGTGGGAGGCCGGGGACCAGGACGGGGATCGCCCAGCCGAGCAAGAATCCAGTGCCGATGATGAGGAGCGCCGTGCTGGTGCGGCGCTCCCAGGAGGTCAGCCGGTTCATCCCGCCAGTGTGGGGCATGGGCTTGCTCCGCGGCTGCCCCCGTATCGGGGGAAAGGTCGCGGGACATCGCGGGTCCCGGCTAAAGTAGCGCCAGCGCCTTGATCGGCCTCACTCCGGGAGCGATCCCGAAGTGAGGCCGATTTTCGTTGCTTCTGACTACCGGGTCACATCCGCGCCATGGAGGGCGCATAACGTCGTGCCCGGGGTGGGAAGTTTCGGACCCCTTTGAGGCGTTGTGGTGAGGTATGGGAGCAGCGACAGGACCCCCGAGCCCTCTAGGAATCCGGGAGTCCAGTAAAATCGCCCTGCTTCTAATGATATTTCCGGACTTCTCGCCTTGTGTGGCGATATGGGAGGGTGTGGCATGACGACGGCTGCCCTGCAGACCGTATTGACCGTTCCCCAGCGTTTCCGAGGCCCCGCGGGCGTCGCCAACGGCGGCTGGATAGCGGGCACCATGGCGGAGGCTCTGAACGGTGGTCGATCAGCGGTCGAGGTCACGCTGCACGCGCCCACGCCCCTGGAGACCGAGCTGCGCCTGGAGCACGTGGCCAACTCGGTGTCCCTCTCGCACGGCGACCAGCTTCTGGTCGAGGCCATCCCGGTGGCCAAGGACCTGGAGGGGCCCGGGTTCGTGCCGTTCACCGACGCCGCGCGCGCCGAGGCCGGTTTCGTGGGGCTGAAGGCGCACCCGTTCGCCGAGTGCTTCGCGTGCGGGCTGCGCGAGCCGGGCGACGGCCTGCGCATCTTCCCCGGCCCGATCGAGGGCACGGACCTGGTGGCCGCCGGGTGGCGGGTGCCGTTCACGGTGACGGGCGAGGAGGGCGTGCCCGCCTCGATCATCGGTGCCGTGCTGGACTGCATCACCGGCTGGGCGCACTTCGGCCCCGGCGAGACCGCCCTGCTCGGGCGGCTGGCCGTGCAGATCCACCGCCCGGTCTCCCCGGGTGGCCGCTACTCCGTCGTGGCCCGGCCGACCGGCCGCGAGGGGCGCAAGATGTACGGCCAGAGCGCCATCTACGAGATGGACGGCACGCTGGTGGCGGCCGCCCACGCCACGTGGATCGCTCCACGCTGACCTGACGACGAAACGGCCCCCGAAGTGCTCGGGGGCCGTTTTGCATGGTCTGGATGGTGGCTGGGAGGAATGTGGCCGATCATGGGGCGATGGCGAAGAATCCCCTGCTTCGGCTGGTTCCGCTCTTCGGGGTAGCCGCCGTGTCCGTCTACCTGGCCGGATTCGCGTAGGTTCGGTTCGTCGTGCTCGGGTTCGAGTCCGTCCCGGCGGAAGAGCAGAACCGGTTCCTGGACGTCTTCGCGGACATGGTGCTGGGACGGATCACGTTCGGCTCCGTGTTCTTCACCGTGGCCGCGCTCACCTGGAGCCCTCCCGCGCTCGCCGTGGTCCTGTGGGCGGCGGCGATCGCGCACGTCTGGGGATTGTGGCGGCTGGTTCGTGGTGTGGCGGTCACGCCCTCGCCGCCGGCCGCCCGGCTGCTGTTCCTGCAACCGGCCATCTGTGTCGCCTACCTCGCGGTGTGCTCCTTCGACGTCTGGTTCACCTCGGTCACGGCGCGTCCTGCGACGGCGGAGGAAGTGGCCTGGGGCGGCATGCCGGAGGGCCTGGTGCGGGATGGGTGGGCCATGATCGCCGACATCGGGATCGCCATGGTGGTCGTGAGCGTGGCGACGGTCGCCATGGGGGTGGCGGCCCGGCGCGGCCACGCGGGGCTGTGGGTGCTGGCGGGCATGGTGACCCCGCTCTACCTGCTGGGCATGACGTTGCTCGCGGCGATAGGCCCGCTGGGGCCGATCGCGGAGGAGATGCGACTGGCCGCGGAACTCCGGTGCCCGCCTGGCACGTGCCGCTGGTGGCCGTGCTCGCCGGCGGCGCGGTGATCTCCTACGCGAGCGCTCTGCCTCAGGTGCGAGGGCGGCTCGGCGGCGTTCCGGTCGGCGCTCGGACCTCATGAGCGGATCCCGGCACTGCGGGCCGCCGGGGTTCTGTGGTGCTGGTTGGGTGGAATTTCCGGATAATTACCAAATATGCGTATCACCGTGATCGAGCATGAGGCCGAGGCCGGGCTTGGGTATCTCGGCGGCTGGCTGGGGTTGGCCTGCGACGTCGTGCGGCCGTACCTGGGGGAGGAGATCCCGGAGCGGGCCGCGGACGGCCTGATCGTGCTCGGCGGGGAGGCGGCGGCCTGGGAGGACGAGCGCAGCCCCTGGCAGCCCGCCACCCGCGACCTGCTGCGCCGAGCCGTGGACGAGGCCACGCCCACGCTCGCCATCTGCCTGGGGGCGCAGCTGCTGACCATGGCCTGCGGGGGCATGGTGGAGCGGGGGAGTCATGGGTTCGAAGTGGGGGCTCGGGAGGTGGTCGCGCTGCCCTCGGCCGGGTCCGACCGGCTGCTGTCGGGTGTCGGGACGGCCGTGGCCGTCCAATACCACCGGGACGTCATGACCCGGCTGCCCGACGGCGCGGTGCCCTTGATGACCGGCTCCCAGTACCCCAACCAGGCCTACCGGCTCGGCGAGGCCGCCTGGGCGGTCCAGTTCCACCCGGAGGCCACGCCGGAGATCTTCGCCTCGTGGACCGCAGAGTCGGACCTGGAGGCGGCCGGAGAACTCAACGCCGAGGTCAAGGCCGCCGAGCCCGCGCTCGTCGCGACCTGGCGCCCGGTGGCGGCGGCCTTCGCCGACGTGGTCAGAACCACCGGCTGCGCCTGAACCGCGCCCGCGAAGCCACCCCGAGCCCGCCATCCGCTCGTCCCTTGGCGCGCTGACCGTCGCCCTCGCCGACGGTGTCGCGAGGCGTAGGGCGTGGGGCTGGGTGTCGTGAGGGCGTGGGCCAGCGTGTGCACTCCGCCCAGCAGCAGCGGGAACGCCGCCAGCCAGCGCCACCCGCCCCACACGCCAAGAAATGCAACGCAACGTTGCGTTCTCGTGCTACGGCGGAACGCGTGATTGCTGTCAAGATGGAGGGGTGCCCAGGATCGAATCCACCGCCGCACGGCTCGCCAAGCTCGGGTTCGCCGACGGCGCCAGGGCCGCCCAGCTCCTCCTCCAGGCAGGGACCGACTGGGACGATCTCCTGGAGTCGTTGGTCGCCGTCCCCGACCCCGACCAGGCCCTGGTCTCGCTGACCCGCCTGGCCGAACGCGAGCCCGCCGTCCTCGACACCCTCCGCCGGGACGAGCACCTCAGGGCCAGGCTGCTGGCCGTGCTCGGTGTCAGCGCCGCACTGGGCGAGCACCTGGTACGCCATCCCGGACAGGTGGCGCTGCTGGGGGAGCCGCACCTGGGCGAGGCCAGGACGGAGCTGCTGTGCGCGGTCGGCGCGGACCCGGATGCCGCCGAACCGGTCGCCACCGGCGAGAACGCGCTGGTGGCGCTGCGGGTGGCCTACCGGGGCCTGCTGATGCACCTGGCCGCCCGTGACCTGACCGGCCAGGCCACGCTGGCGGAGGTCATGGCCGAACTCGCCGACCTGGCGGGCGCCGCGCTGGAGGCCGGGCTGGCCATCGCGCGGGCCGAGATCGACGCGAGCGACGTACGCCTCGCGGTCATCGGCATGGGCAAGTGCGGCGCCAGAGAGCTCAACTACATCAGCGACGTGGACGTGATCTTCGTGGCCGAGCCGCGCGAGGGCGCCGATGAGACCAAGGCGCTGCGCACCGCGACCCGGCTGGCCCAGGCCATGATGCGGGCCTGCACCGCGACCACGCCCGAGGGCTCGCTGTGGGAGGTCGACGCGGGGCTGCGCCCCGAAGGCCGCTCGGGACCGCTGGTGCGCACGCTCGGCAGCCACCTGGCCTACTACCGGCGCTGGGCCAAGACGTGGGAGTTCCAGGCACTGCTCAAGGCCCGCCCGGTGGCCGGCGACCTGGACCTGGGCGCGGCCTACGTCGAGGCGGTCAACGACATGGTGTGGTCGGCGGCCACCCGCGAGCGCTTCGTCGAGGACGTGCAGGCCATGCGCCGCCGCGTCGAGGCGCACGTGCGCGCCGAGGGGGAACGGCAGCTCAAGCTGGGCCCCGGCGGGCTGCGGGACATCGAGTTCGCGGTGCAGCTGCTGCAGCTCGTGCACGGGAGGCTGGACCCGCTGCTGCGCCGCCGGGCCACGCTGCCCGCGCTGGCCGCGCTCTCCCGCGGCGGGTACGTCGGCCGTGACGACTCGCGCGGGCTGGCGGAGGCGTACTCGTTCCTGCGCCAGGTCGAGCATCTGCTCCAGCTGCACCGGCTGCGGCGCACCCACATCGTGCCGTCCGGCGAGGCGGATCTACGCAGGCTGGGCCGGGCGCTCGGCATGCAGGCCGACCCCGTGGGGGAGTTCACGGCCAGGTGGCGGCGGCACGCGATGGAGGCGCGGCGGCTGCACGAGAAGCTGTTCTACCGGCCGCTGCTGCAGGCCGTGTCGCGGCTTCAGGAGTCGGAGGCGCGGCTGTCGGCCACGGCGGCGGAGGCCCGGCTGGAGGCCCTCGGCTATGTCGATCCCGCCGGGGCGCTGCGCCACATCGCCGCCCTGACCGCGGGGGTGTCCAGGCGGGCCGCGATCCAGCGCACGCTGCTGCCGGTCATGCTCGGTTGGTTCGCCGACACACCCGATCCCGACGCGGCGCTGCTGGGCTTCCGGCAGGTCAGCGACAAGCTGGGCAGCACGCCGTGGTACCTGCGGCTGCTGCGTGACGAGACGGCCGTGGCGGCCAGGATGGCGCGGGTGCTGGGCAGCAGCCGCTACGCGACCGGCCTGCTCCTGCACGCGCCGGACGCGATCACGATGCTCGGCTCGGATGCGGAGCTCGCGGCGCGGCCCCTGGAGTCGCAGCTCGGCGAGGCGGCCGCCGCGGTGTCCAGGCACGCCGGCGACCCCGAGACCGCCGTCGCGGCCGTGCGGGCGCTGCGGCGCAAGGAGCTGTTCCGCACGGCCGTGGCCGACATCTCCGGCCTCATGGACATCGAGACGGTCGGCACCGCGCTGTCGGCCCTGACCGACGTCACCCTCCAGGCGGCCCTGGACGCCGCCCTGGGCAAGGCCGCGAACGTCACCTCCTTCGCCGTCATCTCCATGGGCCGGCTCGGCGGCATGGAGTGCTCCTACGCCAGCGACGCCGACGTCATGTTCGTCCACTCGCCCCTGCCGGGGGTCGGGGAGAAGGAGGCCACGGACGCCGCCTTCGCCGTGGCCAACGAGCTGCGCAGGCTGCTCTCGCTGCCCGCCCCCGACCCGCCCCTGACCATCGACCCCGACCTGCGGCCCGAGGGGCGGCAGGGCCCGCTGGTGCGCACGCTGGCCTCCTACCGTGCCTACTACTCGCGCTGGTCGTCGCCGTGGGAGTCGCAGGCGCTGCTGCGGGCCAGGTTCTCGGCCGGCGACCCCGAGCTGGGCGCGGCGTTCGTGGCGATGATCGATGAGCTGCGCTACCCGCCGGACGGGCTGCACGACGACGCGGTCAGGGAGATCAGGCGGCTCAAGGCCCGCATGGAGGCCGAGCGGCTGCCGCGCGGCGCCGACCCCGGGCTGCACACCAAGCTCGGCCCCGGTGGGCTGTCCGACGTGGAGTGGGTGGCCCAGCTCCTGCAGCTGCGCTACGCCGGCACGCAGCCGTCGCTGCGCACCACCCGTACGCTCGACGCCTTGCGCGCGGCCGTGGCCGAGGGCCTGCTCGCCCCCGCCGACGAGGCCGTGCTGGCCGAGGCGTGGCGCTTCGCCTCCCGCATCAGGGACGTGCTCATGCTGGCCAAGGGGCGTCCGGGCGACAGCGTGCCGCGCGACGCGGGCGAGCGCAGGAGGATCGCCCAGACGCTCGGCTATCCGCCCGACGGCTCGGAGGACTTCCTCGACGACTACCGCCGCGTGACGCGTCGTGCGCGCCTGGTCGTGGAACGTGTCTTCTACGGGGGTTGATCCAGCGCGCCGCGCGGGTGTATTAAGGCGCGATGTTATCCGTTTACGTGGATCTGGCCCTTGGCCTGGTGGTGGCGTTCCTGCTGCTGTCGCTCCTGGTGAGCGGGCTCAACGAGGGATTCGTCCGGGTGCTGGCCATCCGCAGCAAGTTTCTGTGGGCCTACCTCAGGGACACCATGGACGGCGCCGACGACAAGGCCGGATCGTGGCTGCCCGCCAAGGTGCGCGACGTGTTCACCGCGCTGCCGTTCCTGCGTGATCCACGTCCCCGGCACAGCGACCTGCCCGCGCCCGCCGAGGTCGGCGGGCCGCCCGGCCCCGAGGCGCGGTCCGGCGACTCCATGATCAAGCTGCTGTACGAGCGGGTCAGGGAGATCGACCACGCCAAGCGCGGCAGGACGAGCATCGCCAACATCCCGCCCAGCCGGTTCGCGGTCGCCGTGATGGAGCTGGCGGCGGGGGAGGACGGCGATGTCGAGCGGTTCCTGGCCAAGCTGAAGGCCATCGACAGCCCGCTGTACGGCCCGCTCAAGGGCATCTGGGAGACCGCGCAGCGCGACCTCGACCGGTTCAGGCAGGGTGTCGAGACCTGGTTCGACGGCGAGATGCAGCGGCTGTCGATGCTCTACAAGCGTTACGTCAAATGGGTGGTCGCCGTGCTCGCCCTGGCGGTGACACTGCTGTTCTCGATGGACGGCCTGGAGTACGCCAAGACGCTGCTGCGCGACAACGCCTTCCGTGCCTCGGTGACGGCCGTGGCGGAGGCCGGGCCGGACGCGTACAACGAGCTCAAGGCGCGCTGCACGGGACAGGACCCGATGCGCTGCGTCACCGAGACGCTCAGCCAGCCGGCGCTGGTCAGGATGCTAGACCAGGCGCTGGTCAGCGTGTCGATCCCGGAGCAGGGCGACCCGGACGTCAACTGGAACGGCGGCCTGTGGTGGGACCGGATCAGCACGCCGAGTCACTGGCCCGGCTTCCTGCTGACGTACGTGGCGCTGCTGTTCGGGGCGCCGTTCTGGTGGGACGTGTTCCGCCGCATCACGGGCCTCAAAGCGCGGCGCTGACCCGCGTACCAAGGCATTCCCCGGCCGTATCCTTGATCGAATGGAGACCGAACGGCTGATCATGCGCAGATGGCGCGAGGAGGACCGGGAGCCCTTCGCGGCCATGAACGCCGACCTCGAGGTGACGGAGCACCTACCCGGCACGCTCACCCGGGAGCAGAGCGACGCCATGGTGGACAGGATGGAGCGGGACTTCGACCGGCACGGCCACGGGCTGTGGGCGCTGGAGGTGCGCGACAGCGGGCAATTCATCGGTTTCACCGGCCTGGCCCTGCAGACCTTCGACGCGCCCTTCCTGCCCGCCTGGGAGATCGGCTGGGGGCTGGCGCGCCCGGCCTGGGGCCACGGGTACGCCACCGAGGCGGCCAGGAAGGCCATCGAATACGCCTTCACCGAAGCGGGCCTCGACGAGATCATCTCCATGACGGCCGAGGGGAACCTGCGCTCGCGGGCCGTGATGGAGCGGCTCGGGATGACGTACGAGGCGGACTTCGACCATCCGCGGCTCCCGCCGGACAGCCCGGTCCTGCGTCACGTCCTCTACCGGCTCAAGAGCTCGTAGTCTTCGGGCCCATGAGCGCCTCGCGCGGGCCGGCCGCCTGCATGCCGGGCGGAGCGGCGAGGAGGCGAGTATCGTGATCGGGTCCCTGCTCCGTGGCCGCGATGACGAGGTGACAGTGCACTTCCAGCATTCTGCCGACATCTGGCGGGACTTCCCCGAGCTCGCTGCCGGAGTGATCTTCGCGCCCGGCATCACGGGGAACGTCCCGGTCGACGACCGGCTCGCGCGCTTCGGTGAGATCGCCGCGAAGCGGCTCGCGACCGCCTCGGAGGGCGAGCTGCCGGAGATCCAGGCGTGGCGCCGGGCGTTCTCGAAGATGGGCCTCAAACCGACCCAATACCGGTGCGCGTCGGAGTCGCTGCTGCGCCGCTTCAGGAAGGAAGGCGCGCTGCCGCGCCTGCACCCCCTGATCGACCTCTGCAACGCGGTCTCCATCGCCTACGCGATCCCGGTGGCGGTGTTCGACCTTTCCCGGATCTCCGGATACGTCGAGGTGAGGTACGCCGCCGGCGACGAAACGTACCTGACCTTCGCCGGCGACACGGAACACCCGCCGGCCGGAGAGGTGATCTTCGCGGACGCGGCGGGCAGGGCGCACGCCCGCCGCTGGACCAACCGTCAGAGCGGCCACTCGGCCGTCCGCGACACCACCACGGACGTCCTGATCGTCGCGGAGGCCCTGCACGGTTCGGCCCAGGACGACATCGAGTCCCTGACGGCCACGCTCGTCGACGAGCTGATCGCCCTCTGGCCCGTCACCCCGAAATCGGCCCTTCTGCGCCCGTCCGCGCCACGGTTCGCGACGTGATGCCGTACAGGATGGCGTCGGCGAGCGCGGCGGCCTGATCGGCGGGTGAGAACAGCTCGGGGCAGGCCGGCCACGTGGCGGCGGTGCCGTTCACCGAGGTGATGATCGCCAGAGCGGCGGCCTCCGCCGAGATCCCCTCGCGCAGCGCCTTACCTTGACTTGCCAGCACCGAGGGACAAAATGGTACATTCATTGCTAAAAGCCGACAAACCACTCTTCTGGAGGCTCTGTGAGCAGGATAGTGAGCCTGGCCGCGTCGGTCGACGGCAGGCCTACGCTCGAGCAGGTTGACGAGTTGTTGATCGAGCTGCGGCTGATGCCCCGCGATCAGGACGTCGCCGGGCTGATCGACGACCTCCTGGATTACCGGTTGCTGGTGGCTGCCGCCTGACCTCGTGTGGTGGTCCCGATATCCGGCGAAGATCGCCTCGCCCTGCGAGGGGCGGCCGTCCGGTGCGCCGGCCAGGCGCATGCCTCCGACGTGAATCGGATCGACCTCGCCTGACCAGCGCATTCTCTTACGAGCTCACGGCGTTATTGCGTGCTCCCGAACGGGCGGCCTTGCTGGCCGCCCTGCTGCCCAGTCTGTCCCATTCCCATCGAGACGCCGAAGGGCTGTCCCTGCTGGCCGCTGCCGCCGCCGACGAGTTCGAGCAGGCGCGTCTCGACGTAGCGCTCGGTGTGGTGGGACTTGTCCGCGATCCGCTCGACGAGATCGTTGACGTTGCGGGCGAAGTCGAGATCCGAGGGGCTGACCTCGGCGAACTGGTCCAGAATCCGATATCTGATCTGCTGCCAGTTCTGCCGCAACTGCTGCTCCACCTGCTGGGCCTGCTGCTGCTCCATGAGCCGTCCTTTCTAGTCGGAATCGCCGTGAACCTACCCTTCGTATCCGGTCAATTACGTCTCGTGCTGCTAAGGACCCTTTAGATCATTTGAGGGTGCTCATGACCCGCTGGGGGCCGTGGTGATGGCGCGGTTCCGGAGCGGGCTGGAGTAGACGACGCTGGTGGTGACGGAGCCCAGCCCGGCGATCCGGCCGGTGGTCCGTTCCAGGTGGCGCATGGACCCGGCGAGCACCTTCAGCACGAAGCAGTCCTCGCCGGTTACGTGGTGGGCCTCGATGATCTCGGGCGTGGTGGCGATCAGGTCGTGGAACGGCCGGTAGTTGCCGGTCGGATAGCGCAGCCGGACGAAGGCCAGGATGCCGAGCCCGAGGCGTTCGGGGTCCACGACGGCGGAGTAGCCGCTGATCACGCCGCTCTCCTCCAGCCGCCGGACCCGTTCGGTGACGGCGCTGGCGGACATGGAGACCGTCCGCGCCAACTCGGCGTAGCTGGCGCGCCCGTCGCGTTGCAGGGCCTCCAGGATGCGCATATCGGTCTCGTCAAGGGAAACATCGGCCATGTCCGGTGTTTACCATGAAATTCACGGCGACAGGGGGATAGCGCCGTTGGACCTCCATTCCGCCGCGAGGTTACCGCCCGTAGCGTCTTGGCCATGACCGACACCACCATGACAAGCCCGGCCTTGCGGGTACCGCCGGCGGCTCCCGCCGAGGCCGCCGCCTTCTTCACCGCGCGCCTCACCTTCCAGGCCGACGTCTCCGACGTGCATGCCTCGCTCGAGTCCGGCAACCCCGGCTTCGTCCTGGTCGACTCGCGCGCCGCCGCCGGGTGGGAGCAAGGCCGAGTGCCGGGCGCGGTACACCTGCCCACCGCCGACATCCCGGCCCGCGCCGCCGGTCTGCTGGATCCGGCGGTCCCCGTCATCACCTACTGCTGGGGGCCGGGCTGCGACGGCGCCACTCGCGCGGCACTCGCCCTGGCTCGGCTCGGCTACCGGGTGAAGGAGATGATCGGCGGCATCGAGTACTGGATCCGCGAGGGCTTCCCGGTCGAAACCGCGACCGGCGCCGAGCGGCACGTCCCCGACCCGCTGACCGCGCCGATCGGATCCGTCACCTGCGCGTGCTGAACAACGCCGGACGGCCGGGCCGCCTGCCCGGCCGTCCATGATTTCTTTCGCGGACAGCCGCCTGCGCGCGGCACCGGCCGTCCCGGCTGAATCCAGGAAATCTTTTCCGCAACCGCATGGCCCGCCGCGCGTCCGCGAATGCGAGTAAAACCGGAGCCCCCGTACAGTGCCGATTCAACTGAAGAGCGGGCGAAACAAAGGCGTAACACCGCGCGAATTCGAGTTGCACCACAGCTTCACGCCTCGTGTAGCAGATCTGCTGCTCGGGCTCTTGTTCGCCGCCCTGACCAGGGTTAGAACTGACTGACCGGCGCGTGCGGCCGGGATTCCATTTCCCATCGGAGGTTTTTCGAATTGTCTCGGGAAACTCTGCGCGGCGGCCGCGTGGTCATTGTCGGAGGCGGCGTGATCGGCACCTCAATCGCTTTTCATCTGAGCGAGCGCGGATATCGCGACGTCACGGTGATCGAGCGCGGCCTCGCCGGGGAGGGCGCCACCGCCTACGCGACCGGGGGCATCAGGCACCAGTTCTCCTCGCGGGTGAACATCGAGCTCGTACGGCGGTCACTGCCGTTCTGGCTCGACTTCGCCGGGCGCACCGGGTCTCCGCTGGACTTCCGGCAGCACGGCTACCTGTTCCTGATCTCCGATCCCGCCATGCTCGCCACCTTCGAAGCCAGCGCGCGGCTGCAGCGCTCGCTCGGCGTCGACGTCGAGGCGCTCGACCCATACCAGGCCGCGGAGCTGTTCCCCGGCATCCGGACCGACGACCTGGCCGGCGCGACGTACACGGCCGGCGACGGCTCGGCCTCACCGAGCGACGCCGTGGCCGGTTACCTGCGCGGTTCCCGGCAACGCGGGGTGGAGCTGCGGCAGCGTACCGAGTTCCTGGGGCTGCTCACCGATGCCGGCGGCGCGGTGCGCGGAGCCCGTACCAGTGCGGGAGACATCGAAGCCGAGCTCGTGGTGCTGGCCGCGGGTCCGCAGGCGCGGGCGGTCGGCCGGTTGTGCGGGGTGGACGTCCCCGTCTCTCCGCATCCCCGGCAGGCGTTCGCCACCAGACCTCTGGACGGCCTGCACGGAGACCTTCCTCTGGTGGTCGACCTCGCCACCGGCGCCTACGTGCATCCGGAGCCGGCCGGCACGGCCATCGTGGGCGGAAACGACCGGGACGCGCCCAGCAACGACCTCGCCACAGTGGACTGGTCGCGCGTCGACTCACTCGCCGCCGCGCTGTCACACCGCTTCCCGGCCCTCGACGGGCTGGAAATCGTGCGCGGCTGGGCCGGTCTGCGTGAGATGACCGCCGACGACCACGCCATCGTCGGCCCCGTCGACGAGGTCCCCGGCCTGTGGGTCGCGGCCGGATTCTCCGGGCACGGCTTCATGCAGTCACCGGCCGTCGGCGCTGCCCTGGCGCAGTGGTGGCTGGAGGGTGCGCCCCCGCTGGATCTCACGCCGCTGCGCCCGTCGCGGTTCACCGACCAGCTGACGCCTGAGCTGGAGACGGCCGTCTTCTAGTGCCGGCCGCGGCGGCCACCGGCCCCGCCGAACGACCGGCCGGTCTCCTGACCCGACCCCGTCCCCCCCGCCGCGAGGTAACTCCTGGAAGGATCCCACCATGGCAGCAGAAGCACCACCGGCGACCTCGCCCGCCGCCCCCGTGCTGTCCCACTCGACCGCGATGCGCGCCGCGCGCGCGAGCTTCACCGGCACCGCGATCGAGTGGTACGACTACTTCCTCTACGGCAGCGCGGCCGCCGTGGTCTTCCCCCATGTCTTCTTCGCCGAGCTGGGCGACACCGCCAGCGTCCTGGCATCGCTGGCCAGCTTCGGCGTCGCGTTCTTCTTCCGGCCCCTGGGCGGCATCCTGTTCGGCCATCTGGGCGACCGGCTCAGTCGCAAGCAGGCCCTGGTGACCACCCTGCTGCTGATGGGACTGGGGACCTTCGCGATCGGCTGTCTGCCGACCGTCGGCCAGGTCGGCCTGCTCGCCCCGATCCTGCTGATCGTGCTGCGCATGATCCAGGGCGTCGGCCTCGGCGGCGAGTGGGGCGGCGCGGCACTGCTCGTCGTCGAGACCGCGCCGGCGCGACGCCGGGGGCTCTACGCCTCGGCCTGCCAGCTCGGCGTGCCCGCCGGTCAGCTGGCGTCCTCCGGAATGCTGGCCGTGTTCTCCCTGCTGCCAGAAGAGGACTTCCTGGGCTGGGGCTGGCGGGTGCCGTTCCTGTTCAGCGGGGTTCTCGTGATCGTGGGCCTGTACATCCGCGCGAGGCTTCCCGAGCCACCCGAGTTCCAGGCGATCAAGGAAGCCAACGAGCAGCCGAAGCTGCCGATCGCCGAGGTGCTCCGCCACGCGAAGAAGCCGACCCTCCTGCTGATCTTCGTCCAGGCCGCGGCCACGATCGGCTACTACCTGTTCACCGTTTACTCGCTGTCCTACGTCAAGAACACCCTGCACCTGCCTCAATCGTGGGCGTTGACCGGGGTCCTGATCGGGGCGGCGATCCTGCTGTTCGCCATGCCGGCGTGGGCGGCTCTGTCGGACCGCGTGGGACGCCGCCCCGTGTACTTCGCCGGAACGCTGTTCCTCGCGCTGTTCGCGGTGCCGTTCTTCTGGCTCCTGGACACCCGTGACCCCGTCCTGATCGCGCTGGCGATCGTGCTGGCGCTGGTCTTCGGGTATGGCCCGACCGGCGCACTCAACAGCGCCCTCTACGCTGAGCAATACCCGACGCGCTACCGGTACACCGGCGCCTCGGTCGCCTACCAGTTCTCCAGCGTCGTCGCGGGCGCACCGGCCGCGCTGGTGGCGACCGCGCTCGTGACGGCCACCGGAACCGGCCTCTCGGTGGCCTGGTACGTGATCGGCGCGGCGGTCATCTCGCTGGCGTGCATCGCGGCGTTGACGGAGACCAGCCGGATACCTCTGACCAAGGAGTGAGCATGGCCGACATCGGGATCGTCATGCTGGACAACCGCATCCCCCGCCCGCCGGGGGACGTGGGCAACGCGGCCAGCTTCCCGTTCCCGGTCGCCATGGCGGTGAGCACCGGCGCGGACACGCGCCAGGTGGTCGAAAACCACGCCGCCGGGCTGCTGCCCGCCATCACCGCCACCGCCAAGGAGCTGGCCGATGGCGGCGTGTCGGCGGTGACGACCTGCTGCGGCTTCCTCGCGGTGTTCCAGCAAGAGCTCGCCGACTCGCTGGAGGTTCCCGTCGCCACCTCCAGCCTGCTGCAGGTCCCGCTGGTGCTGCGGACCCTCCGCCAGGACCAGGTGGTCTGCGTGCTCACCGCCAACGCGGCCACACTGACCGATGCCCACCTGCGGGCAGTGGGCGTCGGCGCGGACCTGCGGCCACGCGTCCACCTCGCCGGCCTGGAGCGCACCGAGCACCTGTACCCGGTGCTCACCGGGGAGATCGAGAACCTCGACGTCGCCCGCGCGGAGGGCGAGGTGGTGGCGGCGGCGCGAGCCGCGATCGCGCAGCGGCCGGAGATCGGCGCCTTCGTGTTCGAGTGCACCAACCTCCCGCCCTACGCCGCGGCGGTGCGGGCGGACACCGGGCGGCCTGTCTGGGACGCACTGAGCCTCATCGGCTGGCTGCATGCGGGGACCGTTCAGCCATGCTGAACATGGTCCACCTGCAGACGTTGCAGGCCGTCCTGGCGACGGGCTCCCTGAGCGGAGCGGCGAAAGAGCTCGGTTACACCACGTCCGCCGTCTCCCAGCAGATCGCGACCCTGGAGCGGACACTCGGGGTGCGGCTGTTCGAACGTGGAGCGCGCAGCCTGTGGCCGACCCCCGCCGCCGTCCAGATGGGACGGCATGCCGCCGCGATCCTGTCCCGGCTCGGCGAGGCCGAGGAGGACATTCGCGGATACGCGGGTGGTCAGCGGGGACGACTCCGCGTCGCCGCGTTCGCGACGGTCGGCGCGCAGGTGCTGCCCAAGGCGCTGGCCCGGCTCGTCACCCGTTTTCCGGAGGCGGAGCTGACCTTGCAGTACGACGGCGGACCGCCCCAGGTGGCACAGGCGGTGTGCGAGGGGCGGGCGGATCTCGGCCTGGTCTTCGAATACGAGCTCGTGCCCGAAAGCTGGCCCGGCGAGCTGCGCACCTGCCCCATCCTCGACGAGGAACTCGTGGTGATCTGCGGACGCCGGCAGCACACCCGCGACGAGCTCCACATCGATCTCGCGGAATTGTCGGACGCGATCTGGGTGGCCAACAGGGAAGATTCTCCCGGTTACGAGAATTTGCTGCGGCTGTGCGCGCAGTCCGGGTTCAAACCGGAGATCAGATTCACCAGCAACGACTTCGACGTCATCCGCGGAATCGTCCGGGAAGACCTCGGCGTCGCGATCGTGCCGGCCCTCGCGCTCGGCATCGACCGCGCCATCACCATGCGCCGGATGCGCTCGGACGGTCCCCGCCGCAAGGTGCTGGCCGCCTACCGGGCTACCGACCCGAACCCGTTGGTGCCCGCGGCCGTCGATGCGATCCGGGAGGCCGCGGCGGAGTTCGTGGACTGGACCACGCAGGCATTCGGCGTCCGTGTGGACTCCCCACTCGCCGCCACCCTCAGATCCGCTTGACTCTCATCCGCATTCTGTACTGAGTTCGCCGGCCACGTAGGCGTCGATCTCACGCCGCGCCTGCGCCCGCTCCTCCGGCGTGAACCGGGCCGCGACCGCTTCCCGATCCCACACTCCTTCAGGTTGGCTACCTGAGCTCCCTTCAGGGTGTCTATCAGGGGTTGCCCCCGAGTTGGGCCGGCCTCGGCAAGCAGGTCGATGGCCTCGATGATCCGGAGCTGACTGGCCCGGTCGAGACCCTGGAACCACTCCCAGAGTTCGTCGGTCTTGTGGATCTCCCATGCCACCCTTTTTTCTATACGTCTACGTATTCCGAGGGCGGCAGAAAACGGTCTCCGGTGGCACCTGGCGGGAGCTGGTTTTCCTACCTGGCCAGGGTCAGCAGATCTTGTAGTCGTACCGCGCCGAGTTGTACGGGCAGGAGTCGATCAGCTTGCCAGACGCGTTCCGCAGGTAGGCGGTGTCTTTGGCCTGGTTCCAGATGTAGGCGAAAGTTCCCCCGCTCCTGTTCCAGTAGCGGGTGGTGGTGGTGTTCTTGCCCTTACCGGTCCGCAGGGTGACCGTCTTCCCGGCTCCGAGAGTGAACGTGCCGAATGTGTAGACGTGATCCGACCGGTTCGTCTTGTCGCGCAGGGTCCAACCCTTGAGGCTGATGGCCTTCTTGGTGGTGTTCTTGATCTGCGCGTATTCGCCGTTCAGGCTGCTGTTCGCGCCGAAGTCCGGCGAGCCCGGGGAGTCGTAGTAGATCTTGGTGAACTGGATGGCCGGGCCTGCCGCGTAGGCGGGCTGGGAGACGACGACCACGCCGGCGGCTAACGCGGTGGCCGTCAGCAGAGAGCGGATACGCACAGGGATGCTCCTGGTATGGGGGAAATTGTCTGAATCGATAATATTTGTGGCAGTAGATGCGGATGGACCGTTCCCTTATCGGTTTGGCATCTGATGTGCCAGACGATTTACGGCGCTGCGGCGCGAATACTCGGCGGCGCGATGGTCAGTCCGGCGCTGAGAGCGAGCGCACCCGCCCTGCCGTGATCTCCCCGTCTGCCTGCGATCCACTGATCCCAGCGGAGGATCAGTCCCACCAGCGCAGAACGGCCCGGCACCGATTACGGTGCCGGGCCGTTCTGTTACCTCTCTGTTCCTTCTGACGTTGCTCAGCAACTACAAACAACGACAACTAACGACAAAGTTTTCCCAGCTCAGCACCGATTTTCCAGAAGATCGCCGAGGCCGGGAAACCCCGCCGTCACACGTCGTAGTAGAGCTCGAACTCGTGCGGGTGCGGACGCAGCCGGATCGGGTCGACTTCGTTCTCCCGCTTGTACGAGATCCACGTCTCGATCAGGTCAGGCGTGAACACGCCGCCCTCGAGCAGGTAGTCGTGGTCCTCCTCCAGCGCGTTGAGCACGTCGGTGAGGGAGCCCGGCACCTGCGGGATGTTGCGGGCCTCCTCCGGCGGCAGCTCGTAGAGGTCCTTGTCGACCGGCTCCGGCGGCTCGATCTTGTTGCGGATGCCGTCGATGCCCGCCATCAGCATGGCCGCGAACGCGAAGTACGGGTTGCAGGACGGGTCCGGCACGCGGAACTCGATGCGCTTGGCCTTCGGGTTGGAACCCGTGATCGGGATGCGGACGCAGGCCGACCGGTTGCGCTGGGAGTAGACCAGGTTGACCGGTGCCTCGTAGCCCGGGACCAGGCGGTGGTAGGAGTTGACCGTCGGGTTGGTGAAGGCCAGCAGCGACGGGGCGTGCTTGAGCAGGCCGCCGATGTAGTAGCGGGCCGTGTCCGACAGACCGGCGTAGCCGACCTCGTCGTAGAACAGCGGCGAGCCGTCCTTCCACAGCGACTGGTGGCAGTGCATGCCGGAGCCGTTGTCACCGAAGATCGGCTTGGGCATGAACGTGACCGTGTGGCCGTATTCGAGCGCCGTGCTCTTGATGACGTACTTGTAGAGCATCAGGTTGTCGGCGGTCTTGAGCAGCGTGCCGAACTTGAAGTCGATCTCCGCCTGACCGGCGGTGCCGACCTCGTGGTGCTGCATCTCGACGTCGATGCCGCACTCGATGAGGTTGCGCACCATCTCCGAGCGCAGGTCGGTGAAGTGGTCCATCGGCGGGACCGGGAAGTAGCCGCCCTTGTAGCGCGGCTTGTAGCCCAGGTTGCCGCCCTCGGTCGCCTTGCCGGTGTTCCAGGCGCCCTCGATCGAGTCGATGTAGTAGTAGCCGGCGTTCTGCTTCGTCTCGAAGCGGACGTCGTCGAAGATGTAGAACTCGGCCTCGGGACCGAAGTAGACGGTGTCGGCGATGCCGGTGCCCCTGAGAAATTCCTCCGCCTTGCGCGCCACGTTTCGCGGGTCCCGGCTGTAGGCCTCGCCGGTCAGCGGGTCGTGCACGAAGAAGTTGATGTTGAGCGTCTTGTGCTGGCGGAACGGGTCCAGTACGGCGCTGGTCGGATCAGGCAGCAGGAGCATGTCGGACTCGTGGATCTGCTGGAAGCCGCGGATCGACGAGCCGTCGAACATGAGCCCGTCAGTGAAGACGCTCGCGCTGAAGTTCTCTACCGGGAAGGTGAAGTGATGCGTCGTCCCCGGCAGGTCGGTGAACCTGACATCGACGAACTGCACCCCTTCGTCACTGATGAACTTCAGGACGTCGTCGGCGGAGTTGAACACTCTCGAACCTCCCTGGGGACTGGCCATCATTCCGACGCTAGGACTTGGCCGTTTCCGTATGGTGTCTCGATTGTTTCGCACGTGTTACGCAGGATCAGGTGCCCTGCGACACCTGACAGCCGTCGTCGCTGCTCGGCTCGTCCTCCAACATATAAGGGTCAACGGGCGATCCGGTGGCTGCCACCTTGTCCGGCGGCGAGTCGTCGTAGTACGGGTGAATGTAGCCGTCCACGACGTCACAGCGGGCGGGTGCCGGGCTCGCGCCCCAACCTTCCACCCAGACTATGAGCCGACCGGACTCGCGGTACAGCCGCACCGCGCCGGTGGCATGCGTGACCACCCTGATGGTGGTGCGCGGCTGTCCCGGGCGGTGCACCGCGTAGACGATCAGGTGGTTCAGCTTCACCTTGACTCCGCGCCTGCCGTCCTCCTCGAACGTGTCCAGCGTCGCCCGCCCGCGCACTTTGATCACGTCGGTGGTGAGCTCGGCCGTTCTCGGCGCGAAGCTGTTCACGATGAAGCGGGTGGGGCTCTCTGGGTCGTCCAGCCCTTCGCGGAACCAGTCGCGCTGCTCGCGGTCCAGCAACCTGATGAAGGCGTCCGGCCGGCCGCCCAGAAGCGTCTTCTTGTCGAGATAGGCGGCGGCCAGCAACTCGCGCGTCCGCTCCAGCCCCATGACCACGTCCTTCTTCGGCAGCCCGCCCAGCGCCTTCGCCTCCGGCATCACGAATCCGGCGATTCCGTCGGCGTACTCCTCCGCCGGAGAGTCGGCGAACGGAGCCGCCATCTGCATGGGCGCCACCACCGGCATGGTCTCCTCGCGTATTGAGCCCGAGGGTGCGATCAGGTCGGGGCGGAAGGTCACCACCACGCCGGCGGCCGCGATCAGCGCCGTGATCGTGGCCATCGCGAGCCAGGCCCGCCCGATCCGGCGCGGCGGCCTGCCTAAGTGATCACTCCAGCCGTCCGGCGAGCGGTCGCCCCGGCCGGGCGGGCGTACTGAACGGCTCCTGAGCCCCGTTCTGGCCTCTCTCTTGGCAGCGGCCCGCATCTTGCGCTGTTCGTCGGCGTCGATCTGCCCGACCAGCTCGTTGAACCGCTTTTCAAGGTCATCCCCGTGTGGCATGGCGTACATCGTGGCCGCCCCAGAGCGCGGTTGGGTCACAATGCGGACCGCCGCACCGGGCGGCTACCGTGGAGGGCATGAGCAGCAAGGAGCCTCGGTGGACGCAGACGTGGCTGGGCGGGGTCAGGTCCGCGGGGGTTGATCTCGGATACCCGGGCGAGCGCCTTGGCCTGCCCGAGGAAGGCAGCGGGTCGATCGCCGGTTGGGGCCGCAGGATCGCCGCACTGGTCATCGACTGGATGATCTGCACGTGGGTGATCGTGCAGCTGCTGCTCGGGATGAACCCGGCCGAGTCGCCCTGGGCGCCGGTCGCCGTCTTCGCCGTCCAGTACCTGATCCTGGTCGGGTTCATGGGGCAGACGTTCGGGCACCGGCTCGCGGGGATCAGGGTCGCCGCGATGGACGGTGGCAACCCGCGACTGTTCCCCGTGCTGGTGCGCACCGTGCTGCTCTGCCTGGCGTTGCCCGCCTTGATCTGGGACCGCGACCACCGCGGCGTACACGACCGCGCGTCCAACACGATGGCCGTTCGCATGTGACATCCAAGTTAAAAACCGTACCGGGTTCAAAAACGAACCCGGTACGGTTTATGCTGTCCGCATGATGATGGCGGGGCTCAGGGAGCGGAAGAAGGAGCAGACGCGGCGGCGGATCGCCGAGGTGGCGCTGCGGCTGTTCGACGAGCGCGGCTACGAGGCGGTGACCGTCAATGAGATCGCCGAGGCGGCCGGGGTTGCCAAGGTCACGCTGTTCACCTACTTCCCGGCCAAGGACTGCCTCGTCACCGACGGGGTGAAGGACGACTTGGCGGCGATCGTGGCCGGGCGCGGCGAGGGGTGCTCGCCGATCGGCGCCCTGCGCCGGCACTACCGCTCGATGGCCGCCCAGGGCATGGGTGCGGTGGACGTCGAGGCGCTGCTGGCCAGGGTCCGGGTGATCGCGTCGAGTCCGGCCCTGATGGGCGCGCTGCACGGCGTGCGCATGAGCGAGCGCTACGAACTGGCCGCCGTGCTCGCAGAAGGGCGTGAGAACGATCTGACGGCGCAGCTCATGGCCGCGCAGATCGCCGCCGCCGTCACCACGCTCCAGGAGGTGTTCTTCCAGCGCATCGCCGCGGGGGAGCCGCCGGAGGAGGCGGGCAGGCGGCTGGCGGACGACGTCGAGCTGGCCTTCGACCTCCTCGAACACGGCTTCTCATCAATAAAGGAGGAAAAATCGTGAAAAAAGGCATCAACTACGACACGGGGTTCCTGCCGGGCGACGACCTGTCCAGAAAGACGTTAGACGCCGACACAGTCGCCCGCGAGATGCGCGTGATCGCCGAAGACCTGCACTGCGAGGTCGTCCGGATCTCAGGGGGCGATCCGGAGCGGCTGAGCGTGGCGGCCGAGCGGGCCGCCGCCGCGGGCCTGGAGATCTGGTTCGCGCCCTTCCCGGTGGATCTCACGCGGGAGGAGATGCTCGAGCTCTTCGCCGACGCGGCCGCGCGCGCCGAGTCGGTACGCCGCTCCGGCGCCGAGGTCGTCCTGGTCACCGGCTGTGAGATCACCGCCTTCGGCAAGGGCTTCATCGACGGCGACGGCTACGGCGAGCGGCTCAACACCCTGATGAACGCCGACATGGCATGGTGGACGTCCCTGATGCGGGTGATGCCGGGCTTCAACGCCTACCTGGCGGAGGTGGCCGAGACCGTGCGGCCGCTGTTCGGCGGCCGGATCAGCTACGCCTCGGCACCGTGGGAGCAGGTCGACTGGGCGCCGTTCGACGTGGCCGGCGTGGACGCCTACCGCGCCGCCTACAACGCCCACGACTTCGTGGACGAGCTGCGTGCCCACTTCAAGCACGGCAAGCCGGTCGTGGTGACCGAGTTCGGCACCTGTCCGTACGAGGGTGCGGGGGAGCGCGGGGGCGGGGCCTGGGTGGTGCCGGACGGCGCGGTGCGTGACGAGGGCGAGCAGGTCCGCTACTTCAACGAGCTGATGGACATCTTCGAGAAGGAGGGCGTGGAGGCCGCCCTGTGGTTCACCTTCGCCGCCTACGGCCGGAGCGGCGAGGCCGACCTCGGCTCATACGGCGTGATCACGATGCTCGACGACACCCGGTGGGAGCCCAGGGAGATCTTCCACGCCATGGCCGCTAGATATTCGCGCCGCTGAAAATGGCCGTGCCCGGGATGTGGCGGCCGCGGAGCGGGCTCCAGCCACCCCACACCCGATCGTGCCCCTCGGGCCACTCCGGCTCCAGCAGGCCGGTGATGGTCAGCCCGGAAGCGGCCAGCAGGTTGACCCAGTCGCCCAGCGTCCGGTGGTGTTCGACGTACGTGACCGTGCCGCGTTCGTCCCGCTCCTCATAGGGGGAGCGGTCGAAGTAGGACCGGTCGGACGTCAGCCCGCGCGGCCCCGGGTCGTCGGGGAAGGCCCATCGGATCGGATGGCTCACCGAGAACACGAACCGGCCGCCCGGCCTGAGCACCCTGCGCACCTCGCGGAAGACCGCGAGCGGATCGGCCACGAACGGCAGCGCCCCGAAAGCCGAGCAGGCCAGGTCGAAGGCGTCCGCGGTGAACGGCAGCGACTCGGCGTCGGCCTGCACCACCGGGACGTGCGTCCCGGTGTCGAGGTCGATGCGCTGGGAGTGGCGCAACTGGCGGTGCGAGATGTCGAACGCCGCCACCTCGGCACCCTGCGTCACCAGCCACCGCGCGCACTGCGCCGCGCCGCAGCCGATCTCCAGCACGCGCCGGCCGCGCACCTCGCCGAGGAGGTGCGCGTCGGCCTCGTCCACGCCTTCGGGGCACCACACGAACCCGCTGTCACGCAGGAACGAGCCGTGCTCGAGCTGGTAGTCGTCGGCGTTGCCGTCCCACCAGCCGCGGTTGGCCCGCGACGAGAGCGAGATCACTAGCGCATCTTGGGGCCGCGCGGCATGCGGGCGCCCTTGGGCATCGGGCCCTTGGGCAGCGGCATGTTGCGCGGCAGGGAGCGCAGCCGGTCCTTGACCTCGTTGACCGCGGGCTTCTTCAGGTTGCGCGGCAGCTTCATGATGTGGCGCTGCAGCTTGCCGAGCGGCACCTGCCCCTCGCCGTCGCCGCACTGGATGTCGTAGATCTCGATGCCCAGCACCACCCGCGCGACCCGCTTCTTCTCGGCCGCCAGCATCTTCCCCACCCGGTTGCCCGGCCCTTCGGACACCAGCACGACGCCCGGATGGCCGACCACGAGATGGACGAGGTCCTGGTCACGGTTGACCGCGATGGCCGGGGTGACCTGCCAGTTGCCCCGCATGCCCTGCAGCACCGCGGCCGCGGCACCGGTCTGGCCGTGCAGGATGGAGTATTGCGCCCGCTGCGCGAGCTGGCCGAACACCACCAGACCGACTGTGAGCGCGGCCAGGATGCCGATGAACACCGAATACCACAAATAGTCCGTGACCAGGCCGATCACGACGACCACTGCCAGCGTGCCCACCGCCGAAAGGAAGACGAGTGGCATCCCCTTGGGATTGGCCTGCTTGATGATCTGCGCGATCATGCGGAGCTGCTTGATGCGCCCCGGCTTCTCTTGGTCCTCGGACTTTGCCATGCTCAGAAGAATACAAACCAACTGGTGCAGTATGGAAAACGCGACCCCGTCATTTTGCGCCTCTAGATCTTCACGGTGGCTGAAAGGCGGGGGTCGGCCACGTGGCGGCCGGCCTCGACGGCGTACTCACCCTCCACTGTACGCCAGCCGTCCTGCCACACCTGGAAGGCCCGCTCGGGCAGGAAGACGGTGGTGAGCACGGTCTGCCCCGGCTCGGCCGCGACCACGTCGAACCCGGCCAGCCGCCGCTCGGCCCCGTTGGAGACGTAGATCTGCACGACCTCGCGCCCCGGCCGGTGACCGGTGTTGGTCACGGCCACCGTCACCGCCGTCCCGTCGGCGGAGATCGAGTCGTACGACCAGGTCGTGTATCCGAGGCCGTGCCCGAACCAGAACGCCGGCGCCCGCCCTGACCGCTGCCAGGCCCGGTACCCGATGAACACCCCTTCGTCGTACGCCACCGCCCCGTCCACGGGCGTCACGCCGGCCACGGGAGCGTCTTCCAGGCGGCGCGGCCAGGTCGTGGGCAGCCGGCCGCCCGGCTCGGCGTCGCCGAACAGCACGCCGGCCAGCGCCGTCCCCGCCTCCTGCCCCGGGAACCAGGTGAGCAGCACCGCCGCCACCTCATCGGCCCACGGCATCTCGACCGGCGAGCCGGCGTTGACCACGACGACCGTGCGCGGGTTGGCGCCGGCCACCGCGCGGATCAGCTCGTCCTGGCGTCCGGGCAGCTTGAGGTCCGTACGGTCGAAGCCCTCGCTCTCCACCTCCGGCGTGGTCCCGGCCACGACCACCGCCACGTCGCACTCCGCCGCCACGCGTACCGCCTCGGCGATGAGCGCCTCCTCGCCCGGGCTCGGGTCGGCGTGGCCGAGCGTGAAGGAGATGAACACCATGCCCTTGAGCGCGCCTGCCGCATGCGTCACGGTCAGCTCATACGCCTCGCCGGCCCGCATCGGCACGCTCATGCGCCGCTCGGGCGGCGCCATGAACGCCGCGGCGGGGTCGCCGCCCGGCAGGTCGACGGTCCCGTCGAAGAGGGTCTCGCCGTTGACGGTGACGGTGAACGCGCCCACTCCGGCGACGGACAGCTCGTGGGCGCCGGACATTCCAGGCGTGTACGTGGTCAGCAGCCGCACCGCCTTCAGCCGGTCGCCGTCCACGCCGGGCGGGAGCTGCCCGAGCCAGCGGGCCTCGCCGGTGGCCAGCGGATGCTCGGCCAGCACGCCGCCGTCCGCGTCCAGGAACTGGGCCCTGGTGGGAGAGGGGATCGGGGACAGACGGACCCGGGGATCGGTGCCGAGGGCGTACCGGACCTCGGCGCGCTCACCCAGGCCCTCCAGGGGCGAGACGATCCGGTCGGGGAAGACCTGGGCGCTGCCGCCGCCCATGACGCGGGCCTCACCGGCGGCCGCGCCGATCAGGGCGATCGTGCGCACGCCCTGGAACGGCAGGATGCCGTCGTTGGTGAGCAGCGTGAACCCGCGGGCCGCCACCTCGCGCGTCAGCGCGACCCCGTCGACCGGCGTGGGGGAGGGGGCGGCGCCGCCCCGCAGCGCGCCGGTCCGGTGGGCCAGGCGCAGGATGCGGCGGACGTGGTCGTCGACGACGGACTCCGGCACCCGCCCCTCGCGCACCGCCGCCTCCAGCCGCTCGCCCCACGGCCCGGACGGTCCCGGCATGGCGACGTCGGTCCCGCCCATGGCGGCGGGCTCGGTCGAGCGCACCGCCGTCCAGTCCGACACCACCAGCCCGTCGAACCCCCACTCGCTCTTCAGCACCCCGTTGACCAGCTCCGAGTGCTCGGTCATGGTGGTGCCGTTGACGGAGTTGTAGGCGGTCATGACGGCCCACACGCCGGCCGCCACCACCCGCTCGAACGGCCTGAGGTACACCTCCCGCAGCACCGCGTCCCCGACCCGGACGTCCACGGTGAAGCGGTCGGTCTCGAAGTCGTTGGCCACGAAGTGCTTGGCCGTGGCCGCCACGCCGCCCTCCTGCACGCCCTCGACGTACGCGGCCCCGACCTCGCCCGTCAGGTACGCGTCCTCGGAGAAGCACTCGAAGTGCCGGCCGCCGAGCGGGGAGCGGTGCAGGTTGATCGTGGGGGCGAGCAGGACGTGCACGCCCTTGCGCCGGGCCTCCTGGGCCAGCAGCCGCCCGGCCCGTCTGGCCAGGTCCAGATCCCACGTCGCGGCGAGCGCGGTCGGGCTCGGCAGCGCGATCGAGGGGTCGGCGGAGCTCCACTGCTCGCCGCGTACGCCGACGGGGCCGTCGCTCATCACGAGCCGGTCGAGGCCGATCTCGGGGACGGGTGGCAGGGACCACATGTCCATGCCGGTGAGCAGCCGGATCTTGGTGCCGAGGTCGAGCTGGGCGATCAGTTCGTCGAAGTCCACTCGCCCAGTCTCACCAGAAAACCGAGTGCTCAATAGGTTTGTTATCTGAGCGTTATAAAGAGAAGGGCTCCAGCAGCTCGGGCACCAACGCCTCGGGAGCCACGTCAGGCGCTCCACGGCCTCCGCCCGGTAGCGACCGGCAGGCGGCAGACATGAAGGAGCCCCGGGCGGCGCGCGCCCGGGGCCCTCTCGCATCGCCTCGACACGGGGCGTTGGCCGGCCGTGACTAGATGATCACCCGAGAGCGCAGGTCATTCGCCTGCTTGTAGAGCTTGCCGGCCCGATAGGACGAGCGGACCAGCGGTCCCGACAGCACGCCGGCGAACCCGATAGCCTCGGCCTCGGCCTGCAGCTCGACGAACTCCTCCGGCTTGACCCAGCGCTCCACCGGGTGGTGGCGGGGCGTCGGCCGCAGGTATTGGGTGATCGTCAGCAGGTCGGTGCCGGCCGCGTGCAGGTCGCGCATGGCCTCGACGATCTCCTCGCGGGTCTCGCCCATGCCCAGGATCAGGTTGGACTTGGTGACCAGCCCGGCCTCGCGGGCCATCGTGATGACCGCGAGCGAGCGGTCGTAGCGGAACGCCGGGCGGATGCGCTTGAAGATCCGCGGCACCGTCTCGACGTTGTGCGCGAACACCTCGGGCTTGCTGGAGAAGACCTCCTCCAGCTGGTCGCGGTTGCCGTTGAAGTCGGGCACCAGCAGCTCGACGCCGCAGCCGGGCAGCAGCGCGTGGATCTGCCGCGCGGTCTCGGCATAGAGCCAGGCGCCGCCGTCGGGCAGGTCGTCGCGGGCCACGCCGGTCACGGTGGCGTATTTCAGGCCCATCTGCTTGACCGACTCGGCGACCCTGCGCGGCTCGTCGCGGTCGTATTCCTTCGGCTTGCCCGTGTCGATCTGGCAGAAGTCGCAGCGGCGGGTGCACTGGTCGCCGCCGATGAGGAAGGTCGCCTCGCGGTCTTCCCAGCACTCGTAGATATTGGGACAGCCCGCCTCTTCGCAGACCGTGTGCAGGCCCTCCCGGCGCACGAGCGATTTGAGCTCGGTGTATTCGGGGCCCGTCCTGAGTTTGGTCTTGATCCACGGGGGCTTGCGCTCGATAGGGGTTTCGGCGTTACGCACCTCCAGGCGGAGGAGCTTTCGGCCTTCAGGAGCAACGGTCACCGCTCCAGCTTACGTCTCCCGGTGAACCGGCCCGTTCAAGGGTCAGGTGATGAGACCGAAGCCGCGGATCGCGCGGGTGTAGTGGGCGAGCAGTTCCTCGTCGATCCGCGCCGACTCGCGCGTACCGAGCAGCTCCGAGTGCGGGGCGGAGGTGAGCACCCCGTCGTCGGTGAGCCGGAACCTGGCCAGCGCGCTCTGCCTGATCGCCGCCACGCTCTCGCCGCGCAGCGCCGCCGCCTGCATCGGCGCGAGGTACCCGCCGCCGGCCGCCAGCTCGGCCAGCTCCGCCAGCTCGGCCTCCGACGCGACCCGCCGGGCGAGCGCCCGATGCCGGGCCAGGGTACGGCTCTCGCCGGCGCGGGCGAGCCTGGTCAGCGCGTACCTCAGCAGCAGCACCGGCCCGCCGAGCACCCGCCCCACCAGGCGGCCGAGGAACCCCGCCACCTCGTACGTGGTCCCGGGCTGGTCCGCGACGCCCAGCGAGGCAGCCGTGATCTTGGTCTGCGCTTCTTCCCTGACCCGCAGCGGCCCGGCCTCCAGCAGCGCGTCGCGCCAGGCCTCGAGCGTGTCCAGGGCGCCGCTCACGATCAGCTCCTCACCGGTCGGGATCCGCGCGTACGCCGTCGCCAGCAGGGTCACCCGGTGCTTCGGGGGCAGCGCCAGCCATAGCGGCAGCCCGATGACCAGCATCGGCCTGCGCAGCGGGCCCACGCGGTGGTAGCGCGTGTCGGTCGCCAGGTCCCTGATCGCGACCTTGTCCGGCCGCCGCACACCGATCTTGGCGGCCACGCGGCCGGCGACGGCGTACAGCTCACCGGCGGAGGAGCGGCCGAGGACCTCGGCGTCGGCGGGCAGGCGGTCCAGGCGGGGCCGCAGTATCCAGCCGATGGCCAGGCTCAGGCCGCCGAGCAGCCACGCGAGCGGGGAGCCGGCGTGGGCCAGGATGGCCCACGCGCCCAGCGCGACGAAGCCCAGCGTCATCAGATGCACCACGAGCGCGAGGACGAGAGCGAAGAGGCGCGTCACACGGGCGATCGTAAGCCGGAGTCATCCGATTTCCACCGCCACCAGATGCCGATTCGGTTACCGCCGCAGAAGGTCCTCTTCGTGCAGTTCGACGGCCTCCATGCCGAGGGCTTCGGCCAGCCGTTTCTCCGCGATCGGCATGACCTCCTCGACCACGATGCGGCGCCCCGTCTCCGCCGACAGCGAGGAGACGCCCACGTCGGTCAGCCCACATGGCGCGATGCGGTTGAACCAGCGGGGATCGTTGGCGCAGTTGAGCGCGAAGCCGTGCATGGTGACGCCGCGCGAGACGCGGATGCCGACAGCGCCGAGCTGCCGGTCGGGCAGGCCCAGGCTGGGGTCGCCGATCGCCCAGACGCCGCCGCGGCCGCGCACCCGCCGGGCGGTGACGCCGAAGTCGGCGCACACCTGGATCATCGTCTCCTCCAGGCGGCAGGCGTAGGTGATCACGTCGGTGACGCCGCCGACGATCGGGTATGCCACGAGTTGCCCGGGACCGTGCCAGGTGAGGCGGCCGCCCCGGTCGACGTCGATGACCGGGGTGCCGTCGGACGGGCGCTCGTGCGGGGCGGTGCGCTTGCCCGCCGTGTAGACGGGCGCGTGCTCGAGGATCAGGACGGTGTCGGTCAGCTCGCCGGCGACTCGCTTGCCGTGCACCCAGCGCTGCAGCGACCAGGCCTGCTCGTAGGGAACGTCGACGCCGAGGCGGACGATGGCCAGTGCGTGGGGATCGTCCCCGTGGATGGGGCGCATGAGCCTATTGTGCCGTTCCCTCACCCTTGAAGGGAAATTCAGGGTGTCAGCAGCCGGGGCTCGATCCGGAACTCCTTGACCTCGCCCGCCCCGTCGAGCTCGATCCGGTAGGCGTAGCCCGCCGGATCGACGGTCACCGCCTGGATGAACTCCGTGCCCACGTAGTGCAGCGCGACGCCCTCGTCGGCGGCGTAGCCCCCGGGCAGCTCGCCGTCGGCCACCGACCGCTGCAGCAGCCGGCGGCGCTGCGGCTCGGAGTTGTAGTGCACGCCGCACGAGTAGGGCAGCAGCGCCAGCCCTTCGGACCACACCCGCAGCTCGGGGCCGAAGGAGTCGGTGTTGCCGCCGACGTGCCAGCACAGCGCGCCCGCGCTCTGCCCCGACAGCACCACCCCGGCCCGCCACGCCTCTTCGAAGGCCTCGTCCAGGCCGTGCAGCCGCCACAACGCCATCAAGTTGGCCACGCTGCCACCACTGACATAGATCATGTCCTGGTCCAGGATCCACGCCCGGGCATCGTCCACATTGGGCATCGGGAACACCGTCAGGTGACTCAGCTCGACGTCCCAGCCCGCGAACGCCCCGTACATCTTCAGCAGCCAGTCCGCGGAGTCACCCGTCGCGGTGGCGAGCAGGCCGAGCTTCGGCCGGTCCTGACCGGTCAGATCAAGGCCGTAACGCAGCAGCGGGCTCGCCTCGTAGAAGCTGTAGCGCTTGCTCGGGCGGAAGGAGCCGCCCCCGATCGCGAGAATGTGCGACTGCCCTGACCGAGTCATGTCAAGAATCTCCCCACCTGCCAAAGAACCGACGGCCACTAGAGTACGGCGCGCAGCGCCTCGTCGAGGTCGGTATGGGCGAAGCGGTAGCCGCTGTCGACGAGTTTCGCCGGCAGGATGCGATGCCCGGGCAGCAGCGCCTCCCGGGCGAACTCGCCCATGCCGAGAGAGAGCGCGAACGCCGGCACGGGCATCGGCATCATGCTCTTACGCAGGGCTTTCGCCAGTGCGCGAGTGAACTCGGCGTTGGTGACGGGGGAGGGCGAGGTGAAGTTGACCGGCCCCACCACATCCCGATTTTTCATGACATGTAGCGCCGCTCCCACCCAGTCGTCCACGGTGATCCACGACCAGTACTGCTTCCCCGATCCGAGCGGCGCCCCCAGCCCCATCTTGAAGATCGGCAGCATCCGCGCCAGCGCCCCGCCGCGCCCGCTCAGCGCCAGCCCCGTACGCAGCTGCACGGTCCTGATCCCCGACTCCCCGGCCCGCCCGGCCTCGGCCTCCCACCGCTCGCACAGGTCCGCCAGGAACCCCGTGCCCTTGCCCTGGCGCTCGTCTATCACCCGGTCGCCGGTATCGCCGTAGAAGTCCACTCCGGACGCGGACACGAGCACCTCGGGCGGCCTGCCCAGCTCGCGCAGGGCGTTGACGAGGACCCGCGTGCCGGTGACGCGGCTGTCGAGGAGCTCCCGCTTGTACGCCGCGCTCCACCGCTTGTCCGCAATCGGCGCCCCGGCCAGGTGCACCACGGCCTGTGCGCCTTCGAGCGCGGCCAGGTCGACGACGTCCTCGGCCGGCTGCCAGTACGCCTCGCCGGGGTCGCGGGGCTTCCTGCGTACCAGCCGCACGACCTCTTGCCCATCGGCCCGCAACGCCTCGACCAGCGCCGTCCCCAGCAGCCCCGAGGCTCCCGTCACGATGATCGCCATGCACCCAGACTACGCCCGCTCGTCTTACGAGCCGTCGCACCTCGTCGCACGGACTCCCACCCACCACACAAGTGCGCCACTGCGGGAGGCGCGCGGCCCGCCACGGCGCGCCGCTGTCCCGGGAAGCGAGCGCCGCACCGAGCCCGCCACGCCGCTGTCCTGGGAAGCGAAAGGCCGGGCGGCCCGAAAGAGCCGCCCGGCCTGGAGATCGCCAGGATGCGACCTAGGCGAGGCCGAGCTGCGCCTCGAAGCGGCCTTCCTCCAGACGGCGCTTCACCGTCGTCAGGAAGCGCGCCGCGTCCGCGCCGTCCACCAGCCGGTGGTCGTACGTCAGCGCCAGGTAGACCATCGACCGCACCGCGATGACCTCGCCCTCAGGCGTGTCGAGCACCACGGGCCGCTTCACGACGGCGCCGGTGCCGAGCATGCCGACCTGCGGCTGGTTGAGGATCGGCGTGTCGAACAGGGCGCCGCGGCTGCCGGTGTTGGTCAGCGTGAACGTGCCGCCGGTGAGCTCGTCGGGCGTCACCTGGTTGTTGCGGGTGCGCTCGGCGACGTCGGTGACCTTGCGGGCGAGACCGGCGAGGTTGAGGTCGCCGGCGTTCTTGACGACGGCCGCGAGCAGGCCGCGCTCGGTGTCCACCGCGATGCCGAGGTTCTCGACGTCGAAGTAGGTGACCTCGTTGGTCTCGTTGTTGATCGTGGCGTTGAGCTTCGGGTGCTGCTTGAGCGCCTCGACCGCGGCCATCGCGAAGAACGGGGTGAAGGTCAGCTTCACGCCCTCGCGGCGGAAGAAGTCGTCCTTCGCCTTCGCCCGCAGCCGCGCGATCTTGGTGACGTCCACCTCGACGACCGTCGTGAGCTGCGCGGCGGTCTGCAGCGACTCGACCATGCGCTTGGCGATGGTCTGACGCAGCCGCGTCATCTTCTCCGTACGGCCGCGCAGCGTCGTGTCGACCTCCACCGGCTCGGGCGCCGCGGCGATCGGCGCGGCCTGGGCCGCCGGAGCCGGAGCGGCGGCGGGAGCGGGCTGGGCGGCGGCGGGAGCCGGGGCGGCCGGCGCCGCGGCCTTCTCGCGCTGCGCCTTGGCCGCCTCCAGCACGTCCTGCTTGCGGATGCGGCCGCCCACGCCGGTGCCGTTGATGGCGTCGAGATCGACACCGTGCTCGTTGGCGAGCTTGCGGACCAGCGGCGTCACGTACGGGCTCTCACCCGACGGCAGCGGGGTGGGCTCGGCCGCGACCGGCGCCGGAGCAGCCTGCGGAGCAGGAGCAGGAGCAGGAGCGGGCGCAGGGGCCGGGGCGGGCTGCGCCGGAGCCGGCTGCGGGATCGAGGAGACCGGCGGGGCGGGCGCGGGCTCAGGCTCGGGTTCGGGCTGCGGAGCGGGCGCCGGGGCGGGGGCCGCCTCCGGAGCCGGGGCGGCCGCACCGGGCTGGGCGTTCTCGTCGATGATGGCGAGCTCCGCGCCGACCTCGACCGTCTCGTCCTCGGCCACGACTATCTTGGTGAGCACACCCGCGGACGGCGACGGAATCTCGGTGTCGACCTTGTCGGTCGACACCTCGAGGAGCGGCTCGTCGGCCTCGACGCGCTCGCCCTCCTTCTTCAGCCAACGGGTTACGGTGCCCTCGGTCACGCTCTCGCCGAGCTGGGGCATCTGTACGGAGACCGGCATCGTATTCTTCTCTCGCGTTCTGATCTCGAGGGCTGGACTAGTTGTGTACGTGCAACGGCTTGCCGGCCAGAGCCAGCATCGCCTCACCCATGGCCTCGGACTGGGTCGGGTGTGCGTGGATGAGCTGGGCGACCTCTGCGGGCAGAGCCTCCCAGTTGTAGATCAGCTGGCCTTCGGTGACGAGCTCTCCGATGCGCCGGCCCACCATGTGGACACCGACGACCGGCCCGTCCTTCTGCGCGATGACTTTCACCGCGCCCGCGGTGCCGAGGATCTGGCTCTTGGGGTTTCCGGCGAGGTCGTAGACCTGCTCGACGATCTCGATCCCGCGCTCGGCCGCCTGCGCCGAGGTGATCCCGACCGAGGCGACCTCAGGGTCGGAGTAGGTGATGCGCGGCACTCCGGCGTAGTCGATGGGCGGCGGGTTGAGCCCGGCGATGTGCTCGGCCACCATGATCCCCTCGGCGAACCCGGCGTGGGCGAGCTGCAGCGTCGGGATCAGGTCGCCGATGGCGTAGATCCCCGGCACGGACGTCTGGCAGTGCTCGTCGACCACGACCGCGCCGCGCTCGATGGCGATGCCCTGCTCCTCGAAGCCCATGCCCGCCGACACCGCGCCCCGGCCGACCGCCACCAGCAGCAGCTCGGCGTCGAGGGTCTTGCCGTTGGCCAGGGTGACGACCACCCCGGTCTCGGTGGTCTTGGCGCTGTCGAAGAAGACGCCCAGCTCGTATTTGATGCCCCGGCGGCGGAAGGCCCGCTCGAGCAGCTTGGAGCTGGACTCCTCCTCGGTCGGCAGCAGATGCGGCAGCGCCTCGACGATCGTGACCTCGGCGCCGAACGAGCGGTAGACGCTGGCCAGCTCGACGCCGATCACCCCGCCGCCCAGCACGATCACCGAGGTGGGCACGCGGTCCATCTTCAGCGTGTGCTCGCTGGTGATGACGCGCTCGCCGTCGATCTCCAGGCCGGGCAGCGTCTTGGGCGCCGAACCGGTGGCCAGGACGAGGTTGCGGCCCTCGTAGACCTCCGAGCCCACCTGGATCCGGTTGGCGCCGACCAGCCGGCCCTCGCCCTCGACGATCGTCACGCCCGCGCCCTTCAGCAGGCCCTGCACGCCCTTCCAGGCCCGCGTGACGATCTTGTCCTTGAACGTGTGGACGCCCTGGACGTCGATGCCCTCGAAGCGGGCCTTGACGCCGTACGCCTCGCTCTCGCGGGTCTCGTCGGCGACCTCGGCCGAGTGCAGCAGAGCCTTCGTGGGGATGCATCCCCTGTGGAGGCAGGTGCCGCCGATCTTGTCCTTTTCGATCAGGGCGACCGACTTGCCCAGCTCAGCCGCCCGAAGCGCGCAGGCGTATCCGCCGCTGCCGCCACCTAGGACGACGATGTCGTAGGCCACAGGAAGGCTCCTTGTCGGGGTGTTCGTGATGCCGTCATCTTTTCATTTGTTTCAGATGCTCGCGTGCCGCTCGGCGAGTCCGATGAGGGTGCGGGTGATGGCGCCCGTGCCGCCCTTCGGGGTGTAACCGTACGGCTCGCCCTTGTTGAACGCGGGTCCGGCCATGTCGATGTGGGCCCAGCGCACCCCGTCGGGCACGAATTCCTTCAGGAAGATGCCCGCGGCCAGCATGCTGCCCCATCGCTCCGGCTGGAGGTTGGCGATGTCGGCGATCGGCGAGTCCAGGCCCTTGCGCAGTTCCTCGGGCAGGGGCATGCCCCACGCGCCCTCGCCCGCGGCGCCGGCGGCCTCGACCACGAGCTCCCGGATGGCGTCGTCGTTGGCCATGACGCCGGCGGTGCGCCAGCCGAGCGCGACGATCTGGGCGCCGGTGAGGGTGGCCACGTCGACGATCACGTCCGGGTCGTCCTCGGCGGCCCTGGCGATGCCGTCCATGAGCACCAGGCGGCCCTCGGCGTCGGTGTCGAGCACCTCGACGGTCTTGCCGCTGTAGCTGTGGATGACGTCGGAGGGGCGCTGCGCGGTGCCGCTCGGCAGGTTTTCCGCCAGGCAGAGGTAGCCGACGGCGTTGACCGGCAGGCCGAGCCTGGCGATGCCGATCAGGGCGCCGAGCACGGCGCCCGCGCCGCCCATGTCGGACTTCATCCAGTCCATGGAGGCCGACGGCTTGAGCGACAGGCCGCCCGAGTCGAACGTGATGCCCTTGCCCACGAAGGCGAGGGTCTTGCCGGCCTCCGGGTGCTTGTAGGAGAGGCGGACCAGCCGCGGCGGGTTGCTCGAACCCTGGCCGACGCCGATGAGGCCGCCGTAGCCGCCGTCCTTGAGCTGCTCGTCGTCCAGCACCTCGACGCTCAGCCCCACCTTGCCGCCCGCCTCCTCGGCGATCTCGGCGAACTTGGCCGGCCACAGGTCGGAAGGAGGCGTGTTGACCAGGTCGCGCACCAGCGTCACGGAATCGGCCAGCACGGCCGCGCGCTCGGCGACGGCGTCCGGCTGCCCGGAGACGACGGTGAGCTCGGCCACCGGCGGCTTCTGCCCGCCGTTGGTGCGGTAGCGGGCGAAGGCGTAGGCGCCCAGCAGCCCGCCGAGCGCGACGGCCTCGGCCTCCTCTGGGGAGTCGGCCGGCAGGACGAGCGCGGCACGGGAGGTGCCCGCCAGGGAACGTACGGCGGCGCCGGCGGCGCGGCGCAGACCCTCGGCGTCGCAGGAGTCGCCCAGCCCCACCGCGACCAGCAGCGGAGCGGCGATGGCGCCGAACGTCGGCAGCTTGGCCAGCTCACCGGCCTTCCCGGAGAAGGCGACGGCGTCGAGCGAGGCGGCGAGCCTGCCGCCGAAGGCCGCGTCGAGGGATTCGGCACCCGTGGCGGGGCGAGGGCCTTCCTCGCCGGACCTGAAGCCGACGATCAACGCGTCGGTGTCAAGCGAGACGGGATCTGCTGAGTTCAGCCGCACAGTGGTCACGTAAACCGATGCTATCCAGGGTTTCTGCGTACTCACAAACAGGGGTTCATCCTACAAATCCTCAGTCAGTGTTTTCTGAGACATGGTGCTACTGTCATTGGCACCATGCTGCTGACGCTCGACCTCAATGACGCGCGGCCCCTGCACGAGCAGGTGGCCGGCGCCATCCGGCGCGCGATAGGCGAGGGCTCCTACGCGCCCGGAGACCGCCTGCCGCCCGCCCGCGACCTGGCCCAGGCCCTCGGCATCAACCCCAACACCGTGCTGCGCGCGCTGCGCGACCTGCGAGACGAGGGACTGCTGGAGTTCCGGCGCGGGCGCGGGGTCAGTGTCGCAGGCCGCGCGGACGGGCGCGCCGTGCTCGTGCAGCGGGCACGAGAGCTGCTGGAGGACGCCAGAAGGCACGGCTACGGCCGTGACGACCTCATCGCCATCCTCAGGGAGCTGCCGTGAACACGCGAGTGGCGACCGCCGCGTGGGGCGTGATCGTACGGGCCGGAGACGACCGGGTCGTCGTCCGGTTCGGGCGGCCGGGCCGGCCGGGGCGCGGGATCCCGCTGTCCGAGATCGCGTCCGCCTGGCCGGAGACCCGCCACCCGAGCCAGATCGGGGGCCGGGGCTTTCGCGGGCTGCCCGGAACCGCCACCATCATGCTGCGCGGCGGCGACTGCCTGGTGATCGGCTACCGATCCGGCGGACGGCTCGCGATCAGCATCGACGCCGCCGCGCACGGCGCGTCCCTCATCAACGCCCTCATCGCGGAGCGAGTGGAGCCATGAAAAGACCTCTTCTCATCTTCATCGTCCTGGCCTTCGGGCTGTCCTGGGCGGCGGTGCTGCCCATCTGGTTCGACGGCGGGCTGAGCTCGCCGATGATGTCCGGGCTGGCCACGCTGATGATGTTCACGCCCGCCGTGGGTGTGCTGGGCGTGTGGGCACTCTCGCGCACCCCGTTCAAGGAATGGGCCCGGCGGACGGGGTTGACGCTCGGCGAGCGCAAGGGTCGCACGGGTGCGATGGTGCTCGCCGCCTGGTTCGGCACCCCGTTCCTGGTCTTCCTGGCGATGGGCGTCAGCGCCGCGGTCGGGCTGGTGTCCCTGGACCTCGGGCGGCTCAGCCTGCTCAGGTCGGCGCTGCAGGGGCGGGGCATGGACGTGCCCGCGGATCTCGGCTCGGTGGCCGTGCTGCAGATCGCGGTGGGCATCCTCGTCGGTCCTGTGCTGAACGCGATCCCGGCGCTGGGCGAGGAGTGGGGGTGGCGCGGCTGGCTGGTGCCCCGGCTCGTGTCCACCAACGGGGTCCTGACCGGGCTGCTGCTGTCCGGTGCCGTCTGGGGTCTGTGGCACGCGCCGCTGACGCTGCTCGGCTACAACTACCCCCGGCTGGGGTCGTGGGCGGCGCTGTTCTTCATCGGCTTCTGCGTGCTGGCGGGGGTGGTGCTCGGCTGGCTGCGGCTGCGTACGGGGAGCGTGTGGCCCGCCGTCGTCGCGCACGGCTCCCTCAACGCCGTCGCCCCTGCCGCCATGCTGCTGGGCGACGCGGCCGCGCCGCCGAACGAGGTGCTGGTGGGGGTGACCGGCCTGGTGGGCTGGGTGCTGCTGGCGCTGGTCTGCGCGGCTCTGCTCCGCCTCTTTCCGATACGCCCGCTGCAACCGGCCTCCGAGCCCGCCGCATAGAGGCCCGAGGCCGCCGCCCGCAGCCGAGCCCACCTGGTCAGGTGAGCACCGCGCACGCCACCAGCGCGGCGGCCGTGGCGGTCTCCACCAGCGCGCCCAGGACGTCGCCGGTGACGCCGCCGAGCCGTCGCCCGGCGTGCCGGAGCAGCAGCAGCGCGGCTCCGAGCCCGGCGAGCAGGCCGAGCGGCAACGCCAGCCCCGCCGCACCCGCGCCGGTGGCCAGGCCGAGGGCGGCGGTGGCGACCAAGGCGGCCAGGGTGACCAGCCACGGCGCGGAGGGGCGTACGGTGCCCGCGACCATCGCGCCCAGCCCGTCCGGCCGGGCGGCGGGGACACTCGCCCGGCAGGCCCATGTCAGCGCCAGCCGCCCCGCCACGCAGGCGGTCACCAGAGCCGCGAACCCGGCCTCGGCCAGCGCGGCCGCCTGGATGAGCAGGGTGAACACCAGCGCCATCACACCGAACGGCCCGATGTCCGACTTTTTCATGATGTCGAGCGCCTGGCCGGCGGGCTTGCCGCTGCCGAGCCCGTCCGCCAGATCCGCCAGCCCGTCCAGATGCAGCCCCCGGGTCAGCACGGCCAGCAGCCCGAGCGCCAGCGCCGCCGCCAGTAACGCGGGCGCGGGCAGCAGCAGCGGGAGTCCGGCGACCGGGCCGAGCACCAGCCCGACGACCGGCGCCAGCGTCATCGCCTGTCGCGCGACCTCCCGGTCCACCCGCTCGACCCGTACGGGGACGACGGTGAGCGTGCCTACGGCGAATCGCAGCCCGTGTACCAAGGACATAACCGCGCATCCTAGGTCCCACTAGTGTGGCGGGATGCACGTGGTTGAACTCGAAGGCGTAGGTGTCCGGGCCGTCGGCAAATCGCTGCTGGACGCGGTGGACTGGCAGGTGGACTACGGCGACCATTGGGCGATCCTCGGGCCCAACGGCGCGGGCAAGACGACCCTGCTGTCGCTGGCCGGCGCCGTACGGCATCCCAGCGAGGGCACGGTCAAGGTGCTCGGCCACCGTCTCGGACGGGTCGACGTGCGGGAGTTGCGCCGCCACATCGGCCTGGTCACCTCCAGCCAGCGGCTGATCGACGAGGAGCTCATGGAGGAGGAGGGGGCGACGGCGCACACCGTGGTGCTCACCGGGCACACGGCGACAAGCGTTCCGCTGTGGGACAAGTACGGCGAGGCCGAGCGGGACCGGGCGCTGCGCCTGCTGGCCGACTTAGGGTGCAAAGATCTGGCGGACCGGCCGTTCCGGGTGTGCTCGCAAGGGGAGCGGGCCAGGATCAGGGTGGCCAGGGCGCTGATGGCGGACCCGGCGGTGCTGCTGCTCGACGAGCCCTTCGCGGGGCTCGACCTGCCGGCGCGCGAAGACCTCATCAGCGCCGTCGAGGACCTGGCCACGACCAGGCCCGTGCTCACCACCGTGACCGTGACCCACCACCTGGAGGAGGTGCCGGCGACGACGACGCACGCCATGCTGATGCGCGACGCCAGGGTGCTGGCCGCCGGTCCTGTGGCGGACGTGCTCACCCCGGCCAACCTCTCCGACTGCTTCGGCCGCCCCCTGCACGTGGACCGCCTCGACGGCCGGTGGTACGCGCGGGCCGTGCGCCCGTAGCTCACACCCGGGCAGGCGCCACCGGCTCACAGTTCGAGCAGGCGTCCCGCCACGACCAGCGCCACGTACTCCGACTCGGCGGCGAGGCGCTCGTTGAGCCGGCCGAGCTCGTCACGGAAGGCACGCCCGCTGGCCGTCGCGGGAACCACGCCCATTCCCACCTCGTCGGACACGGCCACGACCGGCTGCGGCGCCTGCCGCCAGGCCGCCACGAGCTCGTCGCAGCGCCGGGCGACCGGGGCGCGGTCGCCCTCCCAGGCCCCGTGCTCGTCGAACACCGCCGCCAGCCAGGTCCCGAGCCCGTCGATCAGCAGCGGCGCGATGGCCTTCCCGATCGTCGCGGCCAGATCAGTGGTCTCGACCGTGGCCCAGTGCGCGGGCCGCCGCGCCTGGTGCGCCCGCACCCGCGCGGCCCACTCGCCGTCGCCCGCGCCGCCGGGTCCGGTCGCGACATAGATGACGTACGGCTCCGCCGCCAGCCGCAGCTCGGCCTCCGCCGACTTCCCCGACCGGGACCCGCCCAACAGCAGCGCCCGCCGCACGGGTGGCCGTGCTCGGCCGGGCAGGCCGCCCGTGGCCTGCCCGGCGGTGATCTCCAATTCCGTCCCATCCGGTACGGCGACCGCGCCCCACAGCCGCAGCCGCCTGGCGAGCTCCTCCTCGGACCGCGCCCGGTGATCGAGCCAGCCGGCCACCACCAAGGTCGCCGCGTCCACCAGTCCCGCCCGCCGCGCCTGCCCGAGCCGCTCCGGCCGGTCGAGCAGGTCGATCAGCACCAGGTCGTACCGCGCGGGCCCCTCCGCGGGCAGGTCCCGCCCCGGCGGCACGCACAGCAGCGCGGCGCCGTCCGGGCACGTCAGCCCGAGGCCGCCGGCCCAGGGCCGGTAACCGCGGGGCACGTCGAGGAAGGGAAAGGGGACGGCGCCGTCCGCGATCAGCTCGAACCGGCGGCGGTGGGCGGACGGCGGCCCGGCGCAGGCGGCGCACCCGCAGCCGGGCTCGGGCAGGCCGGCGCCGCCGGCCGTGCCGGAGAGAAGGACCTTCACCGGGCCGAGCGTACAAAGAGCGCCGGACGCGTGCCCCCTGCCGGCCCGCCGACCAGGCCGTGCCGTCGCTCTGCCGGCTGCTCCACGGGCGCGCCGCATGGGGATCGGCCGTGCCGGGAACGCGTTGGCATCGATTGAACTCCAAGGTCAGGAGTAGTGTTCCAGTGCCGTCGGAAGGTGCGCCGGCGAACCCGCGGAAAAGGAGCGTATGGCATGACATGGCGGTGGCGTTATGAAAATGCAAATGGTGGTGAGGTGACGGACCGCCCTTTGCCGCGAGAGGTTTTTCCGAGCCAGGCGGACGCGGAGTCCTGGCTCGGCGAAAATTGGCGTGACCTGCTCGAATCCGGTGTCGAGCAGGTGGCGCTGCTCGATGAGGATCGCGTCGAATACACAGGATTGTCATTGCGTCAGGAGTGAGTCCGGAATAACAGAAAAACCCCTTGAGCGCTGTTGTGCTCAAGGGGTTTTGGGGTCACCCGGGGTTATGGGCGCTGGCGGGGGCTCGCCGTCTTGGCCGGGTCGCGCTCGACGACCGAGCCGAGCGCGTCGTCGATCCGCCGCAGCACGTCGGCCTCCAGCTTGACGCCCGACGCCTTGACGTTGTCACGCACCTGCTCGGGACGGCTGGCGCCGACGATGGCGCTGGAGACGTTCGGGTTCTGCAGCACCCAGGCGATCGCGAGCTGGGCCATGCTCAGCCCCAGGTCGGCGGCGATCGGCTTGAGGTCCTGCACGCGGCCCAGCACGTCGTCGTTCATGAACCGCGCGATCATGGCGCTGCCGCCGCTCGCGTCGGTCGCCCGGGAGCCCTCCGGCGGCTGCTGCCCCGGCAGGTACTTGCCGCTGAGCACGCCCTGCGCGATCGGCGACCAGACGATCTGGCCGACCCCCTCCTTCTCGCTCAGCGGCACGATCTCGGACTCGATGACGCGCCACAGCATCGAGTATTGGGGCTGGTTCGAGATGATCCGGTCGAAGCCCATCTCGTCGGCGATCTTCAACGCCTGGGCGATCTGGTCGGCGGTCCACTCGCTGACGCCGATGTACAGGACCTTGCCCTGGCGTACGAGGTCGTCGAACGTCTTGAGCGTCTCCTCAAGCGGCGTCTCGTAGTCGAAGCGGTGCGCCTGGTACAGGTCGACGTAGTCGGTCTGCAGGCGGCGCAGCGAGGAGTTGATCGACTCGGTGATGTGCTTGCGCGACAAACCGCGGTCGTTCTGGCCGGGTCCGGTCGGCCAGTAGACCTTGGTGAAGATCTCCAGTGATTCCCTGCGCACGCCCTTCAGTGCCCGGCCCAGCACCTCCTCCGCCTTCGTCGCCGCGTAGACGTCGGCGGTGTCGAAGGTCGTGATGCCCTCGTCGAGCGCCGCCTGCACGCATTCCTTCGCGGCGTCCTCCTCGACCTGGGAGCCGTGGGTGAGCCAGTTTCCATAGCTGATCTCGCTGATCTTGAGACCGCTGCGACCAAGGTATCGGAATTCCATGCACAGGACTTTAGTCCCGGCGCATCGGGTGATCCGTTTCGGGATAGGGTGCGCGACGTGCTGAAGCTCGTACGGCTGGCGCTGACGACGGCCATCCTGACCGCGATAGCGGTACGGCTGCGCCGCCGCGCCCGCATGCCCGGCAAGCAGCCCGCGCCCGTGCCGCCGAGACCGTCACCCGGCCCGCGGATGGGCCTGGCGTGGGCCGCCATCGCGGCGATCGTGGCGGTGACGGTGGCGGCCGCGCTGATCCCCGCGGAGGCGGAGAGTACGGCCGCGGCGGCCTGGCGGGCGTACCAGGCCGAGCAGGCGGCTCTCACGGTGGGTCAGCGCGTGGTCATTCTCACCAACCCGTCCGTCACGGCCACGCCGCCGCCGGTTAGCACTGTCCCCACCCAACCGCCGGTCCAGACCCCCGGCCCCGACTGCTTCGCCGCCCGGCGCCCGGTCACGGTGCGGCCGATCGACCCGAAGATCAAGCGGGCGGTGGACCGGCAGTGGCGGCGGATCGAGCGGTGGCTGACGGCGAACGCGCCCCGGACGTACCGGACCCTTGGCAAGCCCGGCAGGGCGCGCACGATCGCGATCGCCGAGTCCCAGATGGGCGTGGACTTCCCCGACGACCTGAGGGCCTCGCTGCTGCGCCACAACGGCATGTCAGGCGCGGTGGAGACGCAGTTCGCCGTCGGCGTTCACGAGCTGTGGGGCGTGCGCGTGATCCGCGACCTCTGGCGGGAGCAGTGCGCGCGGGACCGGCTTCCCGGGCGGCTCATTCCGTTCGGCGGCAGCGGGCTGGAGCTCGATCCGGACAGCGGGCGCGTGGTGAGGCCGGTCGCCGGCCCCGACCCGATCTGGCCCTCTTACCACGCGATGCTCCGCGACGTCGCCGACGCCGTGGACAGGGGCGGTGACGTCAGGGGGTGGCGGCCGGTCGTGCGGCGCGGGTGGCTGGAGTGGGCGGAAGCGCCCTGACGGGCCGCCGTGGCTACCGTCCCCGAGCCCACGACGGCCACGACGGCTACGACGGCCACGCCGAACAGCGCGCGCGCCGTCCACGACGGACGCGCCGCGCCGCGCCGCCGCGCACCTGGACCGGCGCCACGATGACCGCGCCGCACGGCGGCGCCAGATGGCAGAGAGCGGGCGTCCGCGGCGGTGCGGTTACTTCTTGGGCGGCACCGGCTTGCCGCCAGGCAGCACCGTGGGCGGCGGGAAGCGCAGGCGGCGGATCTGTAGCGCCCGCATCGACGCGTAGAACCCCACTCCTCTGAGGCTCTCGTCCGGCAGCTTCAGCGCCACCTCCTTCTTGACCTTCCAGGCCACGTAGACGGAGGTGAACAGCACGCCGATCATCATGATGGGCCAGCCGATCGTCACCACGTAGCCCAGCACCTGGGCGCGGATCGCCATCGGCCAGGGGACCCACGTGGCCAGCAGGATGAGGAGGGAGAATGGCAGGAAATACTGACTGGGAAGCCGCCGCGCGTCGACCCAATCACGCGCGAATTTGCGCGCGGGGCCCTTGTCGCGAACGGGGAGATACCGCTCGTCGCCGGCGAGCATGCCCTTACGGGCCCTGTCGCGCTCGGCGGCCTGCTTGGCCCGCATCTGCCGATAGGCCTCTTTACGGTCCTTCGGCGCGTGCACGGGCTGGCGCCGTTTGCTCTCCTGCTCCCGGCGCTTGGGTGTGGGACGACCTTTACCTTGGGGCTTAGGATCGTCAACGGGGACGGGGGTGTCGTCCACTGAGGTCTGGGAACGGCGTCGCAACACGACGTCAACCCTACCTGGACTGCAACTTAGTGACGCCCCCGTGCGTTATGCGTAGGGTAATCCCAAGGCGGCTGCGCTGCATTGGGTGACCACCAGCACGACCTAGAAGGGGACGGCCGACGCGCATGAGCGTGATGAAGAGACTTTCGATGATCTTCAAGTCCAAGGCCAACAAGGCTTTGGACAAGATGGAGGATCCGCGCGAGACCCTGGACTACTCCTATCAGCGGCAGCTCGAGTTGCTGCAGAAGGTGCGCCGGGGAGTGGCGGACGTCGCCACGTCGCGCAAGCGGGTGGAGCTGCAGATCAACGGCCTTGAGCAGTCCGCCAGGCGACTGGAGGAGCAGGGCCGCAAGGCGCTGTCCGTCGGCCGCGAGGACCTCGCCCGGGAGGCGCTGCAGCGGCGGTCCAATCTGCAGACGCAGATGGCGGACCTCAAGGTCCAGCACGACAACCTGCAGGCCGAGGAGGAGAAGCTGACCACGGCTTCCCAGCGGCTGCAGGCCAAGGTCGACTCCTTCCGCACGAAGAAGGAGACGATCAAGGCGACCTACACCGCCGCCGAGGCGCAGACGCGCATCAACGAGGCGTTCTCCGGCATCTCCGAGGAGATGGGCGACGTCGGCCTGGCGATCCAGCGTGCCGAGGACAAGACCGCTCAGATGCAGGCCCGCGCAGGCGCGATCGACGAGCTGCTGGCCAGCGGCGCGCTCGACGACTACACCGGCACCCGCGGCGACGACATCCAGGCCGAGCTCGACCGCATGGGCGGCGGCATGGACGTGGAGCTGGAGCTGGCCAAGATGAAGGCCGAGCTGGGCCAGGGCCCCGCGCCGCAGGGCGCCATCGAGCCGGGCCAGCCGCAGCAGCAGGCCCAGCCCCAGCAGCAGGCTCACCCGCAGCAGCAGGGCCAGACCCAGCAGCTGCGCCAGCCCGGGGAGAACGCATGATCGTAAGAATCATGGGCGAGGGCCAGGTGGAGATCTCCACCGACGACATCGCGGTGCTCAACGAGCTCGACAGCGAGCTCGAGGCGGCCATCGACACCGGCGACGAGCAGGCCTTCCGCACCAAGCTGCACGCGCTGCTCGACAAGGTGCGCCACGTGGGCAAGGCGCTCCCCGACGACAGCCTTGAGCCGTCAGAGCTGATCCTTCCCCCCGCGGACGCCTCGATCGAGGAGGTCCGGGAGATGCTGGGCGACCAGGGCCTCATCCCGGGCTGAGCCGTGAAAGCGCGGTTCGCGTCCGACCGCGGCCTGACCAGCCGCATGGTCGTGACGATGTTCCTGCTCGGCCTGCTCTACGTCGTGTTCGCCGGCGTCCTGATCGCCCTCGGCGTACAGGCGCTGACCGTGCTGGTGCTCGCCGGGGGCCTGCTGCTCGCGCAGTATTTCCTGTCCGACCGCATCGCGCTGTTCGCGATGCACGGCAGAGAGGTCTCGCCGCAGGAGGCCCCGGAGCTGCACGGCCTGATCGACCGGCTGTGCGCGCTCGCCGACATGCCCAAGCCGCGGGTGGCGATCGCGGATTCCGACGTCCCCAACGCGTTCGCCACCGGCCGCAACCAGAAGAAGTCCGTCGTCTGCGTGACGACCGGCATCCTGCGCCGACTGGAGCCCCAGGAGCTCGAAGGAGTGCTCGCGCACGAGCTCTCGCACGTCGCGCACCGCGACGTCGCCGTCATGACGATCGCCTCGTTCCTCGGCATCGTGGCCGGGCTCATGACCAGGTTCGCCCTCTACACGGGGCTCGGCGGCCGCCGCAACGGCGGCCAGGGCGGCGTGCCCGTGGGAGCGATCATCCTGCTCGTCTCGGTCGTCGTGTACGCCGTCAGCTTCCTGCTCACCCGCGCCCTGTCGCGCTACCGCGAGCTGGCCGCGGACCGGGCCGGCGCGCTGCTCACGCAACGACCCTCCGCCCTGGCCGGCGCGCTCACCAAGGTGACCGGCGACATGGCCCGGATCCCGACCCGCGACCTGCGCGAGGCGGAGCCGTTCAACGCCTTCTACTTCGCCCCGGCGCTGGCCAAGGGGGAGTCCCTGGCAGGCCTGTTCTCCACCCACCCGCCGCTGGAGCGGCGGCTGGCGCAGCTCGCGGACATCTCCAAGCAGCTCGGAAGGGGCTGAACCCATATGGGCTGGCTCGACGCGTTGCTCGGCCGGTCGAAGCCGGCCAAGCCCGACCTCGACGCGCTGTTCGCGCTGCCGTCCGCGGCCGTGACGCTGCAGGCCGCGACCGGCCTCGAACCCACCGGCCAGGGCTCGGTGTCCTTCAGGGCCGCCGAGGGCGGCGCGTTCGCCACGCTCGAACGCGACGTCAAGGCGCTGCTCGGCGAGCGCGTCGAGGAGTCCGACGACGGCTACGGCTACACCTGGCTGCTGGTGCGCCGCCCGCCCGACCAGCTCAGCGACCTGGTCACCGAGCTGCACGCGGTCAACTCCTCGCTGGAGTCGGCCGGGTTCGGACCCTCGCTGCTGTGCTCGCTGGCGTCGTTCGCCGACCCGGACGGCCACCGGCTGGCGATCGTCTACCTGTACAAGCGGGGCACGTTCTACCCCTTCGCCCCGCTCGATGGGCAGAAGCGGGACACCGCGCTCGAACTCCAGGTCAGAGGCGCGCTGGAGGGCGAGCTGCCGCTGGAGGCGGAGCTCAACCGCTGGTTCCCCGTATGGGGCGCTCCCGGACTGTGATCGCGCCGGGTGATCTAATGATCACGTGGAGCGAAGGTTGTACGTCCTCGCGGCTTCCGCGTTCATCGTGGCGGCCGTGCTGGCCAGCGCCTGGATCACCGGCCAGTTCACCACGCCGGCGGTCGACATGACCAACGGGTACGTCAGCGAGCTGGCCGCCATCGACCAGCCCTGGACGCGCCTGTTCCGGGTCAGCGACGCGCTGGCGGGTCTGGCGTGCGCGGTCGGTGTGGCGCTCGTGCCGAGGGCGGCGCGAGAGTGGCCGGGCTGGCTGGCGCTGGCCGCGTTCGCGCTCCTCACCATCGTGGCCGGGCTGTTCCCGCTGGACTGCGCCGCGCTCAGCGACCCGGGCTGCGGGCAGCGGGGCATGTCCTGGGGGCACCGCGCGCATCTCCTGGCCGGAACGCTGGCCACGGCCGCCGTGCTGGCCGCCATGGCGCTGCTCAGCGCGCGGTGGCGGTCGTGGGTGTCATGGCTGTTCACCTGGCTGAGCCTGGCCGCCACGGCGCTCACCGGAGCCGCTCTGGCCGACGGGCACAGCGTGGGCGTCGCGCACCGCGCGCAGCTGGCCCTCATCGCGACCTGGCTCGTGTACGTGGCGCTCCGCCTGCTCGTCGGGGACCCGTGCCCCGCGGAGCACGGCATGCCGCACGTGGTCGAGGAGGGCGAGGGGCCCGCGGTGCTCATCACGGCGGGCCCGGCGGGAGCCTGGTTCCACTGGGACGCGGTGGCGCGGGAACTGGCCAGGAGCCGCCGCGTCATCCGCTTCGACCGCCCCGGGCTCGGCCTGAGCCCGTGCTCGCCCGCCCCGCCGACGCTGTACGACGAGGTCGCCCGCCTGGCCGCGCTGGCACCCGCCCACCCGGAGCGGGTCACCGTCGTCGCGCACGGCGTGGCCTGCTGGCACGCCGAGGCGTTCGCCAGGATGCATCCGCTGCGCGTGGCCAAGCTCGTGCTCGTGGATCCGGCCTGCGCGGGGGAGCGGGGGCCGCTGGCCTTCGCCAGGGCCGCCGGCGGCTGGCTGCCCGCGCTGGGCGGCACGTGGGCCGCCACCGCCGTGGCCCGCCTCGCGGGGCCCGCCGCGCACCGGCTGCTGACCGGCGTGCCCGACCCGATCGGCGTCTACCGCATGGGCAAGGTGCCCGCGGCGGTGGCCGGGGAATGGCTCGCGCGCCGCGACATGGCCGCCGAGCTGCGCCGGATCAGGGCGGACAAGCCGTTTCCCGACGTGCCCGTCACGGTGCTCGGCGCCGGCGGGTGCGCCGAGCGGCTGGCCGCGGACCTCGGAGGCAAGCTCGTACACCGGCCGGAAGGCGGGCGGCAGGTCCAGATCGACAACCCCGGAGCGGTGGTCGAGGTGGTGTCAGACGATTTCCCTGACGGGTGACGGGAACGGGGCCACCCACCAGAATGGCGGCAAAGACGCCATATGTGGGGGTTGTCGATGCCGGACCTCGCGGACCGGAGGCCAGAGGATCCCGCGTCGGTGGGCGAGTACACCGTGGCCGGGCGGCTCGGCGCGGGCGGGCAGGGCATCGTCTACCTCGCCACGGCCCCGGACGGCACCAAGGTCGCGCTCAAGCTCCTGCGCGCCGAGCTGGCCGGCGACGCCGAGGCGTCGGAGCGGTTCGTCCGCGAGGTGGCGCTGGCCAGGCGGGTGGCGTCGTTCTGCACGGCGCAGGTCATCGAGACGGGGTTGTTCGGCGGGCGGCCGTACATCGTCAGCGAGTACATCGACGGCCCCACCCTCGCCGACGTCGTACGCACGCAGGGACCCCGCTCGGGCGCCTCCCTGCACCGGCTCGCGATCGGCACCGTCACCGCCCTGGTCGCGATCCACCAGGCGGGCATCGTGCACCGCGACTTCAAACCGTCGAACGTGGTGCTGGCCCCCGACGGCCCCCGGGTGATCGACTTCGGCATCGCCAGGGCGCTCGACTTCGCCTCGACGCTCACCGGGGCCGCCATCGGCACGCCCTCGTACATGGCGCCCGAGCAACTCGCCGAGGCGGCCCCCGGGCCGGAGTCGGACATGTTCGCCTGGGCGTGCACGCTGCTGTTCGCCGCGTCGGGGGAGCCGCCGTTCGGGCAGGACAGCCTGCCCGCGGTGGTCAACCGGATCCTGCACACCGAGCCCGACGCCGGCGCCATCGAGGATCCGCGGCTGCGCGCGCTGGTACGGGATTGCCTGGCCAAAGAGCCCGCCGGGCGGCCGTCGGCGAGCGAGGCCCTGCTGCGCCTGCTCGGCCGCACGCCCGCCGCCCAGCCCTCCGGCCTCCTCCACCAGGGCAGCGCCGCCGCGGCCCCGGGCGGCTCGGCGCCGGGCGATCCCGCAACGATCACGGCGCGCCGGGCCACCGGCTGGATCGTCGCGGGCGTGCTGGCGCTCGTGGCGGTCACGACGTTCGCCGCCATCCGCCTCGACGCCCAGCGCGCGGGCATCACCTCCACCGCCGCTCTGACCACGGCGGCGGTGACGACCTCCGCCGTGCCGGCGCGCCGTTCCATCGCGCTGCCCGGCACGTCGGTGCGGATCGAGGAGAGCGAGGGCGACCCCGTCAAGCTCGCCTCCTACACCGTGAACCGCGGCAAGCGCCTCTATGTCAGGGCACACGCGACCGGCGCCTTCACCTCCGACACCCGTTACTTCGAGTACGCCCTGGACTCCAGAACCAACCTGGCCCTCGGCACCGACGTGGACTACAGCAGCGACTACTACGCCACCGTGTCGATCGTCGACCACGTCACCGGCGAGAAGCGCATCGTCAAAGTGAGCCCCAAGCCGGTCTTCCCCACCACGCCGCGCTGGTCGCCCGACGGCAAGTACGGCCTGGTCACGCTCCACAGGGGCACCGACGGCGAGACCGCCGAGTACGGGTTCGGCATCATCGACGTCGCCTCCGGCAAGGGACGTGCGTTCCAGATCAAGGAGAAGGGCGCGGGGGAGTGGCGCTTCTTCTGGGACGCCGGCGGCCGGTCGGTCGGCACGTGGGCAGGCGGCGCGATGACGTTCTACGACCTCAACGGCAAGCTCCTGCGTACCCTGCCGGACGTGGGGTCGCCGGTGTGGGTGGAGGGCGACGACATCGCGCCGGGGGGCACCCGCTTCCTGGCCCACTGCACCACGGCCGGCACCGCGCTCTGCGCCCGCTCCAGCGCGGGCGACGACACCGGGCCGATCATCATCCCGTTCGCCGCCCACAGGGTCATCGGATGGTGGGACGACGACCACCTGGCGGTCTGGCGGACCGGGGGCGCCGGGTACGAGGCCGTCGTGATCGACATGTCCGGCCAGGTCAGCCGGGTGCTGGCGACCGCGCCCGACAAGGCCGAGTTCGACAAGATGGCCTTCCGCTTCACCCGCAGCGCCGCATAGGTCCTTCTGGGTCCTTGCGGCGCCGCAGAAGCGATCTAGGATCGAGGCGGAAGGGAGCAGGCGTGGACATCACCGTTGTCGGCGAGGGCGCCGTCCTGGCCGCGCCCGACATCCTGCGGCTGCACGCGGGCGTCGAGGTGCGCAGGGCGTCCGCCGCGGAGTCCTTCGCCGCCGCCAGAGCCGCCGCCGCCCGTCTCGCCGAGGCGCTGCGCCAGGCGGGGATCGCGGCGGAGGACGTACGGACGACCGAGCTGTCGCTGGGACCGGAGTACGAGGCCTACCCGAAGGTGGCCGCGTACCGCGCGGCGCAGAGCGTCGAGGTCGTCATCCGCGACCTGGCCCAGGCCGACCGCATCATCGACACGGTGGCCGGGGTCGGGGAGGAGGCCAGGCTCAACGGGGTGGCGTTCGAGCTGTCGGATCCGGCCGGCGTGCTGAGGGAGGCCAGGATCAGGGCGTTCCGCGACGCCGCCGCCAAGGCTGGGCAATACGCGGAGCTGGCCGGGCGGCCGCTGGGGCGGGTGGTCTCGGTGAGCGAGGACGTCAAGAGCGGTCCGCAGCCGCTGACCATGGCCGCGGCGGCAGCGGAGACCAGCGCCTCCATCAGCCCCGGCCGCCAGACCCTCACGGTCACCGTCCAGGTCGGCTACGAGTTCGCATAGGGGGGCCGACCCGGACGCCACCTGGCACGAGGACGACGCCCGCAACCCGCGCAGCGGACTGGGTGATCAGCCGGGGCGCCGGTGAAGCGCACGCCCCGGTCAGCGGTGGCTGTCGTAGGTCCGGCGGGCCGCGGTGATCACGGGAGCGGCGCGGCGGGCCCAGGCCGTGAGCGCTTCCAAAGGCTCGCGGATGTCCTCGATCAAGGGCGTGGTGGCGTACTCCACTCGCGGTGGGGAGTCCGGATGGACGGTGCGGGTGACGAGCCCGTTGCGTTCCAGGTCGCGCAGGCTGACGGTGAGCATGCGGCGGCTGATGCCCTCGATCGCCCGCTCCAGCTGGGTGAACCTGCGCGGTCCCGCGCCCAGCTCCACAAGCACCTGGGCACTCCACTTACCGCCGATCAAGGCCAGCACCTCGGGCAGCGGGCAATCCTCCGGGCCGGCCCCGGCCCCGGGCTGGTCTGTTACCGCGATGTTCCGTTGCGACAAGAAAGTGCCTCCTTCCGGACCGTCTGATCATGCTTCACGATGGGTCCCGTTACAAGTTGTAACGTTCCTGCGTACAAGCCCATGGAGGACGTGTGCCCATCGCCCGCAGCAACGGTTTCAAGATTTCCTACGAGGTCGCCGGCGACGGCCCCCCGGTGGTGCTCCACCCGGGCATGTTCCAGGACGCGGCGCATTGGGCGCACAGCGGATACACCGCGGCCCTGACGGCGGCCTACACGGTGATCGCCATCGACCCTCTGGGGCTGGGCGGCAGCGACGCCCCGCACGAGATCGCGGCATACGCGCTGGAACGGCGCGTCGCGGTCGTCACGGCCGTCCTCGATGAAGTGGGCGCCGATCGCGCCGCGTTCTGGGGATACTCGCTGGGGGCCATGACCGGTTACGCGGTCGCCGCGCACGCGCCGGAGCGGCTGACGCGCCTGGTCGCCGGCGGCTTCGATCCCATCGGCGGCTTCCGCTCGGCGATCGAGCCCACGCTGCGGCGATTCGGCCTGCCCGCCGACAGCGACGCCTACTCCTTGGTGAAGCAGGGCGCCGCCGCCGATCCCTATCAGGCCGCGCTGATCGGCTCCGGCGACCTGGGTGCCTTCCTCGCCAATTATGAGGCGTTCTCGCGCGAGCCCGGCCTCCATGCCGAGCTCGCGGCCTCAGGGGTGCCCATGCTGCTGTACGCGGGCACCGAGGATCCCTGGCATGAGCCGATGCGCGCATTCGCCGCGCGGACCGGCGCCGGCTTCTTCTCCTTGCCCGACGCCGATCACAAGGGTTGCTGGGACAGGTCCGCGGAGGTGCTCCCCCAGGTGCTGGCGTTCCTGACCGGCGGCGCTTAGGGGAGGGCGAGCATGCGGTCCAACGCGACCTTGGCCCAGTGCGTGGTGTCCTCGTCCACCGTGATCTGGTTGACGACGTCGCCCAGCACCAGGGACTCCAGTGCCCACACCAGGTGGGGCAGGTCGATCCGGTTCATCGTCGAGCAGTAGCAGACCGTCCGGTCCAGGAACGAGACGTTCTTGTCGGGGAACATCTGCGCCAGCCGCTTGACCAGGTTCAGCTCCGTGCCGATCGCCCAGCTCGAACCGGCCGGTGCCGCCTCGAGGGCCTTGATGATGTACTCGGTCGAGCCCACGTAGTCAGCCTTCAGGACGACCTCGTGGCGGCACTCCGGGTGCACGAGGACATTCACGCCGGGGATGCGGGAACGTACGTCGTCCACGGACTCGGCCGTGAAGCGGCCGTGCACGGAGCAGTGGCCGCGCCACAGGATCATCTTGGCGCGCTCCAGTTGCTCCTGGGTCAGGCCGCCGTTCGGGCGGTGCGGGTTCCAGACCACGCAGTCGTCCAGGGACATGCCCATCTCCAGCACGGCCGTGTTGCGGCCCAGGTGCTGGTCGGGCAGGAACAGGACCTTCTCGCCCTGCTGGAACGCCCAGTCCAGGGCCCGGCGGGCGTTGGAGGAGGTGCAGACCGCGCCGCCGTTCCTGCCGCAGAAGGCCTTGATGTCGGCGCTGGAGTTCATGTACGTGACCGGAATCACCTGATCGGCCAGTCCGGCGTCCTCCAGGGCCTCCCAGCACTCCTCGACCTGGTCGAACGTGGCCATGTCGGCCATCGAGCACCCGGCTGCCAAGTCCGGCAGGATCACCCTCTGGGCGCCGGAGGTCAGGATGTCGGCGGACTCGGCCATGAAGTGCACGCCGCAGAAGACGATGTACTCCGCCTCCGGCCGCGCCGCCGCCTGCTGGGCGAGCTTGAAGGAGTCGCCCGTCACGTCGGCGAACTGGATGACCTCGTCGCGCTGGTAGTGGTGGCCGAGCACGAACAGGCGATCGCCGAGCGCCTCTTTGGCCTTGCGGGCCCGTTCCACCAGGTCGGGGTCGGACGCGGGCGGCAGCTCGCCCGGGCACTCGACACCCTTCTCGCTGTGCGGATCGGCGCCACTGCCGAGGACGAAGAGCGGCAGCCCAGTCTGGGTGGCCATGACCACACCCCCTTATCGTCGGTTTGACGATACTCATCATGACACATGGCCGAACCCGTTTATTCCGAGGGAGGGGCCATGGGGAATGTGTGGCATGCCGCAGGTGTTGGTAGCGTCATTAGTAGGACGTCGGAAACAGACAGCCGGGTTAGGGAGTCAGCAGATGACGGTTGAGAGCAGCGAGACCACGACGCAGGGCCTGGTCCTGACCGACGCGGCCGCCGCCAAGGTCAAGAGCCTGCTTGAGCAGCAGGGCGAGGAAGGTCTGCAGCTGCGGGTCGCCGTGCAGCCGGGTGGATGCTCCGGCCTGCGCTACCAGCTCTTCTTCGATGATCGCTCGATGGACGGCGACGTGGTGACGGACTTCGGCGGCGTCAGCGTGGTCACCGACCGGATGAGCGCTCCTTACCTGATGGGCGCCACGATCGACTTCGTCGACACGATCGAGAAGCAGGGTTTCACCATCGACAACCCCAACGCCACCGGCTCTTGCGCCTGTGGCGACTCGTTCAACTAAGTCGCCGGCACGAGGTCCCGCTCGCCTTTGTGCGCGCGGGACCTTCGCGTATTCTCGTGGGGCTCATTGGCTTGCTGACAACGAGGAAGAAGAATCCCGTGCGCATCGCCGTTACCGGCTCCATCGCGACAGACCACCTGATGACCTTCCCAGGAAGCTTCGGCGATCAGCTCATCGCCGAGCAGCTCGACCGGGTGTCACTCTCGTTCTTGGTCGATGACCTGCAGATCCGGCGCGGTGGCTGCGCCGGGAACATCGCGTTCGGCATGGGCTGCCTCGGCCTCCGGCCCATCCTCGTGGGCGCCGTCGGCAACGACTTCGCGGACTACCGGTCGTGGCTGGAGCGCCACGGCGTCGACTGCGACTCCGTGCACATCTCGGAGACCCGGCACACCGCCCGCTTCCTGTGCACCACCGACGAGCACCACAACCAGATCGCCTCCTTCTACACCGGGGCCATGGCCGAGGCCCGGCTGATCGAGTTGCAGCCCGTCGCCGACCGCATCGGCGGCCTCGACCTGGTGATCATCAGCCCCAACGACCCCGAGGCGATGCTGCGGCACACCGACGAGTGCCGCCAGCGCGGCATCCCGTTCGCCGCCGACATCTCCCAGCAGCTCGCCCGCATGGCGGACGAGGAGATCCGCCAGCTCGTCAGCGGTGCCGCCTACTTGTTCTCCAACGACTACGAGAAGGGCCTCATCGAGCAGAAGACCGGCTGGTCCGACGAGGAGATCCTCGACCGGGTCGGCGTCCGCGTCACCACGCTCGGCCCCAAGGGCGCCGTCATCGACCGCAAGGGCGAGCCGTCCATCCAGGTCGCCCCCGCCCCCGAGCAGGGCAAGGCCGACCCGACCGGCGTCGGCGACGCCTTCCGCGCCGGGTTCCTGTCCGGCCTGGCCTGGGGGCTGCCGCTGGAGCGGTGCGGCCAGATCGGCAACCTGACCGCCACGCACGTGCTCGAGCGGGTGGGCGGACAGGAGTACGAGCTCGGCCAGAAGGGCTTCCTCGAGCGCTTCGCGGCCGCCTACGGCGCCGCCGCGGCCGAGGAGATCGCTCAGCACGTGCGCTGCTACCACCCCTGAGGACCCCTGCCGAGTCGTAGATCGCCCCGCCGCGCGTCGATGCGCGTGGCGGGGCGTCTTTGCGTGGCGGGGCGTCGAGTGGCGGGGCGTCGATACGCGTGCCGGGGCGTCAATGGTGGGTGACGCGTACGGGGAGGCCCGTTTCCAGAAAAATCAGTAGTTGCGCCTGACGTGGATCGCCCACCCGCCATCGGGCAGCTCGTACGAGCCCACGTGCTTGTGTGACTTCAGCCTGCACCACGCCGGCACGTCCGTGAACGCCGCGGGGTCGTCGGCCAGCACGGCCACGACGCCGTTGAGCGGGACGTAGTTGATCTGCTCAGCGAGCATGATGATGGGGATCGGGCACTTCTTCCCGAGCGCGTCGATCGTCAAAGCCGGCTGGGTAACCTCGGTCATGCGACTCCTGCGTCCTGGCGGATGCGGCGCACCAGATCGGGCAGCACGTCGAGGAACCTGTCGACCTCGGCCGCGGACGTGCCCCTGGGCAGCGACACCCGGACATTTCCATGCGTCAGCACGCCCATCGCTTCTAGAACGTGCGATGGACGAAGCGTACTAGCGGTGCACGAACTTCCGGACGATACGGCGAATCCCGCCTTGTCCAATTCGCCCAGCAGGGCCTCTCCGTCGACGTACAGACACGAAAAGGTCACGATGTGCGGCGCCCGGTCGACCGGGTCGCCGATCACCTCCACGTCGGGGACGATCTTGGGAACCGTCTCCCTGATCTTGCTGACGAGCTCGGAGAGCCTCGCCTGCTCCTGCGCGGCCTCGGCGGCCATCGCGCGCAGGGCCGCCGCCGCGGCCACGATGCCCGGCACGTTCTCGAACCCCGGCACCCGCCGCCGCTCCCGCTCGTCCTCCGGCAGGAACGAACGGAACCGCGTGCCCTTGCGCACCGCCAGCACGCCCACTCCGGCCGGCCCGCCCCACTTGTGCGCGCTGGCGGTGAGCACCGACCAGCCGGGCGGTATCGGCATCCGGCCGGCCGTCTGCGCCGCGTCGACCAGCAGCGGAACACCGTGCGCGCGGCACGCCGCGGCCGCCTCCGCCACCGGCTGAAGGGTGCCGACCTCGTGGTTGGCCGTCTGCAGGCAGGCCAGCGCGGTGCCGGGCCGCGACACGGCCGCGGCGAACCGGTCCAGGTCGACGCGCCCGCTCAGGCTCACGCCCACCGTCTCCACCGTGCCGCCGTCGCGTTCGTGCACCCCGCCGGCGTGCAGCACGCTGGAGTGCTCGACTGCGCTCGTCACCAGGTGGCGTCCGGCCCTGCGCCTGCCGTGTAGGGTGCCGAGGACGCCGAGATGCACGGCCTGCGTGCCGGATGAGGTGAACGACACCTCGTCGGGCCGCGCGCCGAGCGCCTCGGCCACCTCCGTGCGGGCCTGCTCCAGCAGCAGGTGCGCGCGGCGGGCCTGGCCGTAAAGTCTCGCGGGGTCGGCCCAGCCGACGTCGATCGCCGCCAGCAGCGCCTCGCGCGCCTGGGGGTGGAGCGGCTCGCTCGAAGCCGCGTCGAAATACGCCACGAGACCTATCGTCCCACTTCCAGCCCCATCGAGGGGTCGGGAGGTGAGGCGAGACACCTGCACGCTAATGTGTCTGCAATCAGCTGTCCATCTGGAAATACGAGCGCTCAAGGGAAAGACTCTTGGGCTTCATCTGTGGGGTAGGCGATCCGTGAGTCCGACTCGCCGTACGACGCGGCGTTCGTTGGCCCGGCGCAGAGGTCCACGCGCCGCCACGTTGGCGTTGCTGCTGGCCACTGCTACGGCGTGTGCTAATGACGTCCCCGAGGCCGACTGGTCTCGCGGCCTTCTTCCCGACCACATCACCGAGCAGGGTGGTCTGGTCCAGAGTCTGTGGAACGGGGCCTGGATCGCCGCACTCGCCACGGGTGCCGTCGTCATCGTCCTGATCATGTGGGCGGCCATCTTCCACCGCAAGCGCAAGGCGAAGGCCGAGCTCCCGCCGCAGGTGCGTTACAACCTGCCGATCGAGATCCTCTACACCTTGATCCCGCTGGTCATGGTGTCGGTGTTCTTCTTCTTCACCGCCCGCGACAGCGAGGCCCTCACCCGCATGTCCGGCAACCCCGACGTGCGGGTCAAGGTCGAGGCCTTCCAGTGGAGCTGGCGCTTCACGACGACGGTCGGCGGCAAGACCCTGGCGCCGGTCGCCGGCATGCCGGTCAGCGACTACAAGCAGGGACCGCAGCTCGTCCTGCCCGTGAACAAGACGGTCGAGTTCGACCTGTCGTCGGACGACGTCATCCACTCCTTCTGGGTGCCGGAGTTCCTGTTCAAGCGTGACGTCATTCCCGGCATCCCCGAGGACAACCCGGGCCGCAAGTTCGAGATCAAGACGCTCGACAAGCCCGGAATCTACGCCGGCCGCTGCGCTGAGCTGTGCGGAGTCGACCACAGCCGCATGCTGTTCTCCGTGAAGCTCGTCTCGGAGCAGGAGTTCAACCAGTACATCGCGACACAACAGGCTGGGAGTGCCCAGTGACCGCCATTCAAGAACCCCTCCGCGCGCCCGCCCGGCCCACCACCAAGGGTCAGGTGATCGCAAAGTGGCTGTCCTCGACCGATCATAAGATCATCGGGCACCTCTATCTGATCTCGTCGTTCGTCTTCTTCCTGATCGGCGGCGTCATGGCGCTGGTCATGCGGGCCGAGCTGGCGCAGCCGGGGCTGCAGTTCACCTCAAACGAGCAGTTCAACCAGCTGTTCACCATGCACGGCACGATCATGCTGCTGATGTTCGCGACGCCGCTGTTCGCCGGCTTCGCCAACGCGCTGATGCCGCTGCAGATCGGCGCCCCCGACGTGGCGTTCCCGCGCCTCAACATGGTGAGCTACTGGCTCTACCTGTTCGGCAGCATCATCGCCGTGTCGGGCTTCCTCACCCCCGGGGGTGCGGCGTCGTTCGGCTGGTTCGCCTACACGCCGCTGTCGAACGCGATCAACTCGCCGGGTATCGGCGGTGACCTGTGGATCATGGGCCTGGCGCTGTCGGGCCTCGGCACGATCCTCGGCTCGGTCAACTTCATCACCACGATCATCTGCATGCGCGCGCCCGGCATGACGATGTTCCGCATGCCGATCTTCACCTGGAACGTGCTGCTGACCAGCATGCTCGTGCTGATGGCCTTCCCGGTGCTGGCCGCCGCGCTGCTGGCCCTGGAGTCCGACCGCAAGCTCGGCACCCACATCTTCGACTCGGAGAACGGCGGTGCGATGCTCTGGCAGCACCTGTTCTGGTTCTTCGGGCATCCCGAGGTCTACATCATCGCGCTGCCGTTCTTCGGCATCGTGACGGAGATCCTGCCGGTCTTCAGCCGCAAGCCGATCTTCGGTTACATCAGCCTCGTGGCCGCGACGATCTCGATCGCCGGCCTGTCCATCACGGTCTGGGCACACCACATGTTCCCGACCGGGCAGGTGTTGCTGCCGTTCTTCTCGTTCATGACGTTCCTCATCGCGGTGCCGACAGGTGTGAAGTTCTTCAACTGGATCGGCACCATGTGGCGAGGGCATCTCAGCTTCGAGTCGCCGATGCTGTTCTCGGTCGGCTTCCTCATCACGTTCCTGCTGGGCGGCCTGACGGGCGTCATCCTGGCCTCGCCGCCGCTCGACTTCCACATCAGCGACACCTACTTCGTCGTCGCCCACTTCCACTACGTGGTCTTCGGCACCGTCGTGTTCGCCATGTTCGGCGGCTTCTACTTCTGGTGGCCCAAGCTCACCGGCAGGATGCTCAACGACAAGCTCGGCAAGCTGCACTTCTGGCTGCTGTTCATCGGCTTCCACACCACGTTCCTGGTGCAGCACTGGCTGGGCGTGGCGGGCTTCCCGCGCCGCTACGCCGACTACAGCGCGGCCGACGGCTTCACCGACCTCAACATGATCTCGTCGGTGGGCGCGTTCGTGCTGGGCGCCTCGACGCTGCCGTTCTTCTACAACGTCTGGAAGACCTGGCGCACCGCGCCCAAGGTCACGGTCGACGACCCGTGGGGCTACGGCGGCTCGCTCGAATGGGCGACCTCCTGCCCGCCGCCGCGGCACAACTTCACCTCGCTGCCGCGCATCCGGTCCGAGCGCCCCGCGTTCGACCTGCACTACCCGCACGTGTCCGCCAAGTCCGCTCAGGAGGTCGAAGCCTGATGAGGGTTCAAGGTTGGCTGTTCCTCGCGTGCGGCCTGTTCTTCGCCGGCGTCGACGTGGCCTACTGGTTCTGGACCAAGGCGGCGACGGGCCAGGGTGAGCCGGTCGGCACCACGGCCATGGCCATCTCGGTCGGGTTCGCGTTCATGGTCGGCTACTACCTGATGTTCACCGCGCGGCGCATCGGCGCCCAGCCGGAGGACAACAAGGAGGCCGACATCAGCGACGGCGCGGGCGAGATCGGCTTCTTTAGCCCGAGCAGCTGGTGGCCGCTGTTCCTGTGCCTGGCCGCGGCCTTCGCCTTCGCCGGGTTCGTGATCGGCTTCTGGATGTTCCTGATCGGGGTCTTCCTCGTCATCATGGCCATGATCGGGTTCGTGTTCCAGTACTACCGGGGCCACTTCTCGCACTGACCTGACACCACGAAGCGGGCGCCTCCCTTGGGGGAGGACGCCCGCTTTTTGGTGTTCTTTACCGGTGTACGGATATGGCGATTCGATCACCGAGGGTACTAAAGGAGACACAAGCGGTTCGATCGTGGACGAGGGAGTCACTCGTGAAGCAGGTAGCGTATGGATCGGCCGGCCTGCTGACCTTGGCGCTGCTGGCGGCGTGCTCGGCGGGTGACCGGTCGGGGAGCGAGCCGGACGGGGCCGCCATGGCCGGAAGGGTGGCCCAGGGGCCGCCTGTGTCGTTCTCTCCGCAGGACAAGGCCGCGAACGTGCCCACGGACCAACCCGTGATAGTGGCGGCCCAGGCGGGCAGGCTCACGAGCGTACGAGTGGACGGCGGCAAGTCCGGCCCCCTGCCGGGGGTCCTGAGCGCCGACGGCACCCGCTGGCGCAGCACCGCCGCCGCCCGCCCGAACACCGCGTACACGGTCACCGCCGTCTCCGCGGGCTCGGCGGGCAAGCAGAGCGAGACCACCAGCACGTTCACGACCGTCAAGGGCGACAAGACGTTCGACATCAAGACGATCACCCCCAACAAGGACGACACCGGGCTGACCGTCGGCATCGGCATGCCCGTCATGATCGCTTTCGACCAGCCGATCGTCGACCGGGTGTCCATCGAGCGCAACCTCACCGTCCGCAGCTCGAAGCCGGTCGAGGGGGCCTGGCACTGGTTCGACAGCCAGCACGTCGACTTCCGGCCGCAGAAGTACTGGCCCGCGCACACCAAGGTGCGGGTGGAGGCGCGGCTGGCGGGCGTACGCGGGGGACCCGGCATGTACGGCAAGCGCGACGTCAAGCTCGACTTCAAGATCGGCCGCGCGCAGATCACCAAGGGCAGCACCGACGAGCACGTTCTCACGGTGCGGCGGGACGGCAAGAAGATCCGCACGATGCCGATGAGCGCCGGCCAGGGCGGGCAGTGGAAGTACTACACGACCTCCGGGATCCACCTGGCGATGTCGCGCGAGCCCGTCACGGTCATGACCTCTCCCGGGATCGGGCCCGGCCAGGCCGGTTACTACCGGCTGACGGTCTACAACACCGTGCGGATCTCCAACAGCGGCGAGTACGTGCACAGTGCGCCCTGGTCCGTGGGCTCGCAGGGCAGTGCGAACGTCAGCCACGGGTGCGTGAACATCAGCCCGGACAACGCCGCCTGGTTCATCAAGAACACGCTGATCGGGGATCCGATCATCATTACGGGGTCGCCCCGGAAGCTGGAGCCCACGAACGGGTGGGGGCACTGGCAGGAGAACTGGAAGCAGTGGCTGAAGTGGAGCTCGCTCAAGGACGGCCCCACGATCACCTTCTGACGCCACGGGCCCGCCTGGCTATGCGCTCTGCCGGCCGCAGGCGGCCGGTCTCCGGCCCGGTGCTGCCGGCCGCAGGCGGCGCACCACAGGAGGCTCCCCTGAGACGGTCGCCCGGCGTCTTCTGGCGGGGAGCCCGTTGGGCCTGGCCTGAAAGCGCCACGCGGCGCGAGGGGCAGCGCGCCGGTCGCCCGCCCATGGCCGTCTCGCCCGTCCGTCGACGCGTGCTGACGGTGCTCCGTGGCCGGGCGGCGAGCGGGTGCCGCCGCCCGGTGGGGTAGGAGCGGTGCCCGGCGGGCCAGGACTGACGCAGGGCGCCGGTCAGGGCAGAGCCGGTGCGGGTAAGGAGGGGCTGGGCGCGGCTCAGGAGGAGCTGACGGAGCCGCTGATCTCCACCCACCGGTCCAGGGCGGCCGCGGCGGCGCCGGAGTCCACGGCCTGCACCGCGCGGGCGTACCCGTCGATCATGGCCGAGTCGAGATCGTCGCCGGGCCCGTCGAAGGCCACCAGGGCCGCCGCCGCGTTCAGCAGCACCGCGTCGCGCACCGGCCCCGTCTTGCCGCGCACCAGGTCGTGAACGGCCTGAGCGTTGAACGCCACGTCGCCGCCCCGCAGGGCGTCGGCGGCGGCCCGCGGGATGCCGAGGACCGCCGGGTCGAACGTCGTCTGCGTCGCGGTGCCGTCCCTGACCACCCAGACCGTCGAGGTGTCGGCGATGGTCAGCTCGTCGAGACCGTCGTCGCCGCGGAACACCAGGGCGGATACCCCGCGCTCGGCGAAGACGCCCGCGAGCACGGGCAGCATCCTGGCGTCGAAGACGCCGATGGCCTGGGCCGACGGGCGGGCCGGGTTGGTGAGCGGCCCGAGGAAGTTGAAGAACGTGGGGATGCCGATCTCCTTGCGCACCGGCCCGGCGTGGCGCAGCGCGGGGTGGTAGACCGGGGCGAAGCAGAAGGCGATGCCCGCCTCACGCGCCACCTGCGCGGTCTGCGCCGGCGTGAGGTCCAGGCGGATGCCGAGGTGCTCCAGGACGTCGGCGGCGCCGCAGGAGGAGGAGGCGGCGCGGTTGCCGTGCTTGACCACGCGGACGCCCGCGGCGGCCACGACGATGGCGGCCATCGTCGAGACGTTGACGGTGTGGGCGCGGTCGCCGCCGGTGCCGACGACGTCGACCACGGGGCCCTCCACGCTCAGCGGCGTGGCCAGGTCGAGCATGGTGCGGGCCAGGCCCACCACCTCGGCCACCGTCTCGCCCTTGGCCCGCAGCGCGATCGCGAAGCCCGCGATCTGGGCCGGCGTCGCGGAGCCGGACATGATCTCTCGCATCGCCCAGGCCGTCTCGTCTGAAGTCAGATGCTCTCCGGACAGGAGAGCGGAGAGCAGGGCGGGCCAGGTCGTCCGGGAGTCCATGAGCACCTACTTGGCGTTGAGTCGGGTGGAGGATCGGCGCCGCATCAGGTCGGCCACCGTGTCGGCCACGACCATCGGCTCCAGCGGCTGGGGGATCACGGCGTCGGCCTTGGACCATTCGCCCAGCCAGCGGTCGTCGCGCCGGGCGATGATCAGGCAGATGGGCGGGCAGTCGTAGACCTCGTCCTTGGCCTGGCGGGCGACGCCCATCCCGCCCGCGGGCTGGGTCTCGCCGTCGAGGACGGCCACGTCGATCTCGCCTGAGCCCAGCCACTGGTGGACCTTGGGCTCGGTGGCGCACTCCACGATCTCGACGAGGGGCACGTCGGCCGCGGGCCGCCTGCCGATGGCCTGGACCACCTCAGCCCTGGTGGCGGCATCGTCGCTGTAGACGAGGACCCTCATCGTGTCGTCGGTGCTCCCACTGGACGTCACTGTCGCACTCACTATCGGTCGTAGCGGTATGGTCACCCTGGATCGTACCGGTGCGAGGGCGTGCAATCCCAGGCCACCGACCCTGATAGGGGTTTTACAGCGATTATCCCTGCTTGCTTGGCGGTTTGTACCTGCTAACGGGGGGGTCGTGCGCCGGACCGACCACTGGAGCCGCAATAATGCTGCCCGTGGCGACAGCATCCGCAATAACTTCGACGACGACAGCACAGTCGTACCGCAGACCCAATCTGGTCAGCGTCGGGACGATCGTCTGGCTGTCCTCTGAGCTCATGTTCTTCGCGGCGCTGTTCGCGATGTACTTCACCATCCGGTCGGTGAGCGTGGGCAAGGGACTCGACTGGGGTCCCGCGCTCCTTCCCGTAGGCACCCATGCCGCGGAAGCCGCTCACCTGAACATCCCGTTCGCGACGGTCAACACGATCATTCTGGTTCTGTCGAGTGTGACGTGCCAGCTCGGTGTGTGGGCCGCGGAGAAGGGGCAGGTCGGCAAGCTCCGCTTCTGGTACATCGTCAGCTTCCTCATGGGCGCGGTTTTCGTCGCGGGCCAGCTGTACGAGTACGGTGAGCTGGCGTCAGAGGGCGCGACCTTGTCCGCTAACGCCTACACCTCGGTGTTCTACCTGACGACGGGCTTCCACGGCCTGCACGTGACCGGTGGCCTGATCGCGTTCCTGTTCATGCTGGGACGCACGTACGCCGCGAAGCGCTTTACGCATGAGCAGGCCACCAGCGCGATCGTCGTGTCTTACTACTGGCACTTCGTAGACGTCGTCTGGATCGGTCTTTTCGCGACCATCTACATCATTCGTTAGGAACGGGATCTCTGTGACTAGGATCACCGCTTGGCGGCGGCATCCCCTCGCGAGATACGCCGTCCTGATTTTGGCCTTGGCGCTGGTCGGGATGGTATACGCCGCATTTGTCCAGGCGGGTAAGCCTGCCGACGCGGCGCTGGCCGCGGGCAAGGTCGATGACGTGGCCGAGGGCAAGAGCCTGTTCGTGCAGCACTGCTCCAGCTGCCACGGCATGAACGCGCAGGGCACCACGACGGCGCCCACGCTCATCGGCGTCGGCGCCGCGGCCGTCGACTTCCAGATGAGCACCGGCCGCATGCCCGCGGCCAACCCCGGCGCGCAGGCTCCGCGCAAGCCACCGGCGCCCTGGGTCAACGAGACGACCACCCGCCAGATCGCGGCCTACGTGCAGTCGCTCGGCGGCGGCCCGCAGGTGCCGGCGGCCGAGCAGGTCGACGCCAAGCACGGCGACGCCGGCCGAGGCGGTGAGCTGTTCCGCGCCAACTGCATCCAGTGCCACAACTGGGCCGGCGCAGGCGGTGCGCTGACGCAGGGCAAGTACGCCCCCAACCTCAACGAGGCGTCCCCGACGCAGATCTACGAGGCGATGGTCACCGGCCCGCAGGCGATGCCGGTCTTCAACGACTCGACGATCACGCCGGAAGAGAAGCGTGACATGATCGCCTACATCACCCAGGTCCGCGCTCAGAAGGATCCGGGAGGTTTCGGCCTAGGCCGCATCGGCCCCGTTACGGAAGGTCTCGTAGCGTGGATCGTGGGCCTGTCGGCCCTCGCACTCGCCGCCATCTGGATCACCGCGAAGAAGCGACAGAAGTCATGACAGACAACGAGCACGAGATCGAGCAGCCGGACGAGCGCGTCCGCAAGCGCGTCGTCGGCACCCCCGCGCCGGGCACCTCGATGCTCGGCACCGTGGAGGTGCCGGACGTCGACGTAGAGGTCCCTGGCGTCACGCTGCAGGACGAGGCCAAGGCCCGCAAGGCCGAGAAGATCGTGGCGCTGTGCTTCACGATCACCTTCCTCGCGGCCATCGCGTTCATCATCTCCTATGTGGTGTTCCAGGTCGGCAGCCCCGAGGCCACCGGCATGTCCAACCTCGCGCTGGGCAGCTCGCTGACGGTGGCGATCCTGGCGATGGCGATCGGCATCGTGATCTGGGTGCGCCAGATCATGCCGAAATACTCGCTGGTCCAGGAGCGCCACGAGATGGTCTCCGACGAGGCCGACCGCGGCGTCGTGGCCGACACGTTCATCCAGGGCGCCAACGAGAGCGGCTTCGTCAAGCGCAAGCTGCTGCGCCGCAGCCTGCTGCTGGCGGCGGCGCCGCTGGGCCTGATCCCGCTGGTGCTGCTGCGCGACCTGGACAACAGCACGATGCCGGGCGCGAAGTTCAACAAGCTGCTGCGCCACACGGTCTGGGGTGAGAAGACCAAGGAGGGCAAGCCGCTCAAGCTCGTCGTCGAGGGCACCGGGCAGCCGATCCGCGCCGCCGACTTCAACTCGCCCGGCGGCATCCTGTCGGTGGTCCCCGAGGGCTACGAGCACGACCTCAACGCGCTCGCCAAGGCCACGCTCATCCTGATCAAGTTCCGCCCGGAAGAGATCAAGAGCGGCACGAAGCTGAACTGGACGCACGACGGCATCGTGGCGTACTCCAAGATCTGCACCCACGTGGGCTGCCCCGCGGCCCTCTATGAGCAGACCACCCACCACATCCTCTGCCCGTGCCACCAGTCGACGTTCGACGCCGCCGACGGTGCGAAGGTCATCTTCGGCCCGGCCGCGCGGCCGCTGCCGCAGCTGCCGATCACCGTCGACGAGCAGGGTTACCTCATCGCCCAGGGAGACTTCGACGTGCCTGTCGGTCCCAGCTACTGGGAACGCGGTGACGCCGAGGCCGAGGCACGGTCGAAGGGAGGCCAGGCATGAGCGCCGAGCTGAAAGCCGTACCCAAGGCCATCGCCGGGCCGTCGAACTTCCTCGACGAACGCCTCGGCGGCGCCAACGCCCTCAAGCGCAACCTGCGCAAGATCTTCCCGGACCACTGGTCGTTCCTGCTGGGTGAGATCGCGCTCTACTCGTTCATCATCCTGCTGCTGACCGGCACGTTCCTGACGTTCTGGTTCAAGCCGAGCATGGAGCACGTCATCTATGACGGCCCCTACTCGCCGCTCACGGGCGTGGGGATGTCCGCGGCGTACGCGTCGACGATGGAGATCAGCTTCGAAGTCCGGGGTGGTCTGCTCATGCGGCAGATGCACCACTGGGCGGCCCTGCTGTTCGTGGCCGGCATGACGATCCACATGCTGCGGGTGTTCTTCACGGGCGCCTACCGCAAGCCGCGCGAGCTCAACTGGATCATCGGCGTGCTGCTGCTGACGCTGGCACTGGCCGAGGGCCTGACCGGCTACTCGCTCCCCGACGACCTGCTGTCCGGTGCCGGTCTGCGGATCACCGAGGGTGTGGCGATCTCGCTGCCGCTGGTCGGCACGTACGTCACGTTCTTCCTCTTCGGTGGGGAATATCCGGGCGAGGATGTCATCTCCCGGTTCTACTCGCTGCACATCCTGCTCATCCCGGGCATCCTGCTGGCGCTGATCTCGGCGCACATGGTGCTCATGTGGGTGCAGAAGCACACCCAGATGCCGGGCAAGGGGCGCGACAACGGCAACGTGGTGGGCGCGCCGTTCTACCCGGCCTTCATGGCCAAGGCAGGCGCGTACTTCCTGTTCACGCTGGCCGTGGTCGCGGGTCTGGCGACGTTCACCCAGATCAACCCGATCTGGCTGTTCGGGCCGTACACGCCGGCCGACATCTCGGCGGGCTCGCAGCCCGACTGGTACATGGGCTTCCTCGAAGGCGCGCTGCGCATCATGGTGCCGTGGGAGATCAACCTCTTCGGCACGGCCAACGCCGGTACGCTGCCACTGAGCGTGATCATCCCGGCGCTGGTGCCGATGGGCATCATCATGACCGGTCTGGCGCTCTATCCGTTCCTCGAACAATGGGTGACGGGCGACCGCCGCGAGCACCACGTCGCGGACCGGCCGCGCAACAACCCGCACCGCAGCTCGATCGGCATGTCGGCCATCACGTTCTACGGCATCCTGTGGCTGCTCGGCGCCAACGACGAGATCGCGGCGAACTTCCACATCAGCCTCAACTGGACGACCTACGCGGGCCGGGTGCTCATCTTCGTCGGGCCGGCGCTGGCCTACATGATCACTTACCGCATCTGCCTGGGACTGCAGCGCTCCGACTCCGCGGTCGTCTCGCACGGTGTGGAGTCCGGCGTGATCAAGCGGCTGCCGCACGGTGAGTTCATCGAGGTCCACACGTCGCCGGCGGAGGACATCGAGGCGCACATGCGCGGCAAGGAGTCGGTGCGGATGCTGCCGGTGGCCGAGGACACCTCGGGCATCCCGCCGAAGGGCATGCGCGGTCCGCTCGGCAAGCTGCGCGCACGCATGTCCAAGGCCTACGGCGGGGAGAAGATCCCGCTGGACGACGGGCACGGACACGGACACGACGAGGAGCACGCCGCCATCGGCACCGGTGACGACGATCGTAGCCTCACGCATTGATGTGTCTCTGAAACCGGGCCCGGACGGATCTTCCCGTCCGGGCCCGGTTTGTGTTGTGTCTGGTTTTACGGCTTCGCCGGGGTTGCCCGCACGCGCCGTAGACGGTTGCCGTCTGTCATGGCCGGTCGTGAAGGCTCACGGGTCGCTCGCCGTGACGGAGCGCCTTCTGGGCCGGCTCCGTGGCCCGACCGATCGGGCGGCGCGCCTCCATGCTGGGTTTGGAGATCATGACCGCAGCCAGAAGGGGGTGTCGACGACCAGCGTGATGAACGTCCGTCCCAGCCGGCATTCGCCCGCCCCGGCTATCGCCGCCCGCGCGGCCCGGCGATGACGGCGAGCGGCATCAGGGGGGCCGCGGCGCTCACCACGGTCCAGAACGGCCCCCCTGGAGGCTTGTGGGCGCGGCGGCACCTCGGCGGCCGCCTCGCGCCCCCAGAGCCGGTCAGTCGGCCTCGGGGAAGCCGATGGAGAAGGCGGCGTCCAGGTCGTGCTTGGAGTATGCCCGGAAGGCGATGTGGGTTTCGGTGTGGAGGACGCCCGCGACCTTGTTGATCCGTCCGGGGACGACCTCGGCGACCTGCTCGTAGGCCGGGACACGGACCATGGCGAGCAAGTCGTATTCGCCGGTGATGGAGTAGACCTCGCTGACCCCGTCGATCTCGGCGATCGTCTCGGCGACCTCCGTGATCCGGTCTACCTCAGCATTGATGTGGACGATAGCCGTGACCATGGGGTAACTCTAGCGGGTCACCGCAAAGGCCGCCCCTCCCGGTTGCGTCCATGGTCCAGATGGCGGTACGCGAGGTCGATGCGGGCCTTGTGGCGGGCGGCGCCCCCGGCGGGCAGGCTCCACACGCCGTCCACCTCGACCAGCCGAACGCCCGGCGACTCCAGCCAGCGCAGGATGCACTCGGTCTCCTCGGCGCTGGCGGCGGGGACGGGGCCGGGCCCCGGGATGACGGCCTCGGCCGTGGCGGTCAGGGAGTCGACGAAAGGGGTCGGGTGGGCGCCTTTCGGCATGACGCCGGCCGCGGCCAGCCGGCCGTACCTGATCACGTGGATGTCCCAGCCGCCGCCGAACGCCGGGCTGGCGGCGACGAGCTGCGGGATGCGGGTGATGGCGCTCAGCCGCTGCATGCGGGCCGCCGTGCGGACGAACGAGGCCAGCCGGTCGCGGTCGATGGAGGCCTCCTCATAGCGCTGCTCCACCGACAGGCGCTCCATGCGGGCCGAGACGGCGGCGAAGACGTGCGTGGCGTCGAGCCTCATGGCGCGGCGGGCGCTCTCGACGTGCAGCGCGTAGTCCTCCTGGCTCTCCTTGCCCTCGCACGGCGCGCCGCAGCGGCCCATCTCGTGCAGCACGCAGGCCGCGCGCCGGGTCCGCGAGGTGATCGGCTGGGTGCACTGGCGCAGCGGCACCGCCTCGTGCAGGGCGATGCGGGCGTCGTCGGCCAGCCGCGCGCTGCTGAACGGGCCGAGATAGGTGGCGTCGTCGTCCTTGAGGTCGCGCACGATCGACAGGCGGGGAAAGGGCTCGGCGGTGAGCTTGAGCCAGAGCATCCTCTCGGGGAAGCGGGAGCGGCGGTTGTAGCGGGGCTTGGCGCCGCCGATCAGGCGCAGCTCCCTGACCTCCGCCTCCAGGGCGGTGGCGCAGACGATGTGGCGCACCCGCTCGGCGATGCCGATCATCTCGCGGATGCGCGGCCGGGTCTCGCCCGCGGTGAAGTAGGAGCGGACGCGGTTGCGCAGGTTGGTGCTCTTGCCGATGTAGAGAACCTCGCCGCGCTCGTCCTCGAAGAGGTAGACACCGGGCGCGTGCGGCACCGACTCGGCCAGGTGGCGCTTGCGCTGCTGCTCGGGCGTGGGAGCGCGGACGAACGACTTGAGCTCTTCGAGCGTGTGCACCTGGAAGGAGCCGGCCCGCTCGATCAGCCCGTGCAGCACGTCCACGGTGGCCCTGGCGTCCTGCAGCGCGCGGTGGCACGGCTCGACCGGGCTGCGGAAGAACCTGGCCAGCGTGGACAGCTTGGCGTTGGGCGTCTCGTCGCGGGTCAGCACGCGCCGGGCCAGATCGACGGTGTCGACGACCGGGTTGGCCGGAGGGGGATAGCCGTGCGTGGCGCAGGCGGCCTTGAGGAAGCGGGTGTCGAAGCCGGCGTTGTGCGCCACCAGCGTGGTCCCGCGGATGAACTCCAGGAAGCTCGGCAGCACCGCCTCGATCCGCGGCGCGGCCATGACCATGGCGTCGGTGATCCCGGTCAGCACGGAGATGAACGGCGGTATCGGCCCGCCGGGATCGATCAGCGTGGAGAACTCGCCCAGCACCTCTCCCGCCCGCACCTTGACCGCGCCGATCTCGGTGATGGCGTCCTCGGAAGGCGCGCCGCCGGTCGTCTCCAGGTCGAACACCACGAACGTGACGTCGCTCAGCGGAGTGCCGAGCTCGTCGAGAGTGCCTTGAACCGCGTCCACGACCCAAGACCATAGAGAGAACGACCGACAGGAACGAATAACCCTCCCTCTTGATCCTTGGTTACCCTTCCCTTTATGTCCGCTGGAAGACTTGCCGGCCGCTACACGCTGCTCCGCCCTCTGGGCGCGGGCGGCATGGGCAAAGTGTGGCTGGCCAGGGATGAGATGCTCGATCGCGAGGTCGCGGTCAAGGAGCTCACGCTGGCCGAGGGCACGTCGCCCAAGGAGCGGGCGGACTCGGTGAAAAGGTCCGTGCGCGAGGCGCAGGCCACCGCGCGGCTGCGCCACCCGGGCATCGTGGCGCTCCACGACGTGGTCGTCGAGCACGAGCGGCCGTGGCTGGTCATGGAGCTGCTGCGGGGCCGCACGCTGGCCGAGACCGTGCGCGAGTTCGGGCCCATGCCGCCCGGCCACGCCGCGCGGATCGGCGCCGACGTGCTGGAGGCGCTGTCCACCGCCCACGCGCAGGGCCTGCAGCACCGCGACGTCAAGCCGGGCAACGTGTTCCTGACCGAGAGCGGCCGGGTGGTGCTCACCGACTTCGGCATCGCCAGGCAGGAGGGCCAGGCCACGATCACCGAGCAGGGGCTGACGATCGGCTCGCCCGGGTTCATCGCGCCCGAGCGGCTCGAAGGCCACCCCGGCGGCCCGGCCAGCGACCTGTGGTCCCTCGGCGCGACGCTCCACGTCGCGTTAACGGGCGCGCCGGCCTACGACGGCTCGGCGGCGCAGCGGGTGCAGGCCACTCTGACGCAGCCGCCGCCGCTCCTGCCGGGTCCGCTCGGCCCGCTGCTGTCGGCCATGATGGCCTACCACCCCGCCGCCCGCCCCGACGCCCGCGTGGTGATCCACGCGCTCCGGCAGGTGGCCGCGGGCGGGCCGGCTCCGCAACTGCCCGTCAGCCAGGAAGCGACCGCGCCGAGCAAGACCCGCAAGCGCGGCAGGGTCGCGCTCTGGATCGCCGCCGCGGTGGTGCTCGTCCTCGCAGCGGGGGGCACGACCGCGTTTCTCGTCCTGGGGGAGCGGGGCGGCGGCACGCCGGAGGCGTTCACCGTGCCCATGGACGTGTGCACGCTGATCAGCTCGGAGGAGGCGGGCAGGCTGCTGCGCACGCAGAAGCCGCCCAAGGGGAAGCCGAGCGCGAACGCGGAGGGCCCCACGTGCGGCTGGTCGATCTCGGGCACCGGCGTGGGCCTGCAGGTGCAGAAGGACTCCGATACGGTGGACCCGTGGTCGATGACCACGGTCTCGGCCCACGCGCTCCTCCAGAGCCAGAAGCGCCACTGGAGCAGAAGCAACGAAGTCCTGTGGAGCTGGCCGGAGATCGGCGTACCGAAATCGACGAAGGCCACGCGCACTCCCGTTCACGACGTCGCCGGTGTCGGGGAGGAGGCGTTCGGCTACGAGCTGGCGGGGGAGACGGGCCGCGTCCACACCGCCCAGATCTTCTACCGGCTGGCCAACCTGGTGGTGCGCGTCGAATACTCCACCACCACCGACAGGCCGACCGACGAGGACGTCAAGCAGTCGGCGCTGAGAGCGGCGCAGGCGAGCGAGCAGGCGTTGCGCAATGCCGGGTGACCTCTACCTGCTGGCCGGCCGCTACCGGCTGATCGAGCGGCTCGGACAGGGCGGCGCGGGCACCGTGTGGCGCGCGATCGACGAGATCCTCGACCGCCAGGTCGCGGTCAAGCAGGTACGCGTGCCGGAAAGGCTGGCCCCGTACGAACGGGCGCAGTTCACCGACCGGGCCATCCACGAGGCCAGGTCCGCCGGACGGCTGCGCGACCCGGCCATCGTGCTCGTGCACGACGTCGTCATGGAGGGCGACCAGCCGTGGATCGTCATGGACCTGGTCACCGGCCGCTCCCTCGACAAGGTGATCAAGGAGCAGGGGCCGTTGCCGCCCGCGTCCGTGGCCCAGGTCGGGCTGCGGGTGCTGTCGGCGCTGGAGGTCGCCCACGCCCACGGCATGCTCCACCAGGACGTCAAGCCGGCCAACATCCTGCTCGACGCCGACGGCTCGGCCATGCTCACCGACTTCGGCATCGCGACCCCGATGGGCGGGCACGCCGACAGGTTCGGCAGCGCCGGCTCACCCGGCTACATGGCCCCCGAGCGGCTCAACGAGCAGCCCTCGACCCCGGCGTCAGACCTGTGGTCGCTCGGCGCCAGCCTCTACACCGCTGTGGAGGGCCGAGCGCCGTTCGAGCGTGCCCTGCCCGCGGCGGTGGCGGCGGCGGTGCTGTTGCACGAGCCGCCCTTCCCTGCCAGGGCGGGCCGCGACCTCGGCGGCCTGGTGATGGCCATGCTCGCGAAGAACCCCGCGGCCCGCCCGACGGCGCCGCAGATCCGCCAGGCGCTGAGCGGCCTGGCGCTCTCCTCGGGCCCGCGCCGCAGATGGCGGCCGGTGGCGGCCGTGCTCGCGGCCGTCGTCGCGCTGGGCGCGGGCGGCTGGTACGCCGCCGGCGCGCTGCGCACCGAGCCGGAGACCGGCAAGTACGCCACGGCGCCGGACCCGTGCACGCTCCTCAGCGACGCCCAGGTCGCCGAAATCATGAAGGCCACCCCCCAACCCGGCCGCCTCACCAGGCCGGGCGAGTGCCAGTGGGTCAGCCGCAAGGGCCTCGTGATGAGCCGCCGCCTCATCGTCCGCGCATGGGTGGAGAAGCCCGACGGCGACCTCGGCGGCCCCCAGGTGGCGCAGCGCCGCTTCGCCAGTGAGAAGACCAGCCGCGCGGCCGCGCAGGGCACGGTGTCGCGCGACACCCGCGGCGCGGTCAGCGACGTCTCCGGGGCCGGGGAGTCGGCGATCATCCAGAACAGCTTCACGTTGTCCTCGATCAACAGCCAGAAAGGCATGTCCGACAGCACGGTGCTTTTCCTGACAAGCAACCTCCTCGGCGAGGTGGTCTGGCATCGTGAGGACGTGCCCATCACGGTCCCGAAGGATACGGAGCCGGCCATCGCCGCCGCCCGCCTGGCGTGGACGGCACTGAAGAAATGAGCTGCAAGCACCTTGCAAGGGTTGTGACTACCATGTTCCCCCGCAAGTCAGGGCAACCCCAGGAGTCCCAGTGAATCCCGGTAGCGAGTACGAGCCGCCCCGCCCGCCATACCAGGTGCCGGGCCGGCAGTTCGAGCCGCCGACCATGCCGCCCGGCATGCCGACCATGCCGCCGAAGCGGCCCGCCTGGCTGCTGCCCACGCTGGCCGCCATTCTCGTCGTGCTGGTGGCGGCCGCCGGCGTCGGGGCGTACTTCGTGTACGGCAAGGTCTCGGGGGCCTCCAGGCCGCCTGCCGACGCGCAGACGGGCAAGGCGCCGTCCGAGGCCTTCCCGGACGCTGCGGCAGGTCCTGATGTGTGCGCCATGCTGCCCGAGGATGAGGCCGAGCGGCTGGTGCCCGCCGCGACCGTCGCCAAGTCGTCAAGGGACGGCGATCACGTCGTCACGTTCTCCTGCGACTGGGTCAACCTCCGCATCTCGTACGGCGAGTACTGGCGGGACAGGAGGATCGAGGTGCGCGTCCAGCAGCACAAGGGCCACGGCGCCAAGACCGGCAGGGCGATGGCCCAGAACTCCTACGAGCTCGACTACCGCCAAGGGAAATTCGTGGAGACCGCCAAGCCGTCCCTGGACCCCGGCGAGAAGGAGTACAAGTCCCCGGTCAAGGACATCCCGGGCGTCGGCGACGGCGCGTTCGCCCAATACACCTGGAGGCGCGACGAGAAACTCCAGTGGTACGCCTTCGGCGAGGCGTACGCCCGTGCCGGCGACATGACGATCAAGGTCAAGTTCCAGGCCGGCCAGCAACGCAAGGACGCTCAGATGCTGTCCAACGACACGACGCGGGCGATCACTGAGGAAAACGCGATTCGCGAGGTCAGCGGCTTGATCCCGCACTTCGCCAAGGGCGCGGCCGCCTGGCAGGCCAAGAACCCCGGCGTGCTGGCCCAGCCGGACCCGTCGCCGGCCACGACGCGCTCGCCGAGCGCCCGCCCGACGCCCTCGCCGACCGTGCTGGCCACGTTCCCCGATGACTGCGGCGCCGTGACGGAGGTGGCCACCCGGCTCGTGCCCGAGCCTGCCACGCGGGCGCGCGGCACCGAGGTCGGGGCCGACCGCCAGACCGAGTGCCGCTGGCTCAACCTCGAGCTGCCCGGCGGCGCGGGCGTCAAGAAAATACGCAGTGCGCTGATCACCGTGCACCGGTTCACGAACCGGGTGGGGGGTGATGACCAGGTCGCGGCCAAGAGCTTCTACGAGCGCGAGTACGGCGGCGACAAGAACATGGCCGAGTCGTCGATCGGCGGCATCACGTGGGGCAAGATCGCCAACGTCAAGGGGCTCGGCGACCAGGCGTACCAGCAATACCTCACGACCCGTGGGCGCGGCGCGGTCTCCGCCTCCACCGGCATGGTGCTGATGCGCAAGGGAGCGGTCGTCGTCAGCGTCGACTTCTCGGGGCACCAGCGGCCCGAGGGCGATCCGACGAACTCGCCCGAGGTCAAGTTCATGCCCGAGAAGGAGGCGTTGGCCGGCGCGCTCACCCTCGCCAGGGCGTACCTGACGGAGCTGACCAAGCAACCGGTGGGTGGCTAGCCGCCCACCGGGGAGCCCTGCCACGCCGCTGGGCGGGCGCGTCGCGCATGCGTTGTCCAGCCGCCACGTGCGGACGATCCCCCTGTCCATGATCTGGATCAACGGTTAATGAGGCTGCAACCGGGTTGCAAGTGGGGCAAATACGGTTATGTCTTGCAAGCATCTGAGCCGCGCGATCACGTTTGTCCAGTACAGGGGCATGGGCAAACCGTGGGGGATCACGCGGCTCATTGCTTTTCCCGCGCTCTGTCCAGGAACGGCTCCAGCAGGTCCGGCACCGCGCGTGCGGCCAGCTCAAGGCCGTCGCCACGGCCCACGTCCACCACGTCGTAGTGCCCGCCGCCCGCGGCTATGGTGGCCGAGACCGTCACCAGGCCGGAGCGGCGCTGGAAGAACGACTCGGTGACGGTCCAGCCGGAGATGCCGGTGCGGTCGAGCGCGACCGTGTGACGTACCGCGGTGCCCTTCCTCGTGATCAGATGCCGCCCGCTCAGCGCGTGCCCGAGGCTCCTGGCGCTCTCCACGGCGAGCCAGAGCCCGACCGGCAGCGCCGCCGCGGGCACCACCCAGACCCAGGCCCGCAACCACGTCCACGGCACCAGCCAGGACGCCGCCCAGGCGATCGCGGCCAGTACGGCGGCCGTCACCAGGGCCCGCACCACCCGCCTGCGCCTCGCCGCAACCGGATGCGCCTTCAGCCCGGCCCCGCCGACCCCTGCCCCGGAGGCGGCGCGCGCGCCCGTCGGGAAGGACCCGCTCGGGTGGTGCTCGGCGCCCGTGTCGGCGATGTGGGTGGCGAGTCGGAAGGCCACGGCGCGGGGAAGGGGCGGGGTGAGCGTGGACACGTCTTCGGTCTCGCCCTGGGCCGCCTTGCCGAGCCCCGTGGCGATGGCTTTGACCCGCGCCCCGCCACCCTGCCTGAGCAGCAGCGGTTCGCTGATCTCCACGCCGCGCAGCCGCCGTTCCTCCAGCGTCAGCGACCGCATGGTCAGCAGCCCGCGCCGCAGCCGGAGCCGCCCCGGCTCGCGTTCCAGCCGGTATCGCCCCCATGACTCGGCGAACAGCAGCACCGCCCCCAGCACGCCCACGGCCGCGTTCGCCAGGAGCAGCAGCGGGACGGTGAGCAACGGCCGCGCGGTCACCCAGCTCCACAGGCCCTCGGCCGCCTGATCGGCGAACCCCTTGAGGCCGATCGCTTCGAGCGCCTTGTACGTCCCGCCCAGCACCACCGCCGCGCCCGTGAGCGGCCACACCGACAGCGGCGCGTACCGCACCCACGACCACCGAAGCTCGACGAGAGGCCCCTCGCCGACCGGCGCCGCGGTGTCCCCGTGCAGCAGCGTGCGGCGCAGCGCCTCGGCGTCGTGCCTGGTCAGCGGGTCGAGGGTGAGCTCGTCGCCGTCGGCGGAGCGCTCCCCGGTGCCGACCTTGACGATGGTCAGGCCGAACACCCGCAACACCGGATCGGCCCGCAGATCCACGCTGCGCACGCGGTCGCGCGGGATCGAGCGGTGCTGGCGTACCGCGATGCCGGAGCGCAGTTCGAGCCGGTCGGCGGTCAGGCGCCAGCGGGTCGCGCGGAGCCTGGCCACGGCGTAGACCAGCACGCCCGCGACGATCAGCACCGCGACCGCCGCGCTCGCCGCCACGATGCCGCCGATCGCCCAGTCCCGGCCGATGAGGAACCGCAACAGCCCGCCCACCGCAGGGGCCACGAGCGCCAGCGACTTGACCCCCGAGGCCCCCACGCTCCGGCCGGCGAGCCGCTGCCAGTCCGCCCCTACGGCAGGCGAACGCCCGCTCACGTCGCGTCCCCCGGCGTCGCCTGCGTGATGGCGGTCAGGCGCTCGGCCAGTTCGGTGGCCACCTCGTCATCCAGCGCCTCGATCTTGATGGCGCCCGCTGACGAGGCCGTGGTCACCGTGATGTCCGCCAGTCCGAACAGTCGCTGCACCGGCCCCCGCACGGTGTCGATCCGCTGGATTCGCGACATCGGCGCCACCTTCCAGGTGTGCGTCAGCCACCCCTTGCGGGTGTAGACGGCCTCGTCGGTGACCTCCCACCGCTCCACCCGGTAATACGCTCGCGGCGCCACCACCGCGAGCACCAGGCAGCCCACGGCGAACACCGCGACCACCGCCCCCAGCCAGACCGGCCGATCACTGAAGATCAGGTACGCCGCCACCGCGGCGCCGGCCACCGGCGTCATCAGGATCAGCCACTGCACCGTCCACCAGGGGATCGCCCGCGGATCGGCCTGGTTGCGCGGCGGCCGCAACGACGTCGCGCTCATTCGCCGCCCTCCGCCGAAGCCTCCCGCGCCGAGTCGGCGATGCTCAGCAGCACCAAGCCGAGCACGCAGAGCACGACGGCCGCGAACACCTCGTACCCCTCGAGGAAGGCCAGGTGGTTGACCACGAGCAGGCCCTCGGCCCACCGCCACCATCCGATCAGGGTGTTCACCAGGCCGCCCACGCCCTGCACCAGCAGCAGCCCGCCGAACACCTTCAATACCGCTCTCATGCCCCAAGCGTCGCGTCGCGGCGGTGGCGCCGGCGTCGGCCGTAGGTCTCGGGAGACATCGACTTTGGTCGGTGTCGCCGAGCCCATGGCAGGGCCTAGTCTCGGTGTACGTGACAGGAGTGCGGGGAGAAAACGGTCTCGTCCCCGAATATCGGTGGGCGCTGCCGTCGGTGCTGCTCGGCGACGGCCGCGAGGGCCGCCGGGTGCGGCGCTCGACGCGCGACTGGATCGTCGACATCGCCGTGTTCCTGCTGGCGTGCGGCCTCACGCTGCTGTCCCTTGAGGAGATGACGGACGAGCCCGAGCTGCTCATGGCGATCGAGCAGGTCGTGGGCGCGCTGGCGTGCGCGGCGGTCTGGCTGCGGCGGCGCTGGCCGGTCGGGCTGGCGCTGGTGACGACCGCGCTCTCGTCCTACCTTGAGCTGGTCGGTGGCGCGACGACCGTGGCGTTGTTCACCGTGGCGGTGCACCGGCCGTTCAAGATCTCCGGGCCGATCACGCTGCTGTCCCTCGTCACCCTGGCCCCGTACATCGCCCTCCGGCCACAGGATGACATGTCCCGCGCGACGGCGGCCGCACTCGGGGTGGCGATCGTGCTGACCGTGTTCGCGTGGGGGATCGTGATCAGGGCCAGGCGGCAGCTCATCTGGTCGCTCAGGCAGCGCGCCGAGATCGCCGCCGAGGAGGCCAAGCGGATGGAGCGGGAGCGGATCGCGAGGGAGATGCACGACGTGCTCGCGCACCGGATCTCGATGCTCAGCCTGCACGCCGGCGCGCTGGAGTTCCGCCCCGACGCGCCCGCGGGCGAGATCGCCAAGGCGGCGGGAGCCATCAGGACCAACGCCCACCTGGCCTTACAGGACCTGCGCGAGGTGATCGGCGTGCTGCGCCACGCGCGCTCGGACGGGGACGACACGGTGCCGGACCGGCCGCAGCCCACCCTCGCCGACCTGCCCACGCTGGTCGAGGAGTGCCGGCAGGCCGGCATGGACGTGCGGCTCGACCAGCGGGCCGGCCACGACGCCCCGGAAGGGCTGGGCCGCAACCTCTACCGCATCGTCCAGGAGGCGCTCACCAACGCGCGCAAGCACGCGGACGGGGCGCCGGTGATCGTCACCGTGTCGGGTGAGCGCGGCAAGGGGCTGGCGGTGGAGGTACGCAACCCGCTCTGGTCCCGTCACCTCCTGCGCATCCCGGGGGCCAAGGCCGGGCTCATCGGGCTGACGGAGCGGGCGGAGCTGGCCGGCGGGCAACTGGAGCACGGTCCGACGCCGGAAGGGGAGTTCGTGGTACGCGCCTGGTTACCGTGGCCGGTGGAGATCGCCCGGGAGGACGCATGACGAGCGCGGGGACGATCAGGTTGCTGATCGTGGACGACGACGCCATGGTGCGGGCCGGGCTGACGATGATCCTGGGCGGCGCGGCCGACATCGAGATCGTGGCCGAGGCCGGCGACGGGTCCGAGGTGCCGCCCCTGGTGGCCGAGCACCGGCCCGACGTGGTGCTGATGGACATCCGCATGCCGGGCGTCGACGGGCTCACCGCCACGGAGGCGCTGCGTGCCACCGCGGCGCCGCCGGAGGTCGTGGTGCTGACCACGTTCCACGCCGACGCGCAGGTGCTGCGGGCGCTGCGGGCGGGGGCGGCCGGGTTCCTGCTGAAGGACATCGCGCCGGGCGACCTGGTGCAGGCCATCAGGAAGGTGGCCGCGGGGGAGCCGATCCTGTCGCCGGCGGTGACGCGGCAGCTCATCACGCACGTGGCCGACGGCGGGGCGGGGGAGCGTACGGACCGGGCCAGGAAGCTGCTCGACCGGCTCAGCGTGCGCGAGCGCGAGGTGGCGCTGGCCGTGGGGCAGGGCAGGTCCAACGCCGAGATCGCGCGGGAGCTCTACATGAGCGTGCCCACGGTCAAGGCGCACGTGTCGCGCATCCTGACCAAACTGGACCTCAACAACCGGGTCCAGGTGGCGCTGCTGGTCTACGACGCCGGCGCCTGACCCTCATCCTTTCAGCAACTGCTCGATCGTGGCCCGGTGCAGCACCAGGTCGTCGGGGTCGTCCGGGACGGGCTGCTCGCCGAAGTGGATCCTGCGCTGCCACACCCGGGCCATGATGATCCCGTGCCGGAGGGCGGCGTACATCTCGTAGAAGTCCATGTCGCGGGGCTCATAGCCCGATAATTCGCGATATTTGGAGCAGACGTCCTCGCGCCGCATGAAGCCCGGCATGCCAGGCAGCTCCAGGGCGACCGTGAGGTCCTGGAAGAACCGGTGCAGAAAGATCATCCAGGACAGGTCCAGCTCGCGCGGACCCACCGCGGCCATCTCCCAGTCGAGCACCGCGACGGGAGCGAAGTCCTGGAACATCAGGTTCCCGATCCTGGCGTCGCCCCAGCACAGCACATCGGGCCCCGGATCGGCGGGCCAGTGTGCCTCCAGCCAGTGGAAGGCCCGCTCCAGCAGCGGGATGCGCCGCTCGCCGTGCGCCCACTCGTAATAGGCGCGCTGCCTGTCGACGTGCGCCCGCAGGCCGCCCGCCCCGAGCACGGACAGCTCCTCTGGGGTGAAGCGGGTTTCGTGCAGCGCCGCGAGGATCCCCACGGCGGCATCCTGCAGCCTGCGCTGGTCCTCGGGCGCCGCGTCGCAGAGCCAGCCGCCGAACGTGTACGGCATCACGTCCGGCGGCACCTCGCCGTCGGCTCGCTCCATGACGAAGAACGGCGTGCCGAGCGGGCGGGGATCCGGCTCGAACCAGAGGGCCCTGGGCGCTGGAATCCCAGCTTTTTCCCTGGCCAGGCGCATTATTTCGAACTGCGCCCGCAAATCATACGAAGGGAATACCGGAACGGCTTCCTCCGCAGGTGCCAGTCTTGCTACACAGCGCGTTCGCGCCCCACCCCAGGTGGCGGTGAAGAACAGGGTCTCGCTCGACATGCCGTTGCTCAGCGGCCGGGACAGTTCGGACACCGCGGCGTCCGTGCCGACCCTGCCGCGGAGCCATCCGCTCACCTGCTCGCGGAGTTCTTCCAGGTCGCGGGTGGAAGTACGCATCTGCTCGGACACGGTGGGCCTCCCGGTGAGCTGCTGCCCCCGGGACAGTCGTACCTCGCCAACCAAGCGCTCGTCCATACATGGGCGACCGTTATGGTCAGGTACGCAACAGCCGTACCCTTGTCTGAAAGGGCATGTCACGAAGGGACAAGTGGGATGAGTTCAGCGGGTGAAGGCCTGTCTCGCCCGCTTCCCGAGCAGGTGCGGCTCAACGTGGTCGACCTGGCGGCTCAGGTTCTCGGGTCGATGCCCGCTGTCTCCATCCCGCAGCCGTTGCGTGGCATCGCGAAATTCGACCCGCGCAAACGCGCCAAACTGGGCAGTGCGCCCATCGCCGCGCAGCTGGAGAACGACAAGAAGTTCCGCGAGCTGGTCGCCGAGTCGGTGGCCGCCGGGTGGCCCGAGCTCGTAGCCTCGCTGGCCGACGGCAACGTGCCGCCCGCCGCCGACCCCGTGCTGGTGGCCGCGGCTGCGTACCTCACCCGGCCGCCCGGCTGGGCGGAGATGATCGAGGCCGCCCGCACCGACCTGGAGCAGTCGGCCGCGGCGGCCGAGGGGTCGGAGCGCGAGGAGGTGGTCTCGCGGCTGCGCGAGCAGCTCACCGCGCAGAAGAGCGCCGCCAAGGAGGAGGCCGACCGGCTGCGCGAGCAGATCAAGCTCGCCCGCGCGGAAAACTCCGATCTACGACGTAAGCTGCACGACGCCCGCGAGCGCGCCAAGGCCGCGCTGGCGCGGGCCGAGGAGATGGAGCACGCGGCCGAGGAGGCCAGAACCGCCGCCTCGGCCGCGGGCAGTGCCGGCGAGGCCGAGCTGCGGCGGCTGCGCGAGCGGCTGGCCGACGTGGAAAGGCAGCTCGAAGCCTCGCGCCGGGCCGCCCGTGAGGGCCGGAGCATCGAGGACGCCCGCATCAGGGTGCTGCTCGACGCGCTGCAGGACGCCTCCGCGGGACTGCGCAGGGAGCTCGCCCTGCCCACGACGATCAGCCGGCCCGCCGACTCGGTCGCGGCGATCACCGGGGAGCGTCCCGGCGTGCGCGGAGTGCCCGCGCGGGCACTGGCCGACGACGACCCGCAGCTCCTCGACCAGATTCTGGCCGTGCCGCAGGTGCACCTGATCATCGACGGCTACAACGTCACGAAAACCGGTTACGGCACGCTCACGCTCGCCGACCAGCGCAACCGGCTGATGACCGGGCTCGGCGGGCTGGTCGCGCAGACCAGGGTCGAGGTGACCGTGGTGTTCGACGGCGCCGAGCTCAACGCCCCCGTCCAGGTGGTGGCGCCGCGGGGGGTGCGCGTGCTGTTCAGCGCGCCGGGGGAGATCGCCGACGACCTCATCCGCCAGCTCGTACGCGCTGAGCCGCCCGGCCGGGCCATCGCCGTGGTGTCGTCGGACCGCGAGGTGGCCGAGTCCGTCATGCGGATGGGAGCCAGACCCGTTCCGTCCGCTCTGCTGCTGCGCAGGCTGGGCCGGGCCTGAATAACGGAGGGTGCCGGTGGCCGCGCACCTGGCGCAGCCGCCGCTGACGGGCGGCGTCATCAAGGTCGTCAAGCTTTCCGACTACGGCAGCACCATCATCGGCGCCGTCCGCCCGTAGCGTCTCTTGCCATCCTGGCCCGTTTCCGGGTCCAAGGATGGGTGATTTCGGTCTTCAACGGCCACGCATTGCCGACGCCGGCTCATCTTCTCCTCTTTGCACACTCGCGCCAGCCCGGCGGAAGGGGGGAGCCGGGGCTCAGGGTGGCGGCGCGAAAAGTGTGACAAAAGCGACAATCTGGGACCTTACAAACCCCTGCGCCAGGAATTGTGACCAGGGTCACATTTGCATAACGAAACCTGGTGTTCCAGCAGGGATTTCCTTCCTTACTGGCCCCGTTATCTGATCTTTACAACCTGACTGGCGTTTTGCCGAACCTTGACCTCTCGGCGTAGCTTCTGGCCTCGCGGCGACAACCCATGCCGTCGCGAACCGGCATCGGTCACCCGATGTGAATCAGATAGAGATCCGTCGGTCGCCGCCGACATCCCCATATAGACACCTCAATGAGGCGGCGATCTGCCGAGTCCGTGCAGCCAGGAGGCACGGAGCCGGGGAACCATGGATCCCTTCCCCAGGGATCAGGGGTGAATCGGCGCGTAACGCGCCGTAGGGCGACTTCCAGGCCCGAATCCGTCAGCTAACCCGGTAGGCGTTCGTGGAAGACTCAAGGAGAAATCCTGTCTACCTCCCTGCAAAACCCCCGTCTGTCCCGCCTTGCCCTGAGCGGAGTAGCGCTCACGATGACCGTGACGGCCGGAGGTCTGATCCTCCATGCCCCAACGGCGCGGGCGGCGACGAGCGATTCGGCCACCACCGCCACCACGGCCAAGGCGGCGACCACCGCCAAATCGGCCAAGTCCGCGGCGGCGGCCAGGATCGCTCGGCAGAAGGAAAGGGCCAGCAAGGCCATCGCCGTGGCCAAGAAGCAGATCGGTGACCCGTACCGTTACGGCGCCGACGGCCCCGGCTCGTTCGATTGTTCCGGTCTCACCCAGTACGCCTGGAAAAAGGCCGGAGTGAAGCTCCCGCGCGTGGCGGCAAGCCAGTTCGCCCGCATCAAGCGGAAGGTCTCCTGGAAGAACCTCCAGCCAGGCGACCTGCTGTTCTTCAGCGGGCTCGGCCACGTGGGCATGTATGTCGGCAACGGCAAGATGATCCACTCGCCGCGGACAGGCTATCGGGTGCAAATCGTCAAGCTGAGCGGATGGCGCAAGTCGTCGTTCGTCGGCGCGGTTCGCCCCGGTATTTAATTCACAGCCCCGCCCGATCTCGGGCGGGGCTCTGTCTTTCCCCGCACCTCCCTCGCCGTCGTGCGCTGGGGTTCTCCCTTCTCGTACGGCAAGCCAACGGCACGCCACCCGCCGCACGTGGCCGGCGGCCTCCAGGAAGACGCCCGCTGACCCGCACGTGGCGAGCCGCCGCAACGGCGCACAGCGGGCCATCGCCATGGTCCGCCGCCTGGCCTTCGTGCGCGATCCAGGTCGGCGGCCGACTACGATCGGGCAGCGTGTCCGAGCGGGTGAGCCGACGAGCTGCGATGGCCGTTCTCCTGCTCCTCGTCCCCGGCAGCGCCCCCGAACCCCCCGTTCTCCCCCCTGAAGCGCGTGGCCTGTGGCGCGACGGTGTGGTCGTGGCGCATGGGGCGCGTTCCGTCGTCGTCGGTCACCGTGCGCCGCGCGGTGAGCTCGAGGAGCTGGCGCGGCGGGCCGACACCGCCGGGCGGCGGGTCTCGGACGTTCTCCGCCGGAGCGTGCGGCCGCTGGTCGTCGTCCCGGACTCCGCGGCGGAGGCGGCTCGGCTGGCCGGGGCCGGAAGGTTCGACGGGCTGGCGGCGGTGGCCGACGGCGGCAGGGTGATCGTCGTTCCCGAGGTCTTCGCCAGGCTCAATGCCATCGGCAAGGACGTCGTTCTCACGCATGAGCTCACCCACGTCGTGGCGGGCACCGATCGGCTGCCTCCCTGGCTTTATGAGGGGTTCGCCGACTACGTGGGCTATCGGGACGCCGGGCTGCCCGTGCGGATCGCCGCCGCTGAGCTGGCCGCCGAGGTGCGGGCTGGGCGGTTGCCGCCCGGATTGCCGGGACCGGCCGCATTCGCCGCGGACGGCCGCGACCCCATACGGCTCGCACGGGCGTACCAGGAGGCGTGGCTGGCGTGTCGCTTCCTCGCCGACCGGTTCGGTGAGGAGACGCTGGTGAGGCTCTACCGTGATGCCCAGGCGGCCGGCGTCGACCGGGCGCTCGCCTCGCTCGGGCTCTCCACGGCCACGCTGACGGAACGGTGGCGCGACTACGTACGGGATCGGCTCGCGTAAGAGAGGCGGAGGATGTGACACAGGGAGGAGTCTCGACGGGGGATCCGGATCCGGGGGATCCCGTGGACCGGGAGCATAGGGGGAGCATGGCCGGAGAGGACGGCGGCGACGGGCGGCCGCGGAGGCCCGCAGGGGTGGCGCTGGTGCTGCTGGGCGTCGTGATCGTGGCCGTGGCCGCGTTCAGCACGCCGTGGCGGGTGCTGGCCTCGGGGCCGCCCGATCCCGCCCGTGACTTCAGCGCGGCCGAGATCGCCCGCGCGAAGGCGTTCGACGCGGCCACCAGCCTGCCGGGCTACCTGTCGCTCGCGCTCACGATCATCTTCGCGGGATTGCTGGTGGCCACCCCGTTCGGCGCCAAGGTCCTGGGCCGGCTGCGCGGCCCCTGGTGGGTGCGGGTGATCCTGGGCGTCGTGGTCATCACCGCGATCAGTGAGGTGATCAGGTGGCCGCTCGGGATCTGGTTCGAGACGCTGCTGCGCGACTACGGCCTGTCCACCCAGGACTGGGCGGGCTGGGCCGCCGACCGGCTCAAGAACATCGGCGTGGAGACGTTCCTGCTCTGCCTGATGCTGCTGGCGCTCGTGGCGCTGGCCCGCAAGGTCAGGCGCTGGTGGATTCCGGCCGCCGCGGGGGCGTTCGCGCTGACGGTGGTGACGTCGTTCGTGTATCCGGTGGTGTTCGAGCCGCTGTTCAATGACTTCACGTCGATGCCTCAGGGACCGCTGCGCACGAACCTGCTGGCCATGGCCGAGCGCGACGGCGTGCCGGTCGAGGACGTGCTGGTCGCCGACGCCTCGCGCCGGACCACGGCGCTCAACGCGTACGTGTCGGGCTTCGGGGCCACGCGCCGGATCGTCGTCTACGACACGCTGCTCCAGGCCCCGCGGAACGAGGTCGAGCTGGTCGTGGCGCACGAGCTGGGCCACGCCGAGGACGACGACGTGCTCTACGGCACGCTCATCGGCGGCCTCGGGGCCGCGTTCGGCGCCATCCTGCTGTTCCTGATCTTCGGCTCGGTACGCCGCCGCGCCGGCGTCACCTCGATCACCGATCCGCGCGCGGTCGGCGCGCTCCTGGGCCTCATGACCCTGGGCTCGCTGATCATGGGCCCGCTCCAGAACCTGATCAGCCGCCACATCGAGGCCAGGGCCGACGTCCACGCGCTCGACCTCACCAGGGACCCGGTCACGTTCATCGCGATGCAGAAACGCCTGGCAGTGACCAATATTTCGGACTTGTCGCCGGATCCGGTGGAATATGTGCTTTATGTCTCTCATCCCTCCAGCCCCGAGCGCATCGCCATGGCCCGCTCGTGGGCGAAGCTGAACGGCGTTCCCGCGCCGTGACCAACGTGGTCATCGTCACGAACGACTTCCCGCCCCGGCCGGGCGGCATCCAGTCGTTCGTGCACGGACTCGCGCTGCGAACGCCGGGCGTGGCCGTCTACGCCCCCGCCTGGCCGGGCTGCGACGAGTTCGACCGGCGCCAGCCGTATCGGGTCGTGCGGCATCCGACCCGGCTCATGCTGCCGACGCCGGCCGTGGCGCGCCGGGCGGCCCGGCTGGTGGCCGAGCACCGCGCGGACACGGTGGTGTTCGGCGCGGCGGCGCCGCTCGGCCTGCTCGCGCCCCGGCTGCGCGGGGCGGGCGCGCGGCGCGTGGTGATGCTCACCCACGGCCACGAGGCATCGTGGGCGAGCGCCCCGGGCTTCCGCGCCGTGCTCCGCGCCATCGGCGAGCACGCCGACGTGGTGACCTACCTGGGCGCGTACACCCGCCAGCGGCTGGTCGCCGCCATCCCGCCCGGCAAACTCGTACGGCTCGCGCCCGGCGTGGACGTCGGCCAGTTCCACCCCGGCGCGCCCAAGGCCGAGCTGGGCCTGGCCGGGCGGCCGGTCGTCGCCTGCGTGTCCCGGCTGGTGCCGCGCAAGGGGCAGGACCAGCTCATCAGGGCCTGGCCGCAGGTGCTGCGGGCGGTGCCCGAGGCCGTCCTGCTGCTGGTGGGCGGCGGGCCGTACCTGAGGACGCTGGAGCGGCTGGCGGCCGGGCGCGAGTCGATCAGGTTCACCGGGACGGTGCCGGCCGCGAGCCTGCCCGGCTACTACGCGGCCGCCGACGTGTTCGCCATGCCGTGCCGTACCCGGTGGAACGGGGTGGACGTGGAAGGGCTCGGGATCGTGTTCCTGGAGGCGTCGGCGACGGGGCTGCCGGTGGTGGCCGGGGCGTCGGGCGGGGCGCCGGACGCCGTCCGGCCCGGCGAGACCGGGCTGGTCGTGGACGGCACGGACCCCGCGGAGATCGCGCAGGCGCTCGTGGAGCTGCTGAGCGACCCGGACAAGGCCCGCAAGATGGGCGCGGGCGGCCGCGACTGGATCGCCCGTGAATGGACGTGGGAGCAGGTGGCCGCCCGCTTCCACGCACTCCTCTGACCTCCGCGCTCGCATGAGGGACCGGACGGTCTAGCCCTTGGTGGAGCCGAGCGTGAGCCCGGCGACGAACTGCTTGTGCAGCAGCTGGAACACGATCAGCGTGGGCAGCGCCACCAGCATCGCCCCGGCCGCCAGCAGGTTGTGGTCGGTGAAGAACTGGCCGCGCAGGTTGTTCAGCGCCGAGGTGACGGGCAGCTTGTCGCCCGACGACATCAGCACCAGCGCCCACAGGAAGTCGTTGTACATCCACGTGAACTGCAGCGTGGACAGCGCCGCCAGCACCGGCCGGCACAGCGGCAACGTCAGCCGCCAGTAGCGCTTCCACACCCCGGCCCCGTCCACCAGCGCCGCCTCGCTGATCTCCTCCGGGATCGTGCGCATGAAGTTCGCCATGACGAACACGCAGAAGCCGAACTGGAACGCCACGTGGATGAGGATCAACCCCAGGTAGGAGTCGTAGAGCGACTGCGAGTCCGACAGCCACGCGGGCAGCGGGATGAGCGTGTAGACGGTGTAGAGCGGGGTGATGAGGACCTGCGGCGGCAGCAGATTGCCCGCGGTGAACACGATCAGCAGCGCCTTGCGCCCCGGGATGCGCAGCCGCGCGATCGCGAACGCCGTGAACGACGCCATGAACAGCGTGATCACCACGCCGGGAACCACGATGATCAGCGTGTTGAGGTAGTAGCGGGGCAGCTCGGCCTGGCTCCACGCCTCCCCGTAGTAGTCGAGCGTGAGGCGCTCGGGCAGCGAGAAGTACCCCAGGCGGGCGGTCTCTTCGTACGGGCGCAGCGACGCGTACACCGCCAGCGCGAGCGGCAGCAGCCATCCCAGCCCCACCAGCAGCAGGAAAGCGTGCAGCAGGATCCGTAGCGGACGCACGGGCCGGCGCACGGGCGGGCGCCGCGACTGGGCCGGGGGAGCGGAGGCGGGTGCGGTGAGCGTCATCGCTCCTCCCCTTTGAACAGCTGCGACAGGTACGTGACGATGAACCCCATCGAGATCGCCAGCAGGATCACCGCGATCGCCGAGCCGAACCCGATCCTGCTGGCCTCGCCCACGATGTTCTCGGTGACGAGGACCGACAGCAGCTCCAGCCCGTTCCTGCCCTTGTTGATGGCGTAGACGATGTCGAAGGCCCGCAGCGCCTCGATGACCGTGATGACCAGCACGATCACGTTGACAGGCCGCAGCGTCGGGAACACCACGCGGAAGAACGCCTGCCGTTCACTGGCCCCGTCGATCGCCGCCGCCTCCTTCAGCGCCGGATCGACCGCCTTCAGCCCCGCCAAATAGATGATCATGACGTAGCCGACGTGCCGCCACCCGGCCGCGATCATGACGACCCAGATGTTGATCGAGCTGTCGCCGAGCCAGTCCACGCTCAGCCCGGTCACCGCGTTGAGCACGCCGTAGTCGGAGGAGTAGACGAGCTGCGCGATGAAGCCCACCACGGCCAGCGACAGCACGACCGGCATGTAGAGCGCGCTCTGATAGAACCGCGACAGCCGCAGCCGCCGGTCCAGCAGCACCGCGCAGAACAGCCCGAACGGCGTCGCGACCAGCCCGAGGAAGCCCAGCCACAGTACGTTGTTGCGGACGGCGGACCAGAACGGCGGATATTCGGCGGCCAGGTCGTGATAGTTCTGCCCGCCCACCCATTCGATGGGACCGATGCCGTTCCAGTCGGTGCCGGAGAGTCCGATGGAGGCCAGCGTGGGCCCCCAGATCAGGCCCACGTTGACGATGACGGCCACCCCCAGCCCGATGACCAGGATGGTCACGTCCCGGGCGGAGTAGCGACGGGTCTTGACGGTCATCAGCGGAAGATGTTGGCCTTCTGCTTCTCGATGCTCGCCAGTAAGGAGTCGATCTCGTTCGGTTTGCTCACGAAGGACTGCAGCGACGGGATCATCACGGTCGAGGCGAAGTCCGGCCGCGTGTCGCGGTCGAGGAACTGCGCGATGTGCGTGGCCTTGGACACCAGTTCCGCCCCGCGCTTCTGCAGGGCGCTGTAGCCGGAGGTGTCGGCCTTGGAGCTGGCGGCCAGGGTGCCCGGGTCCAGCTTGGTGGCGATGTTCTGCGAGGAGGCCTGGGCGAGGTGCTTGAGCAGCGCCTTGGCGCCGTCCACGTTCTTGGCCTTGGCGGAGACCATGTAGCCGTCGATGGGGGCGTCGATCGAGTCGGTGCCGTACGCCGGGTTGATCTCGGGGAAGGTGAAGAAGTCGATGTCGTCGCGGTCGGCCTCGGGGAACTGCTGGGCCACGAACATGCCGAGCAGATACATCCCGGTCTTCTTCTGCGCCAGCGACTGCCCGGCCTCCTGCCAGGTCCGCCCCAGCGCCGCGGGCTGGTGATACTCCATCAGCCCCCGCCAGGTGTCGAAGACCTGCCGGACCTTCGGGTCGGTCCACGACTCCTTGCCGCCCATGAGCGAGATGTGGAAGTCGTAGCCGTTCATGCGCATGTTCAGGATGTCGAACGTGCCCATCGCCGGCCAGCCGTCCTTGTCGGCGAACGCGATCGGGACGATCCCGTCGGCCTTCATCTTCTTGGCCAGCGCGGTGAACTCGTCCAGCGTCGCGGGGGGCTCGTACCCCTTCTCCTGCCACAGGCTCTTGCGGTAGAAGACCGCCCACGGGTAGTACGTGGACGGCATGAAATACTGCTTGCCGTCGACGCCGGTCGACTGGTCCTTGAACGCCTGTGTGTAGTCGCCGCCGATCTCCTGCCACACGTCGGAGATATCGGTCGCCAGCCCCTGTTCGGCGAAGAACTGCATGCGGTAACCGGCGAACCAGGTGAACACGTCCTCCGGCGTGCCCTTGAGATAGCGGTTGATGTTCTCCTGGAAGGTGTTGTGGTCCACGGTATTGATCTTGACCGTGGCCTGGGTGAAGGCCTTGACCTGGGTCTCGAGGGACTTCTTCGGGATCTCGTCGGAGGCGTTCGAGCCGAGCGTGACCGTGCCGAGGTTGCCGGAGGCCGTACCGCCCGGAGCGGTGGAAGGGGCGTCGGATCCGCACCCGACGAGGGCGGCGGGCACCCCGAGTGCGGCGGCTCCGAGCAGTAAATTGCGGCGGGATATCGGCAGACGTTGATCCATGGTGGGTTCCTCCTTGGCGGACCTTCAGATTCCCCCGAGTTCGCTCACCTTCATTCATCGAAAAGCCAACATTTCAGACTGTCAACGCACTATTTCATGACGAATCAGCCACGGTCGTGACGTCGGGATCGTGTCATGATGCGATCGGGACAGTAGGTGCACACTCCGCAACTAGCGGTGGACCGCTGAAAAGCGGCCTACTCATGTCGGAACCTGTTGGGATCTGGTGATGCGATGCTCGCTCCGCAGCGTCAGCAGGCGATTCTGGAGCTCGTCCGGCAGAACGGCGGTGTCCGGGTGACCGAACTGGTGCGGGCGTTCGGCGTTTCCGACATCACCATCCGGCGCGACCTGGAGATGTTGGCCGAGCGCGGCCTGCTGGCCAAGGTGCACGGCGGCGCCACTGTTGTCGGATCTGCCATCGGCTCCACCGACGAGCCCGGTTTCGCGGTGAAGTCCGTACGCCAGGAGGAGGAGAAGCGGGCCATCGCCCGCCACGCCGCCGCCCTGGTGCCCCCGGGCACCGCCGTGGCGCTCTCCGCCGGCACCACCACCTGGACGCTCGCCCACCGCCTGGCCGCCGTCCCGGCGCTGACCATCGTGACGAACTCGGTGCGGGTCGCCGACGTCTTCCAGCGCTCCGGCAGGACCGACCAGACGGTGGTGCTCACCGGCGGCGTGCGCACTCCTTCCGACGCGCTGGTCGGCCCGGTGGCGGTGGCCGCGATCCGCCAGCTCAACGTGGACCTGCTGTTCCTCGGCGTCCACGGCATGACCGTCAGGGCCGGCTTCACCACCCCGAACATGATGGAGGCCGAGACCGACCGCGCGCTCGTGGAGGCGGCGAGCCGGCTCGTCGTGCTCGCCGACCACACCAAGTGGGGCACGGTCGGCATCAGCACCATCGCCCACCTCATCGAGGCCGACGTGGTCGTCTCCGACACCGGCCTCCCACACCCCGCCAGGGAAGCGCTGGCCGAGCACTCGGGCGAACTCGTCCTCGCCGACCCGGGCTCCCGAACCCCCTGACCTCATTCCCGCCGTCGTGCGGCGGTCTTTCTTCCTTCTTGTACGGCAAGCCAACGGCACGCCACCCGCCGCACGTGGCCGGCGGCCTCCAGGAAGACGCCCTCTGACCCGCACGGGGCCGGCCGCCGCAACGGCGCACAGTGGGCCATGGTCGTGGTTCCGGCATGCCGAAGGGCGGGCCCGCCGAACCTGCGGGCCCGCCCTTCGGTTGCGGCTTAGGCCGCGTCCAGCTTGTTCTGGATGCCGACGAGGATCTGCATCATCTCGAGCTGCGTCTTCTGCATGGCGTTCTGGCTCTCCTGCATGGCCTCGAACTTGGCCTCGAACTTGGTCTCCATCGCTTCGAAGCGGGCGTCTACCGCGTCGAACCTGGCGTCTATCTCGGCGAACTTGGTGTCGACCTTGGCGTCGAGGGCCTTGACGCGGTTGGCGACGCCGTTGATGCGCTGGGTGAGCTTCTCTCCCAGCTCGATCTGGTCTGCCCGGACCTGGATGATCTCGTTTTGGATCGCGATGGTGAGTCCCTCGCAGGCTTCCTGGATAGTCAAGCCAATCTCCCTTACCCTCAAGTAAGGGACCAGGGATCTAGGTCATCTCTGGTCCCGCTTTCTTGGCCAAGAGAATACGCCTCTGATCGCCGCTCGCAAGCCGGAATCGAAAGGAGATTCCCCAGATCAGAGGTCATGTGGGGACCTAAGTCCGGAATGATCCGCCTATGGTGAGGCGACATTTTTCCGGCGGCCCTGGCGCTTCTTTTCGTCACCTCCGCGTGCGGTCCCGGCGGGGGAACGTCACTCACCGCGCGTTGCTCGGCTGGACCGAGCGCGACGCGCCAGAGGCGGGCCTCCATGGGCGCTTTCGCGAGGAATTTCTCTCATGCGTGGCACGCTAGAAGCTCACGGAGATGTGAGATGCGAGCCGGTGTGAGGAGCGTTTCGTGAAGATCGGTGACCTGTCGCGGGAGACGGGGGTCAGTCCGCGGCTGCTGCGGTACTACGAGGAGCAGGGACTGCTGAGCTCGTACCGCGCGGAGGGCGGGCATCGCCGTTACGCCCAGGACGCTCCGATCGTGGTGCGGCGCATCCGCACGCTGCTGGCCGCCGGGCTGCCTACCAAGGTCATCAGGGACGTGCTGCCGTGCGTGTCCGGCTCGGGTGACGTGCTCGACGCCTGCACGCTCGGCCATCTGCGCACGCGGCTCGGCGGTCTGGACGACCAGATCGCCGAGCTCCAGACGACCAGGGAAGCGCTCGCCGCCATCCTGTCGGCCACCGAGCGCGCCGGCGACTATGTCGGCGTCGCCTGACGCCTCGATCGCCCGCAAGCCCCGGAACCGGTCCCGCCGGCACCTCCCCGCACGCGGCCTGCCGCGGGCGTCGTCCCGGCGCTGCCGTCGTGTGATGGAGGTGCGTGCTCGGCGTGTGAGGCCACGTGCCTGCCGCCCACCCCACGACGGAGGGCCGATGCCGCAGGCCCGCGTGTCAGTGACCGCCGTAAAGCTCGTCGATCTCCTTGGCGAAGTCGCGCATGACGACCCCGCGCTTGACCTTCAGCGTCGGCGTCAGATGCCCGCTGTCCTCGGTGATGTCCGCGTCCAGGATCGCGAACTTCTTGATCTGCTCGGCCTTCGACACCGACAGGTTGGCCCTGTCCACCGCCGCCTGGATCTCCGCCCGCACCTTCGGATCGGACCGTAGCTCGGAAACGGAGGCTCCCGCCGGCATGGCCTCGGGGTCCAGGGTGATCAGGGCCGCCACGAACGGCCGCCCGTCGCCGACGATCATGGCCTGGGAGATCAGCGGGTGGGCGCGCAGCGCGTCCTCCAGCGGCCCAGGGGCGACGTTCTTGCCCGCCGCCGTCACCAGGATCTCCTTCTTGCGCCCGGTGATCCGCAGGTAGCCGTCGGCGTCGAGTTCGCCCACGTCGCCGGTGTGGAACCAGCCGTCGGAGTCGATCACCTCGGCCGTGGCCGCGTCGTTCTTCCAGTAGCCGTCGAAGACGTTCCTGCTCTTGGCCAGGACCTCACCGTCGTCGGCGATGCGCAGGGTGACGCCGGGCAGCGGCTTGCCCACGGTGCCGATCTTGTTGGCGCCCGGCATGTTGACCGTGCACGGGGCCGAGGTCTCGGTCAGGCCGTAGCCCTCGAAGACCTCGATGCCGACGCCCTTGAAGAAGTGGTCGAGCCGCTCGCCCAGCGCCGAGCCGCCGGAGACGGCCGCCGAGAGCCGGCCACCGGTGGCCGCCCGCAGCTTGGAATAGACCAGCCGGTCGAACACCGCCCGCTGGAGCCGCAGCCCGAGCGGCGCGCCGCCGGAGCTCTCGCCGCGGCTCCAGGCCACCGCCACGTCCACGGCGCGGGCGAAGATCTTGCCCTTGCCGCCCGCGATGGCCTTCTGCTCGGCGCTGTTGTAGACCTTCTCGAACACCCGCGGCACGCCCAGCAGGAACGTGGGCTTGAAGTCCTGCAGGTCCGGGGCGACGTTCTTCATGTTGGGGGTGTGCGCCATGATCGCGCCCGCCTCGATCAGCACCACCTGGATCATCCGCGCGAAGATGTGGGCCAGCGGCAGGAACAGCAGCGCGGCCGGGTCCTTGAAGCCGAACAGCGGCTCCAGCGGCCCCCGCAGCACGTTGAGCGCGGTGAACAGCAGGTTGTCGTGGGTGATGCGACAGCCCTTGGGCCGGCCCGTGGTGCCGGAGGTGTAGACGATCGTGGCCAGGTCGGAGGAGACGACCCGCGCGCGGCGCTCGTCCACGGCCGAGTCCGCGACGTCGCCGGTCGCCGGCGTGGCGTCGATCCGCCAGACCGTCTTCAGCTCGGGAGCCGCCTCGCGGACGGTCTCCTCGTGCGTGTCCAGCTCGACGAACGCCGCCTTGGCGTCGCTGTCGGACAGGATCCACCTGACCTGCTCGACCGACGAGGTCTCGTAGATCGGCACGGTGACCGCGCCGACGGACCAGATGGCGTAGTCGGCCAGCGTCCACTCGTAGCGGGTGCGCGACATCAGCGCGACCCGGTCGCCGTGCTCGATTCCCGCCGCGATCAGTCCCTTGGCCACCTCGACCACCTGGTCGCGGAACTCGGACGCGGTCACCACCGGCCAGCCCGCGTCGGTCTTGCGGCGCATGACGACGGCGCCGGGTTCCTGCTCGGCCCGCTTGAAGACGGTGTCGGGCAGGCTCGCCGAGGCCGGCACGTCGGCCAGGACGGGGACGCTGTACTCGCGCACGAATCAACTCCTCTTCAGGGAACGCCTGGACGCTACCGCGTTAAGTTACGCCTCGGTAGCCTCGTGATTAAGGCGTTAAAGAGAGGCGTTTCATCACGCTAGCAGCCGTGCTCATAGGATTCGCCTCATGAGGGTCCATGTTGTGAGTGACGTGCACGGCAGGGCCGATGCGCTGGCCAAGGCGGGCGACGGCGCGGACGCGCTGGTCTGCCTGGGCGACCTCATCCTCTTCGTCGACTACGACGACCACGCCAAGGGCATCTTCGCCGACCTGTTCGGCGCGCAGAAGGCGGCGGAGTTCATCGCCCTGCGCACGGCCAGCCGGTTCGACGAGGCCAGGGCCATGTCGGCGGCGCTGTGGGCCACGCTCGACGGCGACCCGCGCGAGCACATCGAGCGCAACGTCCGCGCTCAGTACGAGACCCTCTTCGCCGCCATGCCGACCCCCGCCTACCTCACCTACGGCAACGTGGACATCCCGCGCCTGTGGCCCGACTACCTGCGGCCGGGGCACCAGGTGCTCGACGGGCAGGTGGCGGAGATCGGCGGGCTGCGGTTCGGGTTCGTGGGCGGCGGGCTCCAGACGCGCTACCGCACCCCGTACGAGCTCGGCGACGAGGAGTTCGCCGCCAAGGTGGAGGCGGTCGGCGAGGTCGATGTGCTGTGCTGCCACATCCCGCCGGCCGTGCCCGAGCTGCTCTACGACGTGGTGGCCCGGCGGTTCGAGCGCGGCAGCGAGGCCACCCTGGAGGCGATCAGGCGTACGCAACCGCGCTACGCCCTGTTCGGCCACGTGCACAACCCGCTCCACGCGCGCACCCGCGTCGGACGCACCGAATGCGTGAACGTGGGCCATTTCCGGGGGAAAGGCGTCCCCTTCATCCTCGAATGGTGAACCGGCCGGTGCGATGGGCCGCGTCCGGCGGTCCTCCGCAGGCGCCTGCGATCGGTCCGCATCCGCTGGTCCATCGCAAGCAGCGGATTGTGCACTACGGTGGTCGCATGGCTGATCGCACCACTTCGAGCACCACCATCAGCGCCGGCCGCGCCGACGTCATGGCGGTCATCGCGGACTTCCCGGCCTACCCCGAATGGGCCGGATCGATCAAGAGCGCCGAGGTCCTCAGCACGGGCGAGGACGGCAGGGCGCAGACGGTGCGATTCGTCCTGGACGCCGGGATGATCAGCGACACCTACACCCTCGGCTACACCTGGCACGACGACGAGAACGTCGCCTGGCAGGTGGTCGAGCCCGGGAAGATGGTCTCCGAACTCCGGGGGAGTTACCGGCTGGCCGACACGGGCAGTGGCACCCAGGTGACGTACGAACTGGCGGTCGATCTGAGCGTCCCCATGATCGGAATGATCAAGCGCAAGGCGGAGAAGGTGATCGTGGACACCGCGCTCAAGGGGCTCAAGAAGCGCGTAGAAGGCCGCTGAGTTGAGTCCCCGGGTCCTGCTCTTCACCGGCAAGGGCGGCGTCGGCAAGACCACGGTCGCCGCCGCGACGGCCACGCTCGCCGCCGGCCGAGGGCTCAAGACGCTCGTGGTCTCGACCGACACCGCCCACTCGCTGGCCGACGCGCTCGCCGCCGCGCCCGGCGAGATCGCGCCGGGCCTGCACCTGCACCAGGTCGACACCCAGCAAACGCTGGAGCGCCACTGGGGCGAGCTGCAGGAATACGCCAGGGGCGTGCTGGTCGAGCTCGGCCTGGACGAGATCACCTCCGAGGAGATCACGGTGCTGCCCGGCGCCGAGGAGGTCATCGCCCTGCTGGAGCTGCGTGAGCACGCCCGCGAGGACCGCTGGGACGTGATCGTCGTCGACTGCGCGCCCACCGCCGAGACGCTGCGCCTGCTGGCCCTGCCCGAGGCGCTCGACTGGCACGTCAACCGGCTCATGCCGGTCGGCCGCAAGCTGGTGCGGCTCGTCTCGCCGTTCGTCCGCAGCGTCGCCCACGTCAGCGCGCCCGGCGAGGACGTCATGAACGCGGGCGAGCGCTTCCACCGCGGCCTCATGGAGGTGCGCGAGCTGCTCACCGGCGACCACGCCTCCGTGCGGCTCGTGCTCACGCCGGAGTCGGTGGTGCTCGCCGAGGCCAGGCGCACCCTCACCTCGCTCAATCTGTACGGCTACCGCGTCGACGCCGTCATCGCCAACCGCGTCTTCCCGACCGGCGGCGCCGACGAGTGGCGCGCCCAGTGGGTGGCGGCGCAGTCGCGGCTGCTGGCCGAGGCGGAGCAGTCGTTCGCGCCGCTGCCCATTCACGTCGTCCCCTACCTGCCCGCCGAGCCCGTCGGCAAGGACGCGCTGACGGAGGTGGGCGCGGCGATCTACGGAGACTCCGATCCGTTCGCCGCCCCATCCGTCGAGCCGCCGCTGCGGATGAGCGCCGACGAGCTGACGCTCGCCCTGCCGGGCGCCGACCGCGGCGAGGTCGATCTGGCCCGCAAGGGTGACGAGCTGATCATCACGGCGGGGCCGTACCGGAGGATCCTGGCCCTGCCCGCCGCGCTGGCCCGAAGGAAGATCAGCGGAGCGGTGCTTCGCGACGGCGTGCTCCGGGTACGGTGGGTCGCGTCCAGCGAGCCGCCGCAAGAAGCGGATTCCGCACTACGGTTCAGCTCAGGAAGCGAATCCGCAACCGGATGAGCGATCCCGGACGCACGGAGGGCCAGATGACCGAGAGCAACGACAGAGACCAGATCGGGAGCGTCGCCGACGAGGCGCGCAAACTGTTCGAGTCGATCCAGGGACGCGCCACGCGCCAGGTCGGCAAGACCGTGTTCAACTCGTTCACCGGCGGCGGCCGCAGGGAGCGGGACGTGTGGGAAGAGGCGGTGTCCGAGCCCCACGACGAATACATCTGCCGCGCCTGCCCGGTCTGCCGGGCGATCGCGGCGCGGCGCGAGTCCGGCTCCGACGTGACCGGGCACCTGGTGGCGGCGGGCGGCGAGCTGTTCGCCGCGTTCCGCGAGGCGCTGGACCTGCTCAACAAGCCCGCGCCCCGCAGGGAGCAGCAGGAGCCCGACCGCCGTGAGCGCCGCGGCGACGACGTGGAACACATAGATCTGGGATAGGGAGAACAACGGGCATGCTCACGATCGGTGTCGACATCGGCGGGACCAAGGTCGCCGCGGGTGTGGTCGACGACCATGGGAAGATCGTCGCCCAGACGCTGCGGCCCACCGCCGCCGACCGCCCCGACCTGGTGGCCGAGACGGTGGCCGACGTCGTGCGCGAGCTGTCCGCGGGCAGGGAGATCGAGGCCGTCGGGGTGGGCGCGGCCGGGTTCGTCGACGAGACCCGGTCGATGGTGCGCTTCGCCCCCAACCTCGCCTGGCGCGAGGAGCCGCTGCAGAAGAAGATCAGCGGCCTCGTCGGCCTGCCCGTCGTGATCGAGAACGACGCCAACGCCATGGCCTGGGGCGAGACCAGGTTCGGGGCCGGGCGCGGCCAGTCCCACGTGGTCTGCGTGACGCTCGGCACCGGCATCGGTGGCGGCCTGGTCTTCGACGGCGTGCTCTACCGCGGCCGCTGGGGCATGGGCGCCGAGATGGGCCACATGCAGGTCGTCCCGGGCGGGCGGCCGTGCGGCTGCGGCAACGTCGGGTGCTGGGAGCAGTACGCCAGTGGCCAGGCCCTCGTCAAGGAGGCCAGGGAGATCGCCGCGGCCGCGCCGGAACGGGCCGCGATCCTGCTCGGCCTGGCCGGGGGCAAGATCGAGGGCGAGGAGGTGACCGAGGCCGCCCACAAGGGCGACGACGCCTCGCTGGCCGCCTTCGCCTCCTTCGCCGACTGGCTCGGCCAGGGCATGGCCGACCTGGCGGCGGTGCTCGACCCCGGCTGCTTCATCGTCGGCGGCGGCGTGTCAAGGGCCGCCGACCTGTTCATCGATCGGGCGCGGGAGACCTTCGCCGAGCGGATCACAGGGCGCGGGCACCGGCCGCTGGCGGAGATCCGGCTGGCCGAGCTGGGCGCGTCCGCTGGGGTGGTGGGCGCCGCCGACCTGGCCAGGCAGCGCTAGAGCCGGGCCACGTGACGGTCCGGGTCGCCACCTACAATCTGCACGGGATGCGCTCCGGCCTGCCCGCGCTGACCAAGGTCATCACCGCCCTGCGGGCCGACGTGCTGTGCGTGCAGGAGGCGCCCAGGTTCGGCCGCTGGCGGGCCAGGCGCAGAGCGCTGGCGGCGGCGGCCGGGCTGCGGGTGGCCACGCCGGGCAGGCTGGGCGGCGTGGCCGTGCTCGTCGCGCCCCGCGTGCGCGTGCTGCGCGCCGAGAGCCACGCGCTGCGCGTCTTCCTCGGGCTGGAGCTGCGCGGGCTGGCGATCGCCGTGGTCGAGGCCGGGGGAGCCCGGCTGGCCGTCGGCTCGCTCCACCTCGACCTCAACGACCCGGCCAGGATGCACCACGCAGCCGAGGCGGTGGCGCTGATGGAGCGCGCGGCCGCCCGGTTCGGCGCGCCGATCGTGCTCGGCGGCGACATCAACGAGCAGGCGCACCAACCGGCCTGGCGGTATCTCGCCGGGCGGCTCGCCGACTGCTACGCGGTGGCGCCTAAGGGCGACGGGCTGACGTTCCCGGCGGCGGGGCCCGCCGTACGCATCGACGGGGTGTTCGCCGCCCGCGAGGCACGTGTCGTGTCATGCGGGGCAGTGGACGCCGGGCTCGGCGAACTGGCGGGGGCGAGTGACCATCTGCCAGTCATCGCGGAGTTGAGAGTTGGGCACTAACGGGCAAGAGGGGCCGTGCAACCCGTAGCATTTGCTCCATGACCCGTCGCTTTCAGCGGCGTGCGCTCACCTTGATCTTGGCGACGTCCGTGGCCTTGCCTCAGGTCACGCCCGCCGCGCATGCCGATCCCCGCCCCGCCACGCTAGAGGCGTGGCAGCAGTCGACCAGCGTGCGCCTCCAGCCCGACGGCTCGCTCTCCGACGTGCTGGCGATCTCCTCCAGTGACGTGTGGGCCGTGGGCCAGCAGGAAATCTGGGACGTGTGGAAGAACCGCGGCACGATCCGCCACTGGAACGGCACCGGCTGGGCCGAGGTGCCCCTCCGCGACGCCACGGCCGCGGGCAACCTGCGCGGCCTGGCCGCCGCCGCGCCGTCCGACGTGTGGGCGGTCGGCGACGGGCACGACGGGCTGCCGTACCTGGCGCACGGTGACGTGACCGGGTTCGACCGGGTCAGGCCGCAGGGGCTGCGGGCCGGAGACTGGCTCGGTGGCGTGGACGCCAAGCCGGGGCGGGTCGTGGCGGTCGGCAGCCGCGAGAAGCAGGGGCTCATCGTCACCGGCCAGGGCAACTCCTGGACCGTGCAGGAGACCAAGGAAGAGGGCGCCCTCTACGCGGTGGCCGGCGGGTTCGCCGTCGGCGACACCGGCACCGAGCCACTGATCGTGCACTACTCGGGCGGGTCCTGGAAGTCCATGCCGGTGCCCTCGATCCCCGGCGGCTACCTGCGCGACATCCAGACCGACAGCGCCAAGCGGGCGGTGGCCGTCGGCGGCGTCTACCGCGGCCCCGGCGTCGTCTCCCCGCTCGTGCTGACGTGGAACGGCAAGCGCTGGAAGGAGCAGCCGCTTCCGGTCTCCGACGCCCGCCTCTACGGCGTGACCGGCGACGGCAAGGGGCGCTACTGGATGGCCGGCTACGACCCGGAGCGGGCGGCCGAGCCGTTCATGGTGCGCTGCGAGAAGGGCGATTGCGACATCATCCGCGGCGACGCCAAGAAGGGCCGGAGCAGCGTACGCCTGCAGGGGGTCGCCTATCTCGCCGGCAAGGGCACGGTCTGGGCGGTCGGGCATGCGGTCGACAGCACCGACCGCTACACCGACGTGGTGGAGTCGTTCGCGCCCGAGCCGGGCGAGTCGAAGTCCTGAGTCCTACAGGACCGCGCCGTCGTCCCAGCCGGAGTCCTGAGTCCTACAGGACCGCGCCGTCGTCCCAGCCGGAGTCGTTGGGCGGGCCGTCGCCCATCCGCACCACCAGCGCCACGAACCCGCCGATGAACGCCGCCACCGCCGTGAACAGCGCCCAGCCCTCCATCTGCCAGCTCGCCATCGCGGCGACCAGCAGATAGGCGGGCCCTCCGAACAGCGCCACCCACGCCAGCTTGGTCGCCAGGTCGAGCTTGGGCAGCGGCGGCGGCGGGGGCGGCACGAAGTGCCCCTCGTCCCCCTCGTCGTCGTCCTGCTTGTCCTCGGGCTCGTCGAGGTCCTCCTCGAGCTCCTCCGAGGGCTTGACCACCCGCCGGGTCGGCTCGGCGGGGACGTTTTCGCTGTCCGGCCATGGCTGGTCGGCCGAGTCGCGCTCGGCTGTGTCGTTGAAGGACGCGACGATCTGCCGCCAGACCTCGTCCTCGTCACTCTGGGGCGTCACCTAGATGGGCCTCTCCGCAGCGATCGCGACTTCCCCCTGGGTGCGATCAGTCCCTCTGCAAGGGTACCGAGGCATGTGTCCGGATGAAGTCGAGGCTCCCGGCAAAGATCCTGTCGGCATCGTTGTCCAGCGTCGCAACATGGTAGCTATCGGTAAGCTCCTCGATCGTGGCCTGAGGGATCTTCTGGCGAATGATCGCCACACTCGTCGGCTTCACCACATGGTCGTTCAGGCTGTGGAAGACCAGCAGGGGCTGGGTCACCTTCGCCAGGTCGGCCTGCACCAGCGACCACAGCCCCGGCAGCGACGCCGCCGCCTTGACCGGGGTGCGGGAATAGGCCAGCTCGGTCACGCCCGGCTTCTTGACGTCGTTCGCGACGCCGGGCACGGACGGCACGAACCACTTCAGCAGCGGAGCCAGCTTCATCAGCGGCACGTCGTTCGCGATCGACGGGTTGACCACCACCACGCCCGTGATCGCCGCGCCGTGCACCTCGGCCAGCCGCAGCGCCAGGCAGCCGCCCAGCGACAGCCCCGCCACGAACACCTCCGCGCAGCGGCCCTGGAGATCGGCGAACGCCTTCTCCACCTCGGCGTACCAGTCTTCCCAGCGGGTCCGGTTCATCTCCTGCCACCGGGTGCCGTGCCCCGGCTGGCGCGGCAGCGAGACGCTCACCCCGTGCCCGGCCAGGTATTCGCCCCACGGCCGTAACGACTGCGGGGTGCCGGTGAACCCATGGCAGAGCAGCACGCCGATCTGGCCTGCTTCGTGGTGGTACGGCTCCGCGCCTGGCATGAGCGGCATAACAGCTCCTCCATGCAATTTCATTCCGGCTCTTTTATCCAGGAACGGCCCGATCGTCGCACGTTCCGGGGTGTTTGTGCGAGAGCTGGTGTAGGAGCAGGGCCGTCGGGATGGGAAGATGACTATGCTTGCCGACAACATGCTGGAGAAGAGGTGCCGGGGTGTTCTACTGGGTGGTCAAGGCCATCTTGGGGCCGATCCTCCACCTCATGTTCAGGCCATGGACCGAAGGCGCGGAAAACGTGCCCAAAGAAGGGCCGGCGATCCTGGCCGGCAACCACCTGTCGTTCGCCGATCACTTCTTCGGCCCGCTCCAGCTTCGCCGCAAGGTCATCTCGCTGGGCAAGTCCGACTACTTCACCGGCCGCGGCATGAAGGGCTTCTTCACCCGGCTGTTCTTCAGCGGCGTCGGCACCGTGCCGATCGACCGCTCGGGCGGCAAGGCCAGCGAGGCGGCGCTGCGTACGGGCCTGCGCATCCTGCGCGAGGGCAACGTCCTCGGCATCTACCCCGAGGGGACACGCTCGCCGGACGGCCGCCTCTACAAGGGCAAGACCGGCGTGGCCCGGCTGGCCCTGGAGTCCAGGGCCCCGGTCATCCCGTGGGCCGTGGTCAACACCTACGAGATGATGCCGCCGGGACGGCCCTTCCCCAAGTTCGGGATCCGGCCGGGCGTCAGGTTCGGCAAGCCGCTCGACTTCTCCCGCTACTACGGGATGGAGGATGATCGCCTCGTCCTGCGCGCGGTGACCGACGAGATCATGTACGCGCTGATGGAGCTGTCCGGCCAGGAATACGTCGACAAATATGCCGCCAGCGCGCGCGTCGAGATGGAGCGTGCCGCGCGCGCCGCCGCCGTCAAGGACTGACCGGGGGCGTCAGGCGGAGGACCTCAAGGCCTGCTCCGTCTTGTTCATGGCCGTGGTCATCGTCCGCAACTCCTCCCGGCTGAGCCGGTCGATCAGGTAGGCCCGCACCACCTCGAGGTGGCCGGGCGCCACGCGTTCCAGGCAGCGGGCACCCGCGTCGGTGAGCACCGCCAGCACGCCGCGCTCGTCGGACGGGCATGTGGCCCGCTTCACCAGCCCCGCCTTCTCCAGTTGAGTGATCTGGTACGTCAGCGCGCTCTTCGACACCACGACTCCCCTGGCCAGCTCGGTCATGCGCATCTGGCGTCCGGGCTCGTCGGACAGGCGCACCAGGATCTCGAACTGCGGGTGCGTCAGCCCGGCCGCGGCCTTGAGCTGCTCTTCGATGCGTCTTTCGAGCAGGTGCGAGGTCGACAGGAAGGCGCGCCACGCCGCCATCTCCGTCGCGTCCAGCCATCGGGTGTCCGTCACGGCCTCATTCTACGGCTCATCCTCCATGTTGTTCATATTTGTACTTTCGGGTTATGGTTCCTGTCAGAGAACTGATTCAAAAATGAACGACCCTCAAGGAGGTCGCATGCTCGACCAAGCCCGTCCCGTCGCCCTGTTGCTCGCGAGGATCGCCATCGGGGTGATTTTCCTCGTGCACGGCTATCAGAAGTTCGCGACCATGGGCATCGCGGGCACGACCAAGTTCTTCGAGTCCGTCGGCATCCCGCTGGCCGCCGTGGCCGCGCCCGCCGTGGCGGTGCTGGAGGTCGTCGGCGGCCTGGCGCTGATCGCCGGCGCCGCCCTGCCGATCGTGGGCACGCTGCTGGCCCTGAACATGATCGGCGCGATCGTGTTCGTGCACGGCGCCAACGGCTTCGGCGCCGGTGAGGGCGGCTACGAGTTCGTCCTGGCACTGGCCGCGGCGAGCCTGGCGATCGGCTTCTCCGGGGGCGGCGCACTGGCCGTCGACCGTCTGTTCGGCCGCCGCCGCAACGCGGAATCCGTCGCCGCCTGACGCGCCGGGCTCCCGCGGCCTGCGCATCGCGTGCGTCGCGGTCCCCTCAGCACGTCACCCAGTCCCTGGATTACCGCACTCGGTGCGCCGCGCGGCTGGGCACGCTACGGCACCAGGACGCCGCCGGCCGCGCGGCGAGGCGGGGTCGTCGAGCGGGAGCCGCCCGGGGCGTGTGCCGCTCAGGACAGGTGGGCGCGGATCTGCGCGATGTGCTCCGGGGTCGTCCGGCAGCAGCCGCCGATCAGGGACGCGCCCGCCCGCTGCCACTCCTTGGCGGCCTGACCGAACTCCAGCGGGTCGGCCAGCCCCAGCCAGCGGCGGTGCCCGGCGTCCCACGTCTCGCCCGAGTTCGGGTAGACCACGACGGGCAGCCCGCCGGACAGGCACGAGATCAGCCCCGGGATGTGGCGCGGTGCGGTGCAGTTCGCACCGACGGCCACCACCTGCGGATTCCCGCTGAACAGCGCGGCGGCCTCACGGATCGGCGTGCCGTCGTTGAGCCGCTCGCCGTCCCGGCAGGAGAAGCTCACCCACGCCTTGACCCCGGGCGTGCGGCCCAGCAGTCTGGCCAGCGCCTGCGCCTCCGGGTAGGACGGGATCGTCTCGCAGGCCAGCAGATCGGCGCCGGCCGTGGCGAGGATCTCCCAGCGCGGCAGGTGCCAGGAGTAGAGACCCTCCTCGTCGAGGTCGTAGTCGCCGGTGTATTCGGAGCCGTTGGCCAGGTAGGCGCCGTACGGGCCGATCGAGGCCGCCACCAGCCCGCGCCCGGCCGCGTCGCGCGCCTGCGCGGCCAGCTCAACCGACAGCCTGATCAGCGACTCGGCCTCCGCCACCGCCAGCCCGCGCCGCATGAGGCCCTCGATCGTGGCCTGGTAGCTGGCCGTCGTGGCCACGTCGGCCCCCGCGGCGAAGTAGTCGGCATGCGCCTGCCGGATCAGCGCGGGCTCTTCCAGCAGCAGCCGCGCCGACCAGAGCTCGTCGCGCAGATCCGCGCCGAGGCGTTCGAGATGGGTGGACAGGCCGCCGTCCAGGACAAGTATGGTCACCTATCCAGAGTAAGAGCCGGTGGCGGATGGCCGGGAAAGGCGCTGATCACCTCGTCGAGCAGGACGGGGGTGTCCTCGGGGGAGTCCACCGTGAAGTGCGCCCGGCGCGCCAGCTCGTCGCCCGTCTCCGCGTTGGCCACCGCGACCCGGACGCCCACGAACGCCGGATCCCGCTCCTCCCTGGCACGCAACGCGTCGAACGCCCGGCTGTCGGCGAGGTCGTCGCCGAAATACCAGGCGCGGGTCAGCGTCTCGGTCTCGCACGCGACGACCGTGCCCTTGTCATGCTTCACCGGCGGCCCGAGCTCGACGGCCATGCGGCCGTGCTGCTCCCGCAGGCCCAGCTCGGCCGCCTTGCGCGAGGCCCACCGCTCCACCGCGCCACGCAGCCCCGGGGCCGCTCGGTAGTGCAGCGCCACCAGCAGCGTCTTGTCCTCGACCAGGACCTCGCCGGGCAGGTCGCGTACGGCGTCCGCGGCCAGCCCCCGCATGACCGGAGCCCACGGCTCGGCCTCGGCGTCGGTGCGCACCCGGCCGTCGACGACGGTCTGCATGCCGTACAGGCCGAACAGGCGCACCTGCGGCGCGCCCGAGAACCGCTCGCACAGGAACGCGGCCGGGCGGGCGGAGACGACGGCGACCCTGCTCACCAGTTGCGCCAGCTCCCGCAGCCGCTCCACCGCCCCGGCGACGGGGCGCACCGCGCCGGGATCACGCATGATCGGGGCGAGCGTGCCGTCGAAGTCGAAGAAGAAGCCGGATCTCCCGCTCTCGGCAACAGTGGCCGACACCGCCTCGGCGAAGCGGAGCGGGGCGCGCGAGGTCGCCATGCTCAGGACGATAGAACAGCGTGACCAGCTCGGATACCCGCTCCCGGGTAATATGCCCGGTCACTTGACGGCCCGGCGGGCAAGGAGCGGGCGGTCACATGGCGGCCCGGTGGGCAAGGGCCGGGCGATCCAGGACGATCACCTCGCCGGTGCCGATCTCGATCAGGCCCCGGCGCTCGAACGCGCGCAGGGCGCGGTTGACGCTCACCCGGGTCGCGCCGATCTCGGCGCCCAGCCCCGCCTGGCCGGCGTGCAGCGGCACCCGGCCGTCGGCGCACCGGCGTACCAGCCAGGTGGCCACGCGCGCGGGCACGTCGCGCACCGTCGCGTCGGTGAGCCGCTCGTCGAGATCGCGGACGGTCGCGGCCAGCGTCCGCAACAGCCGGGCGGCGACGGACGGCTCGGCGGCGACGAGCTCCAGCACCGCCGAGCGCGGCAGGTAGGCCACCTCCACCGCCGTCATGGCCGTCCGCGTCGCCCGATGGGGCCCGTCCACCAGGAGGGCCGTCTTGTCGAACGCGACCGGCGCCGCCTCCACGGCGAGCACCACCTCTTTGCCCTCAGCGCTCACCCGGCCCGCCTTCACCCGGCCGCCGAGCAACACGATCAGCTGATCGGCCGGATCGCCCTCGGTGCAGAGGACCTGCCCGGCCGAGTAGCGCCGGTGCCGCGCCACGGCCGCCAGCCCGCGCAGCCGGTCCGCGCCGAGCTCGCCGAACATCGGCAGGTCGGCCAGCGTGTACGTCATGTATACGGTGATACACCACCGCGGTGCCCCGCGATGCTGAGCACTCCCGCCTGCGGGCCATAGCGTGCCGCGCATGGCGAGATACGCGTTGCATCTGTCCTTCGACGGCGACCCGCGACGGCTGGCGGCCCGGCCCGCGCACCGGGAGCACCTGCGCCGGCTCAAGGAGGAGGGACGGCTGGTGAGTGCCGGGCCGTGGGCGGACGACAGCGGGGCGCTGCACGTCTACGAGGTCGCCGACGAGGCCGAACTGCGGGAGATCCTGCGGCGCGACCCGTACACGGCGGTGGACGCCTACGAGATCGTGCTGTTGAAGGAGTGGACCCCGATCATGTGACCCGCCCCTGGGCCGTCGCTCGGCCCAGGGGCGGGTGGCAGGTCAGGTGCGCTTCCAGAAGGGACCGCGTCGGCCGCCCGCCTCGCCGGAGGGGCCGCCCGCCGCGCCCGGAGGCGGGGTGTGGCGGCCGCCGACCAGGTTCGTGAGGACCTCGACGGCACGGTCGTGCAGGGCCCGCGCGTCCGCGCCCGGCCGCTCGGCCGCCTCCAGCTCGCGGGCCAGCCTGTCCAGCTCCTCGTTCCCGCCGAGGTATTCCGCGAGCGCCGCCAGCCGAGACCCCAGGTCGGCCAGGTACAGCAGGTCGGGTGCGGGCAGCGCCGTGAGCCTGTCCAGCTCCGCCACGAGCTGCGGCCTGACCGACTCCAGCCGGTGGGCAGGACGCGGTGCGGGCCGGAACCTCGGCGTCCCCCGGCTACGCCGACCGCCGCCGGGCGCCCCGGGTGCGGGCATCCGCGGTTGCCGCCCCATGAGATCCGCCCCGCCGCCGGAGACGAACCCCTGTTCCAGGTCGGCGGCGCCGAGGCCGGGCTCGGGCAGGACCATCTGGGGAGCGGCCGGTGGCGCGCCGTACGCCGCCGCGAACATCATGGAGGACCCGGGCGCAGGCGGGCTCGACGGCGGCTCCCACCCGCTCGGCGGCTCGACCGGCTGGATGACGCGGTGCTCGGGCCCGCCCTCGGCGACCTGCCTGGTGTCGACCGCCACGTACGCGGTGAAGCGGCAGAGCACGCCGTACTCCAGCGACGTGCGCACGATGCGCGACTCCAGGTCGTGCTCGCCCATGGCGTAGCGGTCTTCCAGCTCCCGAAGGTGCGCGCGGGCCCAGACGGCGCGGATGGCCGGATTGTCCACCTGCACGCCGGTGACCTGCTCCTCCCACGGCCCCTCGGCGGCCATCCCGCGCACGGTCAGCGAGGAGCCCTCGCGGTAGCGCCCGTACACGCGCAGCGGCACGCCCGGGAAGATCGACCCGAGATGCGTGACCGTACCGGACTCGACCTCCAGGCCCTTGATCGACAGGTCGGTCACCAGCGGGGCGCCGATCCTGTGGTGGATGTGGTCCATGGCGGCGTCGAGCCGGTCCTCCGACTCCACCAGCTCGCACCGGCCCGCGCCCAGACCGGCGAGCCTGCCGAGGAACCCGGCGTTCACCGCCCGGTCGATGCCGACCGTGTGCACCCGCATGGCCGACAGCGCGCCACCCGCCTGCTCCAGGATCTGGTCCTCGTTGCCGACCTGGCCGTCGGTGACCAGCACCACGACCCGCTCCCGCTCCGCCTGGGCGCCCAGCAGGGCGACGGCCTGGCGCAGCGGCTCCAGCAGCTCCGTGCCGCCGCGGGCGTCGACCCTGGCCAGGTGCTCGACGGCGCGGTAACGGTTGCGGTCGGACGCCTCGGCGAGCCCTTCGAACGCCTGCTCCACCACGGAGTCGAACGTCAGCACCGCGAACCGGTCCTGCGGCGTCAGCGTGTCCACGATCCGCGCGGCGGCCCTGCGGGCGCAGATCATCTTCCACCCGCCCATGCTGCCCGAGCGGTCGAGCAGCAGCACCAGGTCACGCGGCGTACGCGTGGCTTGCAGCGGCGGCGGCACGACGGTGAGGGCGAACGTGCCGCGGCCGTCGAGCTGCAACGACGTGGACGCCTCGAACGACATGCGCAGGATGAAGTCGCGGTCCAGCCGCTCGCCGGGGCGCAGGCGTACGGTCGTGCCCCCTTTGCCGTCGCCCTCCTCCTCTGCCACATGCAGGCTGGAGGCCAGCTCGCGCAGCTCCAGCCCGGCGGCGTCGACGGTCGCGGCGAGCGAGAGGCGTACCGGGTTCGGGAAGCCGGGCAGCAGGACGGGCGGGCTGATCCTGGACGCGTCGGGCACCGCGTCGGTGTCGGGCGCGACGCCGTCCCCGGCGGCCTGGCCGTCGATCGGGCTGCCCGGGATGTATCGCGGCGCCACCACCAGCGGGAACCGGAACGTCGCCGCGCCGTCCTCGTACGGCAGCGGCTGGCTCATCGTCAGCCGGACCGAGACGCGCTCGCCCGGCAGGATGTTGCCCACCCTGATCGTGAACACGTCGGGCCGGTCCTCCTCTGCGATCGCCGCCCGCCGGCCCTCGCGCAGCGCCTGGTCGTAGTCCGCCCTGGCCTGGCCGCGCTCCTTGAGCACGCCCTCGACCACCCGGTCGTCGGCCTCCATCCGGAACCCCGTCACGGCCGCCCGATCGGGCAGCGGGAAGACGTAGGTGGACTCCAGCGTGACGTCGAACGGGTTCCTGAACCCCTGCGTGACCTCGACCCCGGCGATGAGCCCCGAGATGTCGGCGGCCACGTCCACGCTCTCCAGCGGCAGGTTGCCGCGCTCGGTCAGCAGCGCGCCGAACCCGGTGTCCGGCACCGGGAGGCACCGCGCGGGCTCCAGTGAAGTGATCTTCATGTCAGCTCCCTCTCTTCGAGCACCGCGAGCAGCGGACCCGCCGCCGCCAGCACCGCCTGTACGTCCTCCGCCGACGGGGTACGGCCCGCGTCCAGCACCAGCCGCACCCCATCGCCCAGCCTGATCCCTGTCACCACCGTGCTCGGACCGCGCCTTTCGAGACGTGCCCGCCGACCCGCCGGCCCAATGCGAGCCCGGCCATCGGACGCCGCGGCCGGTCCGTGGCTGTCAGGCGTCGTGGTCTGGGAGCGGCCGTCGGGTGCCGCGCGATGCGCGACCTCCTTGGCCGGTCGCTCCGCCCAGAACCGCCCGCGCCCGGACTCGCCACCACCGGCAACGTCGCCACGGTCGCCGTCGTGGCCGGTCACGTCGCCATGGTCGCCACCGCGGCCGGTCACGTCGCGACCGTCGCCACCGCGGTCGGCAGCGTCTTCGCCGCCGCCTGGCCCGACGCTGCCGTTCGGCGCTTGCACGCCCTCTTGCGCGCGATCGCCGAGCGCCGCGCCCGCAGCCGGCGCGTAGCGGAGCGGCGCGTCATTGTGCGGTACGTCGCCGTGTGGTGCGTCATCGTGCGGTACGTCGCCGTGTGCTGCGTCGCGTGGCCCGAATCGCCGTGACCCGACCGCAGGCGGCTCGTCGGCGAGTGGCGTGGCACCGGTTGTCCGGCTCCGCGGCCGGGTGATGGCGGCCGCCTCCTCCAGCATCCGATCCGTCGCCCCCGCCAGCGCCGCCTGGATCTCGGCGATCGAGTGCCCCGCCGCCTGCAGCCGCTTGATGGCCACCAGCTGCAGCAGGTGCCGCCGCCCGTACTGGGCGATCCTGCCGCGCCTGGTCAGCGGCGGGTCCACCAGGCCGATGGTCGTATACCACCTGATGAGTCGCGCCCCGGGCACGTCGCGGACCCGGCCGTTGGCCGGCGGCAAGGCGTCGCGCAGCGCAAGCGCCGCGTGCTCGGCCAGTTCGCCGATGGTCCAGGTGTCGCTCATATCTTCACAATGACACTGTCACTATTACAGTGTCAACGTTAGGGCGCCGGAAGATTGGGCACGGGGGTTGGGTTGAAGAAGGAAGGCCGAAAAATATGACGGAACGGGGGAGGAAACCCGACATGGCCACGATCACCGGCCCGCTTTCGGGAGACGCCAAGAACACCGTCGCGGAGGCCCTGCAGGGCGCGTTGGTCGATCTGATCGACCTCTCGCTGGTCGCCAAGCAGGCCCACTGGAACCTCATCGGCTCCCATTTCCGCTCGGTTCACCTCCAGCTCGACGAGGTCACGGAGCTGGCCAGGAGGCACATGGACACGATCGCGGAGCGCGCCGTCGCCATCGGGGCGAACCCGGACGGGCGCGCCGCCACGATCGCGAGGTCCAGCAGGCTCCAGCAACTCGAGAGCGGCTGGCTGGAGGACGGCAAGGTGGTGGCGACGATCACCGACGTCCTGGACGGCATCAGCAGGCGGATGCACGAGCGCGTCCGGACCACGGACGAGCCCGACCCGGTCACCCAGGACCTGCTCATCGCCGTGGCGCAGGACGTCGACAAGCAGCACTGGATGTTCCAGGCCATGACCGAGCGCCAGCGCTGATGCGAGCACGGCGGGCCCGGGTACCCAGGCGGCGGTACCCGGGCCCGCGGGCTTTCGCGCCGCAAGCGGCACGTGAGCCCGTCTCCCTCTCTACTCCTCGGCGTGCCCGTGTCCAGGCCCGGCACCGGCGCCGCCCGGCACGCCGCCTGCGCGACCTGATCGTGGCGGCGATGCCCGTGTTCGCCGACGTGGACGTCGCCGCCGGCGCGGCGGCGACGGGCGGGCCGCGGAAGGCGGGACACGGGGTTTGCGCAGAGTTTGATGTCGCGAGTCCCTGCCATTCATGTCGGTGCGGTCGACTAGCGTGGCACCTAGAGGGAGGCCCCACGATGTCCCACAAGACTCTCCTCCGCACGGGCCCGCTCTTGCGGGGCGGCACCAGCCCGTACGGGCCGCTCGGCCTGCCGGGCCCCGACGGCCTCGCGCTGCCCCCGGGCTTCACCGGCCAGGTGGTGGCCAGGTCCGGCCAGAAGGTGGCCGGGCTGACGTGGCACGCCGCCCCCGACGGCGGCGCCTGCTTCCCCGACGGCGACGGCTGGATCTACGTGTCCAACTCCGAGCTGCCGCTGCTCGGCGGCGCCTCGGCGCTGCGCTTTCGCGCCGACGGGAGCATCGGCGACGCCTACCGCATCCTGTCGGGCACCGATCTCAACTGCGCGGGCGGCGCCACGCCGTGGCACAGCTGGCTGTCGTGCGAGCTCGGCGACCGCGGCCGGGTCTTCGAATGCGACCCCTACGGCGCCCGCGCCGCCCGGCCGCGCCTGGCCATGGGGCGCTTCAAGCACGAGGCCGCCGCCTGCGACCCCGAGCGCCACGCGATCTACATGACCGAGGACGAGCCGGACGGGTGCTTCTACCGGTTCAGGCCGGACGACTGGGGTGACCTGACCGAAGGCACGCTCGAGGTCCTGTGCGCCTCCGGCCGCTGGCGCGTGGTGCCCTCCCCGGCCGGTCTGCTCCAGGCCACCCGCCACCAGGTCGAGGACGCCCGCCGCTTCGACGGCGGCGACGCCTGCCACTACGCGGGCGGGGTGTGCTACTTCACCACCAAGGGCGACACCGGCCTGTGGGCGTACGACGCGCAGACTTCGACGCTCGACCGGCTGTGCGAGGGCGTGCGCGCCATCACCGCCGCGCCCTCCGGCGACCTCTACGTGGCCAGGGAGACGACGGAGATCGACGTCATCGCGCCCGACCGGGCGGTCACGCCGTTCCTCCGGCTGGAGGGGTACGCCGGGGCCGAGCTGACCGGGCTGGCGTTCTCGCCCCGGGGTGACCGGCTCTACTTCTCGGCCAGGCGCGGCCGTACGGAAGGCCACACGTTCGAGGTGACCGGGCCCTTCCGCGCCTAGCTCAGATAGCGCACGAGCATGACCTTGAGCTCGTTCACCAGCTCGGCGCGGCGCTCCGGTGACGCCGTGGTGATCATCGGCAGGACCGCCTTCACCGTGGCCAGCGCCATGGTGCCCGCCAGCAGCGCCCGCTCCTCCGACAACTCGGGGGAGCGGCGGCGCAGCATGGCCGCGAGGTGCCGGGCGATGTCCTCGTGCAGCCGCTGGGCGGCCGCGGCCAGCTGATCGCCGGTGGCCGAGCCGTACAACAGCGACCAGTACGCCGGCGATTCGCTCTTGAACCGCACGCTCTCGTCCACGAGCTGCCCGACCAGCTTCTCCAGGGGGAGGTCCGGCGTGACCGCGGCCAGCCGGGCGGCCCAGAACTCCTGGCGGTCGTCGGTGTAGCGGGACACCAGCCCGTCCAGGATCTCCTCCTTGTTGCGGAAGAACTGGTACAGCGACCCCGGCGACATCCCCGCCCGGGCGGCGACCTGGTTCGTCGTCATGTCCGGGTAGCCCACCTCGGCGATCACCGACTCGGCGGCGTCGAGGATCTCGCCCATGCGCTTCAGGCCGCGCGCCTGCCGGCGGACCGTGCGTTCAGCCATGGGTCTCCTCGTTGACAAATGCGAGCATTTACTTGTATTTCTGGATAGGAAGCCAAACACGAGTAGTTTACCGAGTATTGATCGGGGAGCATTCATGACAACCGTGTTCGCGACGGGCTGCAGCCTCGCCCCGGCGGTGGCCCTGTGGCCGTGAACATCCGCGCCCGGCCCCGCCCCACGGCCACGGCGGAGCCGCCGCTGCGCAGGCTCGGCCACCTCCTGGTACGCCGCCGCCGGCTCGTCCTCACGCTGACCCTGCTCGTGCTGATCGTCGCCGCGACGCTCGCGGCGGGCGCGGTGCCGCGGTTGTCGCTGGCCAGGTTCGAGGCGCCGGGCTCGGAGTCCGACCGGGCGCAGGCCGAGCTGGTCGAGCGGTTCGGCACGGGAAGCCCCGACATGATCTTCCTGGTGACCGCGAGGCGCGGCACGGTGGACGATCCGGCGGTCGAGGCCGCGGGCAGGGAGCTGACCGCGCGCGTCGGCCGCGCGGACGGCGTCGCCGAGGCCGGCTCCTACTGGACCCGCGGCAAGCCCGCCACGCTGCGCAGCCAGGACGCCAGGCACGCCCTGATCGTGGTGCGCATCCCGGGGGACGCCGGCCACGTACGGGCACGGGTGCTGCCCAGGCTGGTCCCCGAGATCACCAAGGGCACGGACCTGCTCCAGGTGCGGGCCGGGGGAGGGGAGGAGGTCTTCCGGGAGACCGTGCCGCTGGCCAGGCAGGACTTCGTGCGGGCCGAACTGGTCATCTTCCCGCTGGCGTTCGTGCTGCTCTGGCTCTACCAGCGGCGCGCCATGGCGGCCCTGGTGCCGATCCTGGCCGGGGTGTTCGCGATGGTGATCGGGCTGGCGCTGCTGAGCGGCGTCCTGATATTCGCTGAAATTTCGACGTTCGCCCTGAATCTCACTCTCGCCATGGGGCTCGGCCTCGGCATCGACTACTGCCTGTTCGTGATCCAGCGCTTCCGCGAGGAGACGCAGGCAGGCAAGGACCGGGCGGCGGCCGTCGCCGGGGCGGTGGAGCACGCGGGCCGGACCGTGCTGTTCAGCGGCCTGACCGTGGCCACGTCCCTCGCCGTGCTGTTCGTGCTGCCGTTCGGCTTCCTGCGTTCCTTCGCGTACGCGGGCATCGCCGTCGTCGCCGGCGGCCTGGTCGCGGCGGTGCTGGTGCTGCCTGCCGTGCTCGCCTCGATCGGCGGCACGATGCTGCCCAAGCGGGTGCGGCCCGAGCGCGCGGCGGGTTTCTGGCACGCGCTGGCCACCGGCGTGATGCGCCGGCCGTTGGTGTCCGGCGGACTGGCCGCCGCGCTGCTGCTGGCGCTCGCCTCGCCGTTCCTGGGCCTGCGCTTCGGCGTGACCGACGACCGCATCCTGCCCCCGGAGGCGTCCTCGCGGCAGACCCAGGAGGTCATCCGCCAGTCGTTCCCCGCCGAGGAGACCGACGCCATCCAGCTGATCTCGAAGGATCCGGTGCGGGCCGACGTCGCGCCGTACGCCGCCAGTCTGTCCAGGCTGGCCGGCGTCGCCCAGGTCGATTCGGCGGCCGGCTCGTTCGCGGGCGGGCAGCGGGTCGGCGACGCCGATCCGGCCAGGTTCCAGGGGCAGGGCGCCTGGCTGTCGGTGGTCCCGTCCGCCGCGGCGCTGGCGGACGACCCGGTACGGCTCGTGGAGTCCGTACGCTCCGTCGAGCCGCCCTTCGAGGTCCTGGTCGGCGGCTACCCGGCCGAGCTGGCCGACTACCGCGCCTCCGTGGTGGACCGGCTGCCGCTGGTGCTCGCGCTCATGCTGGGGGTGACGTTCCTGGTCCTGTTCCTCATGACCAGGAGCCTGATCATCCCCCTCAAGGCGACCCTGCTGAACGTCCTCAGCCTCGGCGTCATGTTCGGCGCCATCGTCTGGATCTTCCAGGACGGCAACCTGTCCGGCCTGCTCGGCTTCACCCCGACCGGCACGCTCGACCCGAGCATCCCGATCCTCATGCTCTGCGTGGCCTACGGCCTGTCGATGGACTACGAGGTGTTCCTGCTGTCGCGCATCAGGGAGGAGTACGACAGGACCGGCGACACCGAGCAGGCCGTTGCCGCCGGGCTGCAGCGGGGCGCGCCGCTGATCACGGCGGCGGGCGGCATCCTGGCGCTCACGTTCGCCGCGTACGCCACCGCGCGGGTGACGTTCGTGCAGATGCTGGGCGTCGGCATGGCGGTGGCCGTGCTGGTGGACGCGACGGTGATCAGAGCGGTGCTGGTGCCGAGCTTGATGCGCCTGGCGGGCCCGCTCAACTGGTGGCCCGCCGGCCGCCGGAACGCGAAGGCCGCCATCAGAGATCGCGCGACCACCACTGCTCGGTGAGCTCGATCCCGTTCTCCGTCCCCTTCTCCTCGGACACCAGCTCGAACCCGGCTGCCTGGTAGATGCGCCGCGCGCTCACCAGGCAGCCGCGCGTCCACAGCGTGATCCGCGTGCAGCCGTCCGCTTTGGCGTGCCGCAGGCACTCCTCGACCAGCCGCCGCCCGATGCCGAGCCCGCGCGCGGCCGGCTCGACCAGCAGCATCCGCAACTTGGCGGTCGTGTCGTCCTGGCGCACGTAGAACACGCACCCGGCGCGCTCCCCATCGACCTCGGCGATCCATCCGGCGTCCTTGGTGAAGTCGAGGTCGCCGACGATCTTGGCGACGGTCCGCTCGAAGTCGGTGCCCCACCCGTACTCCTGGCTGTAGAGCGCGCCGTGCCGGTAGACGACCCAGCCGAGGTCGCCGGTGCGCGGTGGCCTGATCAGGTGCTGCCGCCGGGGCTCCGCGCCGAGCAGCCTCCTGATCGCCGCCATGCTCGCGACCAGCCGCTCCTGACCCTCGTCCGGCAGGGCGGACAGCAGCCGCTCGATCTCCTCGGCCGAGCGCCTGTCGAGGCCGGCGAAGGTGCGCTCGCCGGCGGGCGTGAGGCGTACGAGCTGTTTGCGCCCGTCGGAGGCGGAACGCTCGCGTCCGACCAGCCCGTCGCTCTCGAAGCGGGCCAGGACCCTGCTGAGGTAACCCGCGTCCAGGTCGAGCAGGGTGCGCAGCTCGCCGGTCTCCATCCGCCCGGCGTGCGCCAGCTCGAACAGCACCCGCACCTCGGTCAGCGAGTACGGCGAGTCCAGCATCCCCGCCTGGAGGACGCCGATGACCTTCGTATAGAACCGGTTGAAGGCTCTGACCTCAGCAACCTTTGCTTCTGTCAACGAACTCATTGCCATAGTCAACCATGAGAGGATCGCCACTGTGAAGTCCCTGCGTATCGGGGGATACGGCCCCGGCATCGTCACCATCGGCGGTGACCTCACCCGGGTCGCGGCGCCGTCGTTCCTGGCCGCGCACCCCGCACTGCCAGTGCTCTACGCGGTGGGCGAGCTCGAACGCGGCTGGCTCACCGCCTTCGACACGCGAGACGGGCTCGCGCCGCTGGACGAGCGGCCGAGCGAGGGCAGCCTCCCCTGCCACGTGGCCGTGGACCCTGCCGGGACCCTGCTCGCGGTGGCCAACTACGGCGACGGCACGGCGATCCTCCAGCGGCTCGACGCCCGCGGCGCGTTCGAGGGCGAGCCGATCGTGCTGCGCCACCAGGGCTCGGGGCCGAACCGCGAGCGCCAGGAGGGCCCCCACGCCCACCAGGTCGTCTTCCACGACGACATCCTGCACGTCTCCGACCTCGGCACCGACGAGATCCGCCGTTACCGCTACGACGGCACGCCGCTGGAGCCCATCAGGCTGCCCCCCGGCACGGGCCCGCGCCACTTCGCCTTCTCCGGCTCACGCCTGTACGTGGCGGGCGAGCTCGACGGCGCCGTCACCCTCATCGACGGCGAGCGGCGCACGACCGTCCCCGCCTCCCGCCGGGAAGGCCTCAACTACCCGTCCCACCTGCAGCTCGAGGGCGAGTTCGTCTATGTGGCCAACCGCGGCCCCGACACGATCACGGTGCTGCTGGCCGACGACCTGTCGCCGGTCGCCGAGGTGCCGTCCGGCGGCGCCTGGCCCCGGCACTTCGCCATCGACGGCGACCGCCTGTACGTGGCCGACCAGGAGTCCGCGGGCGTGGCCGTCTTCGCGCTGGTGGACGGCGTCCCCGAGCCCACCGGCGAGGTGTACGGGGTGGAGAGCCCGGCCTGCGTGCTGATCATGTGAGCGGCCGTGGAGGCAGCGCGGCAGGCGCTCGGTGCCGACGCCCCGAGCGCCACCACGGTCCTGGCCGTCGGCGCTCGCCGGGCTCGCCGGGCGTCACGGCCCCGGGCGCGTGCCGGGCTCGCCGGGCGTCACGGCGCCGGCGTGGGCCGGGACGCCAGTGCCACGGCCGCCCGCCAGCGCTCGTAGGCCGCGTCATCCCGTTCGCCCGGCTCGAAGCGCCGCTCCAGATGCCAGGTCTTGCGCAGTTCGGCTCGCGACCCCCACACCCCCGAACCCAGCCCCGCCAGGAACGCCGCCCCCAGCGCCGTCGTCTCCTGGATCACCGGCCGCTCCACGGCCGTGCCGAGCTGGTCGGCCTGGACCTGCATGAGCAGGTCGTTCGCGCTGGCCCCGCCGTCGGCCTTGAGCACCGGAGGCGAGCCCCCGGTCATCGCCTCGACCACGTCCCGCACCTCGAACGCGATCGCCTCCAGCGTGGCCCTGACCAGGTGCGCCCGCGTCGTGCCACGCGTGATGCCGGTGATCAGCCCACGCGCCTGCGGATCCCAGTACGGCGCCCCCAGCCCCGTCAACGCGGGTACGAAGACCACGCCCCCGCTGTCGGGCACGGTACGCGCCACGGCCTCCGACTCCGGCGCCGTGCCGATCAGCCCCAGCCCGTCGCGCAGCCACTGCACGGCCGCGCCGGTCACGAAGATCGACCCCTCCAGCGCGAACGTCCGCGCGCCTGAGGGCTCCTGCCAGGCCACCGTGGTCAGCAGCCCGGAGCCGGACCGCGCGATCTCGCCGCCGGTGTTGGTCAGCACGAAGGAGCCCGTGCCGTAGGTGCACTTCACGTCGCCCACGTCGAAGCACGTCTGCCCGAACAGCGCCGCCTGCTGGTCGCCCGCCACGCCGCTGATCGGCAGCTCCAGCCCCAGGAACGCCGCCGGGTCAGTGGTGCCCAAAGGCCCGTAGTTGGGCACGATCTCCGGCAACGCCTCCTCCGGCACGCCGAACAGTTCGCACAGCTCCGGTTCCCAGGAGCCGGAGTGCAGGCCGTACAGCAGGGTGCGCGAGGCGTTGGACGGGTCGGTCACGTGGCGCGCGCCCGCGGTGAGCCTGGCGATGAGGTAGGCGTCCACCGTCCCCACGGCCACGTTTCCGGACTCGACGCCCGCCCACGTACCCGGGTCGTGCTCGGCCAGCCACGTCAGCTTGGTCGCGGTGAAGTACGGGTCCAGGCGCAGGCCGGTCAGCTCCGCGACGCGTGGCTCGTGCCCGGCCGCACGCAGCCGCTCGCAGATCCCCGCGGTGCGGCGGTCCTGCCAGACGATGGCCCTGCGCGGCGCGGCCAGCGTGCGCCGGTCCCACAGCACCGCGGTCTCGCGCTGGTTGGTGATGCCCACGCAGGACGGCGTGGCGCCGGCCCCGCGCAGCGCCGCGGCGCAGGCGGACAGCGTGGCCTGCCAGATGTCCTCGGGATTGTGTTCGACCCAGCCGGGCTCGGGGAAATGCTGCGCGAACTCCCCATAACCCTTCGCAATGATCTGCCCGGTTTCTGTAACGACGAGAGCCGTGACCCCGGTCGTCCCGGCGTCGATGGCCAACACACTCACGAAATTCCCCTCATTTCCCTGGTAGAACGGGTTTAGGACACGGAGTCTGGCGTTTGGTCTAGACCACTGCCCGCCGTGACGGGCAGAATGCGAATCTGAATACTGAGGTCTTAACACTGAGGGTTCAGGCTCGTGAACCCCATCGTGGAGGAACCCGCCATGCGTATTGGAGTGCTCACCGGAGGCGGCGACTGCCCCGGTCTCAACGCCGTCATCAGGGCAGCGGTCCGTAAGGGGGTGAGCGTCTACGGCCACGAGTTCGTCGGCTTCCGCGATGGCTGGCGCGGCCCCCTCGAAGGCGACACGATGCCGCTCGACATCCAGGCCGTGCGCGGCATCCTGCCGCGCGGCGGCACCATACTCGGCTCCTCCCGCACGAACCCGATGAAGATCGAGGGCGGGGTCGACCGCATCAAGGACAACCTCGCGGCCACCGGCGTGGACGCGCTGATCGCCATCGGCGGCGAGGACACCCTCGGCGTCGCCAAGCAGCTCTACGACCGCGGCGTCAACGTCGTGGGCGTCCCCAAGACCATCGACAACGACCTGTCGGGCACCGACTACACCTTCGGCTTCGACACCGCCGTCAACATCGCGATGGAGGCCATCGACCGCCTCCACACCACCGCCGAGTCGCACCACCGGGCCCTCATCTGCGAGGTCATGGGGCGTCACGCCGGCTGGATCGCGCTGCACGCGGGCATGGCGGGCGGCGCCAACGTCATCCTCATCCCGGAGAAGCCCTTCGACATCGACCGGGTCTGCGAATACGTCGAGTCCCGCTTCCGCACCCGCTACTCGCCGATCATCGTGGTCGCCGAGGGCGCGCATCCGATCGAGGGCCAGATGGAGCTGCAGGCGGGCGAGCTCGACGCCTTCGGCCACGTCCGGCTCGGCGGCATCGGCGAGATGCTGGCCAAGGAGATCGAGAAGCGCACCGGCAAGGAGGCGCGCACCACGGTGCTCGGCCACATCCAGCGCGGCGGCACCCCGACCGCCTATGACCGGGTGCTGGCCACCAGGTTCGGCCTGCAGGCCATCGACGCGGCCCATGAGGGCGACTACGGCAAGATGGTCGCGCTGCGCGGCACCGACATCGTCCGCGTCGGCCTCGACGAGGCCACGGCCGAGCTGAAGACCGTGCCGGTGGAGCGCTACTCCGAGGCCGAGGTGTTCTTCGGTTAGTTGAAAGTGGGTTGCAAGCGGCGTCCGTACCTTTGAGTCAGCGGGGTTACCGCTACAACCCCCTCAAAGGTACGGCTTGCGCCGCAGCGAGTTGGCGGCCCACTACGCGGCGCAAGCCGTACCTTCGCCATAGCTCAGTGCCGGGGCGTGCCGAAGAGATCCACTTCTGGCGCGCCCTCGTCGCGCTCCCGCAGCCGCTGCCTGAACTCGGCCTCTCTGCGCAACTCCTTCTCCGACGGCGAGAGCACGACGGTGAGCAGCAGCCCCATGGTGATCACGCTGATGCCGACGATCAGCGGCAGCAGGAAGTCGATGGCCTTGGCGCCGGATGGCGGGACCATGTGGGTGTGCGTCTGCACCGACATCGAGGCCATCCCCGTGTAGTGCATGCCGGTGACCGCCACGCCCATGAGCAGCGCCGCGCCGCCGATCTTGAACGCACCCTTGACCCGCAGCGTGAACCACAGCGCCACCGTCGCCGCCGCGATCGCGATCAGGACGGAGAGCGAGACGATCACGGGATCGTAACTGACGTGGCCGGACATGTTCATCGCGGACATGCCGAGATAGTGCATGCTCGCGACCCCGCACCCGGTCAGGACGCCGCCTCCGAGCAGGAACGCCAGGCGCTCGCCGCCGTAGGAGGCCAGGAACAGCCCCATTCCCACGACGACGACCGCGATGAGCGCGGAGACGGCCGTGAGAGGCACGTCGTAGCGGATGATCGTGCCGCTCACCGAGAAGCCCAGCATGGCGATGAAGTGCATCGTCCAGATGCCCGTGCCGCCGATCGCGAACGCCGCGCCGATCAGCCAGAATCTGCCCTCCCGCCCGCCGGCCAAGCGGGCCCTGGAGGTCAGCAGGAGGCCCAGCATGGACCCCACGCTGGACATGACATATGCAAGTACGGGCGTTAAAAGCCCAAAAGAAAAATGGTCAATCGGCGACATTTCCCCCACCATCCCCCTACGCACCGATAAGGGAGTATGGACAGTGCGTCGCCGTTCGCGCAACTACCTTCGGCGAGCCTGCATCTGCCGCTGGCGCGGCATTGGCGCGGGATAAGTGAATTGTTGCTGCTGAGCGGTACGCCGGCGCAATTCGAGTTTGGCCACGAGTTCCGCGTCCTCGTGCAGTTCCTCTTCCGACGGCGACAGGATCACCATGAGCAGCATGGTCAGCGTGATCAGGCTGATCACGGTCATGAGCGGCACGAGGAAGTCCAGCGCGTCGGCCCCCGCCACCACGCCGGGCTCGGGGTCGACCGTGACGTGCATCGCGAACATGCCGGTGTAGTGCATGCCGGCGACCGCCACACCCATGACGAGCGCGGCGGCGGTGATCCAGATGGGCTTCTTGACACGGAGCGTGAACCAGAGCGCCACCGTCGCGGCGACGACGGCGATGCCCACGGAGGTGGCCACGACGACGCGGTCGTAGGAGACGTGGGCGGACATGTTCATCGCGTACATGCCCAAGTAGTGCATGGAGGCCACGCCGAGTCCCGTGAGGAGGCCGCCGCCGAGGAGCGCGGGGAGCCGGCCGCGGCCGTAGGAGACCAGGAACAGGCCGGTGCCCACGACGACGATCGCCACCACCGCCGAGGCCGCCGTGAGCGGCACGTCGTACTTGATCTGGGTGCCCTCTACGTCGAAGCCCATCATGGCGATGAAGTGCATGACCCAGATGCCCGTACCGCCGATGGACACGGCCGCGCCGAGCAGCCAGCGCGCCCGGGTGCCGCCACGGGAGGCGTGGGCCTGGGCGGTCAGCCGCAAGCCGAGCATCGAGCCCATGCACGACATCACGTAGGCGAGCACCGGCGTGAGCAGCCCATGGGTGAAGTGATTCACAGCGGAGGTCATAGAGGGAAGCTTCCTTGAAATTGGGGGTTACCGGATTGTGCCATCTGGCGTGTCCCTTTCGACATGGATACCCCAACTATCGGTCAACTCGCGAGTCGGAAACATGAGAGGGCCTCATGGACGTGCGGGGCGAGGGGGCGGTCGGAGGGCCGGGGCGGGCGGGCTGCGCGAGGGCGCCGTGGGGGACGGCGGGCGGACTAAACTCGATGGCGCGCGGCGTTGCCATCTAGGCGTGCCGCTTCCCCGTCTTCCCGGAGGTTCCACCATGACGATGTCGGCCCTGGGCGAGCCGTGCGTTCTGCTCAAGCTGGGCGAGATCGTCCTCAAGGGCAAGAACCGCGAGCTGTTCGAGCGCCGCCTGATCGCCAACATCCGCGACGCGCTCCAGAGCCTCGACATCCAGGTCGACGTGCGCAAGAGGCACGGCGTCATCGCGATCTTCCTGCCCGGCGGCGCGACCGCCGAACAGGCCGACGCCGTGGCCCAGCGGGTCGCCGACGTGCCGGGGCTGGTGTGGATCCACCGGGCCTGGCGGGTCGCCAAGGACCCCGACGCCGTGCTCAAGGCCGGCCTGGAGCTGGTCGGCGAGAGCGCGGAGGCCAAGCGCGGCGCGCGTTTCGCCGTCCGCTCGCGCCGCCGCGACAAGCGCTTCCCGCTGCGCTCCAACGAGCTCGACCGGCTCGTGGGCGGCGCGATCAACGACGAGTACGGCCTGCCCGTCGATCTGAAGAACCCGGAGCTGACCGTGTTCATCGAGGTCGACAGGGACGAGGTGTTCGTCTTCACCGGCGGCATCCCGGGTCAGGGCGGCCTGCCGGTCGGCAGCAGCGGCCGGGCCCTGGTGCTCATGTCGGGCGGCATCGACTCGCCGGTGGCGGCTTACCGCATGATGCGGCGCGGCCTGCACGTCGACTTCCTGCACTTCTCCGGCATCCCGTTCACCACGTCGGAGTCGATCTACAAGGCGTACGCGCTGGTCAAGAAGCTCGACAGGTTCCAGGGCAAGTCGCGGCTGTGGGTGGTGCCGTTCGGCAAGGCGCAGCAGTCGATCCGCACCTCCGGCCAGGACCGGCTGGCCGTGATCGCCCAGCGGCGGCTCATGCTCAAGACGGCCGAGGAGGTCGCCCACCGCATCCGCGCCGCCGCCCTGATCACCGGCGACGCGCTCGGGCAGGTCTCCTCGCAGACCCTGACCAACATCACCGCCCAGGACAACGCGGTGGACATGCCGATCCTGCGGCCGCTGGTGGGCTGGGACAAGACCGAGATCATGGCCGAGGCGCGGCGCATCGGCACGCTGGAGATCTCGGAGCTGCCCGACGAGGACTGCTGCACCCTGCTGGCGCCCAAGCGCGCCGAGACCCGGGCCAAGATCGAGGACCTCAAGCAGATCGAGAAGCGCCTCGACGCCGAGGAGCTGTGCGTCCAGCTCGCCGACTCGATCCAGGAATACACGCTCTAGGCGGTCTCGCGGCCGCCCCCGTCGGCGCGCACGGCCCCGCGATCAACGTCACAGTGCCGGAGCCGATGGGCACCGCCCATGCCGGAAGTGGCCTCCGGGGCCCATCACGATCACCAGGTCAACTTCTCCTTCGTCCGGAAACGCACGAAGGCCCCGGGTCCTGCGCGCATGACACCCGGCCGCGAGGCGACCGCGGGCCGATGGCAGGATGGCCCAAGACGCGAGACCGGTGAGGGGAGTGATCGTGGAGGAGTCGCGCCTGCCTCCAGGCCAGTACGTCCCGCGCGGCCGACCCGTGATCCACTACGGCAGGGTGCCGCAGTTCAAGCCGGAGAGCTGGGACTTCCGCGTCTTCGGCGCCACCGCGTCGGGGGAGGAGCACCAGTTCTCCTGGGAGGAGTTCGAGCAGCTGCCCCGCACGACGCGCATCGCCGACTTCCACTGCGTCACGAAGTTCTCGCTCATGGCCAACGAATGGCGCGGCGTCTCCCCGGAGACGATCATGAAGGCCGCCCCGCCCGACGCCGGCGTGCGCCACGTGATGATCTGGGCCGAATACGGCTACAGCGCCAACCTGCGGATGTCCGACTTCGCGGCGCCCGACACGCTGTTCGCCATGGAGCTGGACGAGAAGCCGCTGAGCCCCGACCGCGGCCACCCGCTGCGGATCGTGGTCCCGCACCTGTACGCGTGGAAGAGCGTCAAATGGGTGCGCGGCATCGAATACCTCCTCGAAGACCGCAGAGGCTTCTGGGAGGAGCGCGGCTACCACAACATCGCCGACCCCTGGCGCGAGCAGCGCTACTCCTACCAGGAGGACCCCGGCGAGGGACCCCCATGAACGGTTCACGCGCTGTTTCCGCCCGGACGCGGAGCGTACTTGGCTACGGTGGCCCGCATGCTGACCACCGCGTGCGTGGCGCTGTCCTGCCTGGCCTTCCTCGCCGGCTACGCCGTCGCCCGGGCCGGGTGGCGCCGCGAGGCGCTGCCTGAGGGCACGCGCGAGGCGACGTTCACCACGCTGCACATCGCCGGGATGGCGGCCCCGGCCCTGCGCGCGGGGCTCGACCGCGACTCCGCGCGCAAGGCCGTACGCCATCTGCGCGCGCTGCTCGGCACCCACGCCGTCGCCATCACCTCCACCGAGACCGTGCTGGCCTGGGACGGGCCGTGCGCCGACGACGTGCTCGGCTACGCCCGCGCCGCGCTGTCCGGAGGGCGGGCGCAGGTGTTCGCGGCCGAGCCGCACGGGGCCGTCGTGGTGCCGCTGACCGTGGACGGCACGGTCGTGGGGACGCTGGCGGCTTTCGACCACGAGATCAGCGCCGCGCTCGTGCGCACCATGACCGAGGTCGGCCGCTGGGTGTCCGGACAGCTCGAACTGGCCGGCCTCGACGCCGCCCGGCAGCGCGCGCTCCAGGCCGAGATGTGGGCGCTGCAGGCCCAGATCTCGCCGCACTTCGTCTACAACGCGCTCACGACGATCGCCTCGTTCGTCCGTACGAACCCCAAACGCGCCCGCGAGCTCCTCCTCGACTTCGCCGACTTCGCCCGGTACGCGCTGCGCAGGGCGCACGACTTCACCACCCTGGCCGACGAGCTGACCTGCGTCGACCGCTACCTGCTGCTGGAGCGCGCCCGCTTCGGCGACAAGCTGCGCTTCAGCATGCAGGTGGCGCCGGAGGTGCTGCCGGTGCCGGTGCCGTTCCTGTGCCTGCAGCCGCTGGTCGAGAACGCCATCAAGCACGGCATGCGGGACCGCGGCGGCGCCGGTGAGGTGCGGGTCGTGGTCTGCGACGCCGGCCCAGAGGCGCACATCACGGTCGAGGACGACGGCGCCGGCATGGACCCCGAGTGCGCCCGGCGGCTGCTGGACGAGGACCCGGCCCGCGAGGGCAGCGGCATCGGGCTGGCCAACGTGGACCTGCGGATGCGCCAGATCTACGGCGACGGCTACGGGCTCGTCGTGGAGACGGCGCTGGGCGCGGGGACCAAGGTGCGGTTGCGGGTGCCCAAGACGCAGCTTAGCTCATTGTAGTCAGCTCTTTACGCTATGCTAGCGAGCTGCTTGTGACCTTTCGCTTTCTAACGGCAGCGTGGTGAGCATGCTGAGAGTTCTGGCAGTCGACGACGAGGTGCCTGCTCTGGAGGAGCTCGCCTATCTGCTGCGCCAGGACGACAGGATCGAGCACGTCACGACCGCGGCCGACGGCGTCACGGCGCTGCAGGACATGGTGCAGATGATCGGCGGAGGCGAGCGGCTCGACGGGGTGTTCCTGGACATCCGGATGCCCGGGCTCGACGGGCTCGACCTCGCCAGGCTGGTCGGCGGCTTCCCCAGCCCACCCAGGCTGGTGTTCGTCACGGCGCACGAGGAGTGCGCGGTGCAGGCGTTCGAGCTGGAGGCGGTCGACTATCTGCTCAAGCCGGTCAGGGCCGAGCGCCTGTCCGAGGCCGTACGCAGGCTGGAGGCCGCCACCGCCCCCGCCCCCGAGCCGGGGCAGGACGAGGTGATCCCGGTCGAGCTCGGCGGGCGCACCAGGTTCGTGCCGCAGCAGGCGGTCTGGTACGCCGAGGCCAAGGGCGACTACGTGCGCCTGCACACCGTGGACGGCAGCTACCTGGTGCGCATGTCGCTGGCGGCGCTGGAGCGGCGCTGGTCCGAGGCCGGCTTCCTGCGCATCCACCGCAGCACGCTGGTCTCGGCGCGGCACGTCAGCGAGCTGCGCTTCGAGGGCGGGCGGGTGACGCTCACCGTCGGCACCGAGACGCTGCAGGTCAGCAGGCGGCACAGCCGCCAGGTGCGCGAGCAGCTCGTACGCCAGCACCGAGGCGTGATCTCGTGACCCCGGCCCTCGATCGCCGCCCCCGTACGGGCTCGCCCGGAGGAGGGGGTCGGTGACCGAGCGCCGGGTGGTCGTGTCACGCAGACCCGTCGCGCTGGGGCGCGCCCGGGACCGGCACGGGCCCGGCGAAGGAGCGCCGGACGTGCCCGCGATCGTGGGGCGGCAGTTACGGCAGGCGCTGCTGACCGTGGGCGCCGTCGCCGCACTGCTGGTGGGCGCCCCGGTGGCCGCCCTGTGGCTGCCCGCCCCCGGCGCCTGGGTGGCGCTGTCGCTGGCCGTGCAAGGAGCCTGGGTGGGTCTGGCGGTGTTCCAGCTGAGGCGGGCCGAGCGGCTGGAGCGATGAACATGCTGCGGCTGAGGCGGTAGTAGACATGACCGTCGCGGTGCTGACCGGGATCGCCTTCGTGCTGGTTCTGGGCGTCATGGTGGGCGCCGCGCGACCGCGCCGCAGCGGCGGCGGGTCCGGCCTCCGCGTCGCTGCCTGGGCCGTTCCCCCTTGGTGGAACGGCGCCGCGATCACCTCGGAGTTCACCTCGGCCGCGGCCTGCCTGGGCATCGCCGGGCTCATCGCCACCCGCGGCGGGCCGATGTTGTGGTATCCGGTGGGCGCCGCCGCCGGCTTCGTCGTCATGCTCGCCCTCGTCGTGGCACCGCTGCGCCGCTCCGGCGCGTACACGCTGGCCGACTTCGCGGAATGGCGGCTCAGATCGGCCGCGCTGCGCCGCCTCAGCACCTGCTTGATCCTCGTCATCGGGCTGACGCTCGTGGTCGCGCAGCTCCACGCGGCCGGGGTCGTGGTGCGCCTGCTGACCGGGCTGCCGCCGTGGCTGGGCTGGGCGGGCGTCGCCGCGGCGGCGCTGGGGGTGGCGTTCGCGGGCGGGCTGGGGAGCGTGACGAGCGTCCAGGCCTCGCAGTTCTGGCTGAAGCTGGTCGTCTTTCTCGGGGTCGGGGCGGTCTGCTGGGGGATGTCCGGCACGCGGCCGGTCGTCTCGTTCGAGGGCGCCTACCGGGCCGCCGAGCCCGGGCTGGCGGGGGCCGGCGATCCGTCGCTGTCCGGGGTGCTGGCGGTGCTGCTGGCGGGTGCGCTGGGCACCATGGGGCTGCCGCACGTGAGCGTCCGCCTCTACACCAGCAAGGATGGGCGGGGGGCCCGCAGGTCCATCGTCGCGGCGCAGGCGATGCTGGCCGCGTTCTGCCTCGTGCCGCCGCTGTACGGCGTTCTGGGGCACGCGCACGCGCCCGGCGCCGCGGCTGACGAGATCGTGCTGCTGCTGCCCGCCAGGATGCTTCCTGGGGCTTTGGGCGAGGTGCTGACCGGGTTGCTGGCCGCGGGGGCGTTCGCGGCCTTCCTGGCCACCACGGGCGGAGTGCTGGCGGCCGTCGGGGGCGCGGTGCCGGGCTGCCTGGCGCGGGCCGGCACGGTCTCCTTCCGCGCCACCGTGGGCGCGGTCCTGCTGGCCGCCCTCGCTCTGACGGCGGTCACCGGCCCGGGCGCCTCGGTGCCGCTCGTGCTGCTCGGCTTCAGCCTCTCCGCCGCGACGTTCTGCCCGCTGCTGGTGCTCGGCACCTGGTGGCGGCGGCTGACGGACGTGGGCGCGGCGGCCGGGTTGGCGCTGGGCGGGGGCGTGACGGCGGCGCTGGTGATCTGCGAGCAGGTGGGCGTGAAAATGAGCGTGCCCGCCGCCCACCCCGCACCGGTCGCCGTGCCCCTCGCCTTTGCCGCGATGATAGTGATGTCCCTGGTCACGCCGCGTCGGGTGCCGCGCGGAGTGGGGCCGATGATGGCCAGGATGCACGTGCCCGAGCACCTCGCGAGCCCCAGAACCTACCGCTCGTCGACTCCAGACGACCGTTCATCGTCGTAGCACTCTCCGTATAACGATGACTACGGACCGTTCAACGAGCTACCGGTGAACAGGGTTTCGCCCGCAAGATCGCGACCGTAGTGTTTCGGCATCGGAAAGCCACCCCGGCGCATTGGGGGGAACGAGCCGGAAGGCTCACTTCAGGTCTGATGCGCCGGCTTCACCGGCGATCGCGCAGGTCGCCGCGGCTGTCGGGCCCTTGACCGGGGGGTAGGGCCCGCCACGCCGGTCCGTGAAGGGGCGCCCGCTGAGGCCGTGACCTCCGGCCCCGCGATCCGGCCACTGGGGGGCGGTCGGATAGCGCGAGCGGGCGTCCCTGTCACGGCTGCGCCCCGCTCAGGGCGTTATCCGGTGCTCAGCTGTCGCGCAGCTTCTTCAGCAGGGCGATGTCCTCGGCGTTCTTGGGCGCCTTGCCCGGAGTCTCGATGCAGATCGGGACGCCCGCCACCGCCGGATGCCGCATCAGGTCGGCGAACGGCTGGGCGCCGATGTAGCCGGCCCCGATGTTCTCGTGCCGGTCCTTCTTGGCCCCGCACACGTCCTTCGAGTCGTTGGCGTGGATCAGCTTGAGCCGCCCGGGCGCGATCCGGTGCAGGGCGTCGAACGTCTCCGCGACCCCGCCCTCGGCGGTCAGGTCGTGACCGGCGGCGAAGGCGTGACAGGTGTCGAGGCACACGCCGGCCCGCGGATGCCACTCCAGCGCCGCCAGGTAGGGCTCCAGGTCCTGGACGGTGGCGCACAGCATGGCACCCTGGCCGGCCATCGGCTCCAGCAGCAGATCGGGCCCGCCGTCGGGGATCTCGTCCAGCAGCGGCAGCAGGTTCTCCCGCAACTGGCGCAGCGCGTCGTCGCGCGACTGCGTCACCGCCGACCCGGTGTGCACCACGACGCCCTTGGCGCCGGTCTCCACGCCGCGCCGCAGGGTGTGGCGGACGATCGCGATCGAGTTGGCGAGCGTCTCCGGGCTGGGCGAGCCGAAGTTGACCAGATAGGGCACGTGGATGAAGGCGTCGACGCCCGACTCGGCCAGCTTGGCGTCCTCATCGGGTTTGCCTTCGGTGAGCGCCCAGCCGCGCGGGTTGGTCACGAACACCTGGATCATCTCGGCGCCGATCTCGGCCATGTATTTGAGGCCGCCCGTCGCCAGGCCGCCCGTCACGGACACGTGTCCGCCGATCAGGGATGTTGGGGTCATGATGGCCCCAAGTGTAGGCGCACCGTCCGGCCCCGCGACTGGGCCGTGGCCGGGGACTCGTGCCTTCCCCCTGTGGCGCCGTACAAGTTGGAGCATGACACGAAAAGTTCTGCGCGCCGGGCCCGGTAGTTCGGAGTTCTTGCGGATGGACCGGGCACCAAGCGCATGTGTGTACTTCTGACATGCCCGACACGCTGACCGCCCTCGACGCCTTCAACGCCCGTTCGCCCGCCGAAGCCGAGCAGGAGCTGCTCGCCTGCTGCGCCTCCCGAGCCTTCGCCGCGGCCATGGCCGCCCGGCGTCCCTTCCCTGCCCTCGACCGGCTCGTCGCGGCCGCCGAGGAGACCGCCAGGGGACTGGAGTGGGCGGACGCGCTGGAGGCGCTCGACGCCCACCCGCGCATCGGGGACCGGGCGAGCGGGGGCGGCAGGGAGGCGGCGTGGTCGCGGCAGGAGCAGTCCGGGGTAGAGGACGAGGTGCGGGCCGCGCTCGCCGAGGGGAACCGGGCCTACGAGGAGCGCTTCGGGCACGTCTACCTGATCTGCGCCACCGGGCTCACCGGGGCCCAGATGCTCGCCAGGCTGCGCGAGCGGCTGGGCAACGACGAGGAGAGCGAGCGGGCGGTCGTGCGGGAGGAACTGGCGAAGATCACCCGGCTGCGGCTGGTCAAGCTCATGGAGGGGGAGCGGTGAGTTTCTCCACGCACGTGCTCGATTCGGTCACCGGCCGCCCGGCCGCCGGAATCCGCGTACGGCTGGAGCACGAGGGCGAGGTCGTCGCCGAAGGACGCACCGACGACGACGGCCGCATCAAGGGCTGGAACCCGGGAGCCGGGGTGCACCGGGTCGTCTTCGACACCGGGGCGTACCTGGCGGAGACGTTCTACCCCGAGGTCGTCATCACCTTCACCGTCACCGACCCCGCGCAGCACTACCACGTGCCGCTCCTGCTCAGTCCGTATGCGTACGCCACCTATCGAGGGAGCTAGATGTCCGTCAAGCTCGGCCCGAACCGCTACGGCAAGGCGGAGACCAGGCTCGTCCACGTGGTCAGGGACGGGCCCGTCCACCACATCAAGGACATCAACGTCAGCACCGCGCTCTCCGGTGACATGGAGGCCGCGCACCTGACCGGCGACAACGCCGCCGTCCTGCCGACCGACACGCAGAAGAACACCGCCTACGCGTTCGCCAAGGAGCACGGCGTCGGCCAGATCGAGGAGTTCGCGCTCCTGCTGGCCCGGCACTTCGTCGCCACGCAGCCGACGATCCACCACGCCAGGGTCGAGATCGAGGAGTACGCCTGGGACCGCGGCGGGCCGCACTCGTTCGTGCGCGCCGCAGGCGAGGTACGCACCTGCGTCGTCCACCATGACCGCGACGGCCGCACCACCGTGGTGTCCGGGCTCAAGGACCTCGTGCTGCTGAACTCGACCGGGTCGGAGTTCCACGGCTACATCGTCGATCCGTACACGACGCTGCGACCCACCACCGACCGCGTCCTGGCCACCGCCGTCACCGCCCGGTGGCGGCACGCGGGGGACACCTCCTCCTACGGCAAGTCGTACGAGGAGGTGCGCCGCGGCCTGCTGGAGGCGTTCGCGGACACGCACAGCCTCTCGCTCCAGCAGACCCTGTACGCCATGGGCGAGCGCGCGCTCACCGCCTGCGCCGACATCTGCGAGATCAGGCTCGCGCTGCCGAACAAGCACCACTTCCTCGTGGACCTGTCGCCGTTCGGACTGGACAACGACAACGAGGTCTTCTACGCCGCCGACCGCCCCTACGGCCTGATCGAGGGCAGCGTGCTGCGCGAGGAAGCACCCGACGCCGGATTCGCCTGGGAGTAGGCAGATGGATTTCTTGCGGCCCACGACGTGGGAAGAGGCGCTGGCGGCCAAGGCGGACCAGCCGGATGCGGTGCCCATCCAGGGCGGCACCGACGTGATGGTCGAGATCAACTTCGACGTGCGCAGGCCGCCGGCGCTGCTCGACCTCAACCGGGTGGCCGAGCTGCGGGAATGGGCCATGGTCGACGGGGTCTGCCGGGTCGGGGCCGCGGTGCCGTACACCGCGATCATCGAGGAGCTCGGCGGGCCGCTGCCCGGGCTCGCGCAGGCCGCGCGCACGGTCGGCTCGCCGCAGATCCGCAACCGCGGCTCCGTCGGCGGGAACCTTGGGGCGGCCTCGCCCGCGGGCGACAGCCATCCGCCGCTGCTGGCCGCCGACGCGGTGATCGAGGTGGAGTCGCGCGACGGGGGAGTCAGGATGATTCCCGCCGCCGGGTTCTACCTCGGGGTCAAGCACAGCGCGCTGCGACCGGACGAGCTGATCAGGGCCGTGCACGTCAAGCCCGCGACGGGAGCCCAATACTTCTCGAAAGTCGGCACCCGCAACGCGATGGTGATCGCGGTGTGCTCGTTCGCCGTCGCGCTGCACCCGGGCGAGCGGCGGGTCGGCACGGGGATCGGCTCGGCGGCGCCCACCCCGCGCCGCGCTCTGGAGGCGGAAGAGCTGCTGGCCGGGGAGCTCGACTGGACCGCGCCGCTCGATCCCCTGCTGCTCAAGCGCTTCGGCGAGCTGTGCGCGGGCGCCGCCGCGCCGATCGACGACGTGCGCGGCACCGCGGAATACCGGCTGCACGCCATCAGCGTGCTGGCGCGGCGCACGCTGACCTGGGCCTGGAACGATCACTTGGGAAAGAGGGCCGCCTGATGCGCGTCACGTTCACCGTCAACGGTCGCGAGCAGAGCGCGGACGGCGTCTGGGAGGGCGAGAGCCTCCTGTACGTCTTGCGCGAACGCCTGGGCACGCCCGGCTCCAAGAACGCCTGTGAGCAGGGCGAGTGCGGCTCGTGCACGGTATACCTCGATGGGGTCCCGGTCTGCTCGTGCCTGGTCGCCGCCGGGCAGGCCGAGGGGCGGCAGGTGCGTACCGTCGAGGGGCTGGCCGACGGGGACCGGCTCGATCCGGTGCAGGAGGCGTTCGTGGAGTGCGGGGCCGTCCAGTGCGGCTTCTGCACACCGGGGCTCGTGGTGCAGGCGCACGACCTGCTGGAACGGGTGGCGCGGCCGTCGGACGCCGAGATCAGGGAGGCGCTGGCGGGCAACCTGTGCCGGTGCACGGGATACGAGAAGATCATGGACGCGGTACGGCTCGCCGCGGCCCGGAAGGCGGCGGCCGAGTGACCCATCTCCTGATCGAGAACGTGCACGTCGCGCCGGTCGCCGGGCCGGAGATCGAGTCCGGATATATCAGGATCGTGGGGGATCGGATCGCCGAGCTGGGCCCTGGACCCGCACCCGACGCGCCCGGCGCGACGCGGATCGACGGGACCGGATGCCTGGCCACCCCCGGCCTGGTCAACACCCACCACCACCTCTACCAGTGGGCCTCGCAAGGGCTCGCGCAGGACGCGACGCTGTTCGAGTGGCTGGTGGCGCTCTATCAGGTGTGGGCCGCCATGGACGCCGACGTGGTCAAAGGCGCGGCCGAAGCCGGGCTGGGCTGGCTGGCGCTGTCGGGCTGCACCACCTCCAGCGACCACCACTACATCTTCCCCAAGGGCAGGGGCGACCTGTTCGCGGCCGGCATCCAGGCCGCCCGCGACGTGGGCATCCGCTTCCATCCCGCGCGCGGCTCCATGGACAGGGGCCAGTCGCACGGCGGGCTGCCGCCGGACTCCGTGGTCGAGAAGCTCGACGACATCCTGGCCGCCACGGCCGAGGCCGTGGACGCCTACCACGACCCGTCGTTCTCCTCGATGCTGCGGGTCGTCGTCGCGCCGTGCTCGCCGTTCTCGTCCAGCGCCGAGCTGATGACCGAGTCCGCCGCCCTGGCCAGGGCCAAGGGCGTACGCCTGCACACGCACCTGGCCGAGACGCTCGACGAGGACGAGCACTGCCTGGCGCAGTTCGGGCTGCGGCCGGTGGACTACATGGAGAAGCTGGGCTGGCTGGGCCCCGACGTGTGGTTCGCGCACGCGGTGCATTTGAGCGACGCCGACATCGGCAAGCTCGCCGCCGCCGGCACCGGCGCCGCGCACTGCCCCTCGTCGAACGGGCGGCTCGGCGCGGGCATCGCCCGCGTGTCCGAGATGCTGCGCCGCGGCGCGAACGTGGGGCTCGGCGTGGACGGCAGCGCCTCATCCGAGCTCACCCCGCTGGCCGGGGAGATGCGGCAGGCGCTGCTGTTCCAGCGCGCCCGGTACGGCCCCGCCGCACTCACCGCCAGGCAGGCGCTCGAGATCGCCACGCTGGGCGGGGCGCGCAACCTGGGCCGCGAGGACGAGCTCGGCTCGCTGGAGGCCGGCAAGCTGGCCGACATCGCCCTGTGGCGGATCGACGGCCCCTTCACCGCGGCCGTCGCCGACCCGGTCTGCGCGCTGGTCTTCGGGCCGCCGCCGCCGCTGGCCCGGGTGCTGGTCGGCGGCCGTACCGTGGTCGAGGACGGCGAGCTCAAGACCGTCTCCCAGGACGCGGCCGGGCGCGCGGGGGCCGAAGCAGGGCGGCGGCTGCTACGGCTGGCGGAGAAGCGCGGGATCAGCGCCGCCAAGGAGGTTCACCAGGCGTGAGCCGGAGCTCGTAGCGGCTCACGAGCGTGTACCGGGTCCACGTCCATCGTCATGGGTTCATGATGTCGCGCCCATTAGGGTGTCCATGTCCAGAAATGAGCACGTGAAAGGCGGCCCCCGTGGCGGCGGAACTCCCAGATGAGCGGCTGGCGCAGCTCAAGAACACCTTTGCGGCGATCGACACCGACGGCGACGGCTACATCAGCGAGAGCGAGCTGAAGAAGCACTTCCCCGACCTCCCCGCCGAGGCGCTGGGGGCGATGAGCCAGGCCGCCGACTCCGACCAGGACGGCCGTTACTCGCTGGAGGAGTTCATCCGCACGGTGTCCTGACAACCTTCGTTCTAAAAGCATGCTTTCCGCTGCTGTGAGCGAAGCTGGAGGATCGCACACCTGGCGGCGGGTGGAGCAGGCGGTGGTTGATGGGCACGTGCATAGGTTTACGCGCGGCCGCATCGTTCACTAGAGGCACCCCTGACTGCACCGGCAGCATCAGGGTGATCGTCCCGAACCTCGTCTTCAACCACCTGCGCAGGCGTTGAACCGGGGATGTGATGATGAGTCACGCCCTCCTGCCCGCTCGCACCGGGCAGGAAGGCGTCTCCGGCCATTGTTCATCATCGTGTGGGAGTTCGTAGTGGTTCAGCATGTTCTGGTGGCCCCCGACAAGTTCAAGGGGTCGCTGACGGCGGCCGAGGTGGCCCGGCGGGTGTCGGCGGGGCTCGGTGTGCCCACCGTTGAGCTGCCGGTGGCCGACGGGGGCGACGGCACCGTCGACGCCGCCGTGGCCTGCGGCTTCGACCGGGTCACGATCGAGGTGACCGGGCCCACGGGGGAACGGATCCCGGCCTCGTACGCCTGGCAGCCGGCGGCCGGCACGGCCGTCGTCGAGCTCGCCGAGGCGTCCGGGCTGCGCCGGCTGCCCGGTGACCACGAGCCGCTGACCGCCACCAGCTACGGCACGGGCGAGCTGGTGGCCGACGCCGTGCGCCGCGGGGCCAAGCGGGTCGTCCTCGGCCTGGGCGGCAGCGCGTGCACCGATGGGGGAGCGGGGATGGCGCAGGCCCTCGGCGCCCGGCTGCTGGACGCCGAGGGCAACGAGCTCCCGAGGGGCGGGGCCGCGCTGAAGGCTCTCGATCATATTGACATGTCGGGTTTTGTGGATATTTCAGGCGTTGAGTTCGTGGTGGCGAGCGACGTGGACAACCCGCTCCTCGGCTCGCACGGCGCCGCCGCCGTCTACGGGCCTCAGAAGGGTGCCACTCCGGAGGATGTCAGGACGCTGGAGTCTGCTCTGTCCCGCCTGGCCGCGGTGGCGACGCAGACGCATGGCCTGCTGGGAGCAGTGGAGCACGATGACAGGCCGCGGCCCATGGGTGTCGCGGGGGCGCCGGGGGCGGGGGCGGCCGGCGGGGTGGGGTTCGCGGCGCTGGCGTTCCTGCACGCCGACCTCCGGCCCGGCATCGACTACCTGCTCGGCCTGCTCGGGTTCGACGCGCTGGCCGTGGACGCACGCCTGGTGATCACGGGCGAGGGGTCGCTGGACGAGCAGTCGCTGCGCGGCAAGGCCCCGATCGGCGTGGCGCAGGCGGCGGCCAGGGCGGGCGTGCCCGTGGTGGCCGTCTGCGGCCGGCGTACGCTCGCCGACGCCGAGCTGAAGGCCGCCGGCATCGAGGCCGCCTACGCGCTGACCGACCTGGAGCCTGACCCGGAGCGCTGCATGGCGGAGGCCGGGCCGCTGCTCGAACGCCTCGCGGCCAGGATCGCCACCGACCGTCTCGGAGGAAATAGATGAGCGAACTCGACCTCGTGGTACGGTCCCGCCGCACCGTCACGCCGGAGGGGGAGCGGGCGGCCGCGGTGGCCGTACGGGATGGGAAGATCGCCGGGCTGTACGCCTATGACGTGCCGCTCTCCGCCGCCGAGGACATCGACCTGCGCGACCTGGCGCTGCTTCCCGGCCTGGTCGACACGCACGTCCACGTCAACGAGCCGGGGCGTACGCACTGGGAGGGCTTCGACTCGGCCACCAGGGCGGCGGCGGCCGGGGGCGTCACGACCATCGTGGACATGCCGCTCAACTCGCTGCCGCCCACCGTCTCCGTGGAGGCCTTGGAGGTCAAGCTGCGCGCCGCGGAGGGGCAGTGCCACGTGGACGTCGGGTTCTGGGGCGGGGCCGTGCCGGGGAACGTCAAGGAGCTCGCGCCGCTGCACGAGCGTGGCGTGTACGGCTTCAAGTGCTTCATGTCGCCGTCCGGCGTGGAGGAGTTCCCGCCGCTGGAGACGGATGAGCTGCGGTCGGCGCTGGAGGAGATCGCCGGGTTCGGGGGCCTGATGGTGGTGCACGCCGAGGATCCGGCGCTGCTACGGGAGCCGTTCGGGCCGACATATCCGGAATTTCTGGACTCGCGGCCGGGGGCTTCGGAGCGGAGCGCCGTCCAGCGGGTCGTCGAGCTGGCCAGGGAGACCGGCGCGCGGGTGCACATCCTGCACGTCTCCAGCGCCGAGTGCCTGGACGTGCTGGCGGCGGCCCAGGCGGACGGCGTGGCGGTCACGGCGGAGACCTGCCCCCACTACCTGACGCTGGCGGCCGAGCAGGTGCCCGAGGGCGCGACCGCGTACAAGTGCTGCCCGCCCATCCGTTCCGAGGCCAACCGCGACCTGCTGTGGGACGGGCTGGCCAGGGGCGTGCTGAGCTGCGTCGTGTCGGACCACTCGCCGTCCACGGCCGACCTCAAGGTGCCCGACTTCGCCGCGGCCTGGGGCGGCATCGCCTCGCTCCAGCTCGGGCTGCCGGCCATCTGGACGGAGGCGTCGCGGAGAGGGCATGGGCTGGGGGACGTGGTCCGCTGGATGTCCGCCAATCCGGCTAAGCTGGCGGAAATTTCCGGAAAAGGGGGTATAAAACAGGGCAATGATGCTGATTTGGTTGCCTTTGACCCCGCTGCCGACAACCCGGTGGACGCCTCGCTGCTCCACCACAAGAACCCGGTGACCCCCTACCACGGCCGCGTGCTCAAGGGCGCCGTGCTGACCACCTGGCTGCGCGGCCGGCCCGTCGACGGCGCACCGCACGGACGATTCCTATTGGGAGAGCAGTAGATGCCGCGCTTCACCACCCTGCCCGATCTCGCCCTGCGCACGCTGGGCGGCTCCGTCGTGGCGGCCAGCGACGAGTCGTTCGCTGATAAGGAGTGCCTGATCAGGCCGGGGCGGCCCGGTTTCCAGGCGGAGACGTTCGGCAGCAAGGGGCAGGTGTACGACGGCTGGGAGACCAGGCGCCGCCGCGAGCCCGGCCACGACTGGGCGCTGGTACGGCTCGGCATCCCCGGGGCGATCCGCGGCGTGGTGATCGACACGGCCTGGTTCAAGGGCAACTACCCGCCGCACGCCTCCGTCGAGGCCGCGGCCGTCGAGGGCTATCCGTCACCCGCCGAGCTGCAGACCGCCGAGTGGGTGGAGATCGTCCCCCGCGTGGAGCTCAAGGGGGACGCCGAGCACCACTTCGACGTCGCCGACGACCGCCGCTACACCCACGTGCGGCTCAACATCCACCCTGACGGGGGCGTGGCCCGCCTGCGGGTGCACGGCGAGCCCCGGCCCGACCTGTCGGTGTACGAGGGGCTCGGCTTCGACCTGGCCGCGCTCCAGAACGGCGGCCTCGTCACCGCCTGCTCGAACGAGTTCTACTCCAGCCCCAACAACGCCATCGCGCCCGGACTGGCCCGGCATCAGGCGGAGGGGTGGGAGACCGCCCGGCGCCGGGAGGAGGGCAACGAGTGGATCGTGATTCGCCTGGCCGGGCGCGGGCTGATCAGGCTGGCCGAGATCGACACCACGAACCTGCTGTTCAACGCGCCGGGGGCGGTCTCGCTGACCGGGCTCGACGGGGAGCGTGAGGTCGAGCTGCTGCCCAGGACGAGGCTCCAGCCGGACACCCCGCACCGCTTCCGGCTGGATCACCCGGATCCGGTCACGCATGTGCGGGTCGACATCTACCCGGACGGCGGCCTGGCCAGAGTCCGGCTCCACGGCCACCTCACCTGACCCGCCACCCGGGCCCGGTCCTATGAGCCGGCCTGTACGGTCGGCTCGCCTGCACGGCCACTTGCCTATGCGGCACTGGCGTTCACATGGACGGCTCGCCTACGCGGCCGGGTCCCCGCCGCTTGGGCCGGCAGCCTGGATCGACGTCCTCGTGTCCCGCAGCGGGGCGGCGGGGAGCACCGGTCGTCCAAGGAGGCCGGCGGGTGTCAGTGCCACAGGAACACGGTGGTGCCCGTCGGCCGCTCGCTGTTGGGCAGCGGCCGCTGGAACTGCACCACACCCCGGTTCCCGAGCCGTTGCACCCGCACCTGGAACCCCATCGCCTCCAACTCGGCCTTGGCGTCCTTGATGTCTTTGCCGATCACCCCAGGCACCACGCCGAACTGCTGGTCGTCACGAGCCTCGTTGTCTCCCCGGAACCAGTCCAGGAAGTCGCCCCCGCACCGCGCGACCGTCACCATGACCTGCGCGCCCCGGTCCACCTCGGACTTGGCCTTCGGCGCCTGCGCGATCACCGTGCACGGCTCGGCGTCGTCGTCCACCTCGTTGACCTGCACCTGGAAGCCCTGCCCGCCCAGGTAGCCGGCGGCCTCGTCCTTCGGCATGCCCATGACGTCGGGCATGACCATCCCGGCACTGACAAAGATGGAGATCTTCGCGGCTTCCTTCACCTTCTCGCCGACCTGCGGCGAGGTACGGATCACCTTGTCGCGTTCGACCTCGGTGTTGGCCAGGCGCTTGACCGACCCGACGGTCAGCCCGGCCTGGGCGATCGCGGCGCGGGCGTCGTTTTCCGTCATGCCCTCGACATTGGGCACGACCACGCGCTTGGGACCGAGCGAGGGCACCAGCGTGATCGTGGTGCCCTTCTCCACCTCGGTCGCGGCGACCGGGTCGGTGCTGATGACCACGCCCTCGGCCACGTCCTCGTTGTATTGCCCCTCGGCCTTCTTGACCTGGAAGCCGTTGTTGATGGCGTTCTTCTCGGCCACCGTCACGTTCTTGCCGACCAGGTTGGGCACGGCGATGAGCTCGGGCTGGGCGAAGAACCACCCCGTCAGCCCCACCGCGACCACCATCACGGCGGCCAGCGTCACCAGGAACCAGTTGGGCCGGAACCCGCGCCGCTGCCGCGGCACCTCCACCTTGGGCTGGATCAGCGTGTGGGCGGGCGCGGCCTGGGGCACCGACGCGGCGGCGAAGACCGCCGTCCTGGCGTGCGGCTGGGAGTGCGCGTCGGGCTGGGAGTGCGACATCGGCGGGTTGGTCATCCGCGGCAGCATCCGGTGCGCGTCCACAGACGCCACCAGCATGGCGGTCGCGTCCGCCGGCCGGTCCTGCGGCTCGCGCGCGGTCGCGTGCGCCACGAGCGTGTCGACCAGCGGTGGCACGTCGGGGATCACCGACGACGGCGCCGGCACGGTGTCGTGGACATGCCGGTACGCCACCGACATCGGCGTCTCGCCGTCATACGGCTGCTGGCCCGTCACCAGCTCGAACAGCATGATGCCGGCCGCGTAGACGTCGCTGCGCACGTCGGCGGCGCCGGTCATGACCTGCTCGGGCGCCATGTAGCCGATCGTGCCGATCATCACGCCGGTACGCGTCTGGTTCGTCGCCTCGATCGCCCTGGCCAGACCGAAGTCGACGACCTTGACCCGGCCGTCGTCGGTCATCAGGACGTTCTCGGGCTTCACATCCCGGTGGACCATCCCGGCCTGGTGGGCCGCGCCCAGTGCGGCGAGCACCGGGATCATGATCTCGAGCGCCTCGCGGGCGGGCAGCCTGCCGCGCTCGCGCAGGATGTCACGCAGCGTCCGGCCCGGCACGTACTCCATCGACAGGTAGACGACGTCGTTGTCCGTGCCCTGGTCGAAGACGTGCACCACGTTGGGGTGGGAGAGACTGGCGACCGACTTCGCCTCGCCGATGAACCTCCTGACGAACGCCGGGTCCTCGGCCAGCGAGCGGTGCATGACCTTCAGCGCCACCGTCCGGTCGAGCCGGACGTCCAGCGCCAGGTAGACGGTCGCCATACCGCCCCGTGCGATCCGGCTCTCGATGCGATAGCGCCCATCGAGGAGCCGCCCGACCAGGGGGTCCGCAGTCGTCGTGTCCACCCCGCTGAGTTTACGGGCGTTTTGGCCCCGGCAGGGCCCCGCCGCCCGAAACTGATGCGGAGACGTGCCAATGGAACGTGCCCACGCCCCGGCGAAGTGGACATTGGCTCATCCCCGTCACGGCGGCCCGGCCGGGCGTGGCGCCGTGCCCCTCCAGGTGACGCGTCATGGGGTCATCGGGGAGGACGCCTCGGCGTAGCGCCGGCGCGGGATGCGGCCCGCCTGCCGGGCCTGCCGCCCCGCGACCACGGCCGACTTCATGGCCGCCGCCATGAGATCGGGCCGCTGCGCCCGGGTGACCGCCGTGGCCAGCAGTACGGCGTCGCAGCCCAGCTCCATCGCCAGCGCCGCGTCGCTGGCCGTGCCGATGCCCGCGTCGAGGATCACCGGGACCGCGGCGGCCTCCACGATCAGCTCGATGTTGTGCGGGTTGCGGATGCCCAAGCCCGAGCCGATCGGCGCGCCCAGGGGCATCACCGCCGCGCACCCGGCCTGCTCCAGCCGCCGCGCGAGCGCTGGATCGTCGCCGATGTACGGCAGCACCACGAACCCGTCCGCCACCAGCCGCTCGGCCGCGTCGAACGTCTCGATCGGGTCGGGCAGCAGCGTCCGCTCGTCGGCGATGACCTCGAGCTTGACCCAGTTCGTCCCGAGCGCCTCCCTGGCCAGGCGCGCCGTCAGCACCGCCTCGCCCGCCGTGAAGCAACCGGCCGTGTTGGGCAGCACCTTGATGTCCCGCTTGCGCAGCACGTCCAGCACGGAGCCGCGGGCGCCCGGGTCGAGCCGCCGCATGGCCACCGTGGTCAGCTCGGTCCCCGAGGCCGCCAGCGCCTGATCGAGCACCTCCAGCGAGGGCGCGCCGCCGGTTCCCATGATGAGCCGGGAGGAGAACTTCTCCCCGGCGATGATCAGATCATCCACCTTGCACCGCCGTCAGCACCTCCACGCGATCACTGTCCCGGAGCGCCGTCGTCTCCCAGGCGCTCCGGGTGACCACCTCGTCGTTCACGGCCACGGCCACCCCTGTGGTGGCCTGCGTCAATGTGTGTACGGCCTGCGCCACGGTCATGCCGTCGGCGACCTCGTGCGCGGCCCCGTTGATCAGCACAATCATGAAATTTCCTCAAACCTCCCCGGCGAGCACAACGCCGCCAGCTCGCCTTCCTCGCCCGGCTCCCCTGCGACGAGGGCCGCCGTGAGCGGCGCCAGCAGCACGCCGCCCCGGTAATGCCCGGTGGCCAGCGTGAGCCCCGGCGTACCGCTCGGGCCGATGATGGGCAGGTTGTCCGGCGTGCCCGGGCGCAATCCCGCCACCACGTCGGCGACCTCCAGCTCGGTCACGCCCGGCACCAGCTCCCTGGCGTCGCGCAGCAGCTCGTAGAGCCCGCCGGCCGTCACCCTCGTGTCGAACCCGAGCTCCTCCTGCGTGGCCCCGACCACCAGCTCACCATCGCCTCTGGGGACGAGGTAGACGGGCGTGCCGTGCACGGTGCCGCGTACGCACCTGCTGAGCAGCGGCTGGGCCGAACGCAACCGCATGATCTGCCCCTTGATGGGCCGCACCGGCAGCTCGGCCAGCTCGGTGCTCCAGGCTCCGGCGGCCAGGATGACCCGTTCCGCCCGGATCTCGGACGGCGCGGGGGTGCCGGCGGTCGAGCCGATCGGCGGTGCCAGGCGTACTCCGACGACTCTGCCGCCGTCGCGCAGGAGGCCGGTGGCGCGTGCCCGTACCAAGGGGGCGTGGAGCCGGTCCAGGGCGGCGAGCAGGGCCGTCGTGACGCGGCGCGGGTCCACCCAGGCGTCGCCCGGCGCCAGCAGCCCGCCGCGCACGGAAGGGGCCAGCATGGGCTCGAGACGGCGGCACTCGCGCCCGGTCAGCCGCTCGACCGGCAGCCCGAGCTTCTCCATGAACGTCGCCAGCTCGTCGAGCGCCGCGAGGTCGTCTGCCCCGAACGCCACGTCGAGCGTCCCATCCGTACGAAGATCCAGCCCGCGCCGGGCCGCCTCACCGGCACCCTCGCCGCCCCCGAACGCACCGAAGACGTGGCCGGAGGAGGCGTCGCCCGGCGTAAGCCCGGTGTCCGCGGCGGGCAGCCCGGCGTTCGTGGCGGGCAGTCCGGTGTCGCCCGCCGGCAGCCCGGCGTCCGCGGCCAGTTCGGCGGCGAAGGACGGCCAGCGGCGCAGCGAGGCCAGCCCCAGCCGGAGCAGCGGCGCCTCCGTGTACGTGACCTCGCTGACCGGGGCCAGCATGCCCGCCGCCGCGTGCGAGGCCCCCGAGGCCGGAGCCGGGTCCACCACGGTGACCGGCCGCCCTGCGCGGGCCAGCCGCCAGGCGATGGACAGTCCGACGACCCCGCCGCCTACGATCACATCCACATGCGCTCCCTTCGCCGGCATGATCCGGATCAGGTGTCTTGCGGTCGAAGGCCCGGTGCAGCCTTCCTCTCAGCCCGGTAACGGCCGGACTCCCGCGCGTCTTACCTCCTCAGCCTACGGCCTCGGTGCCACGCCCGGACACGCTCCCGTTATGGTCTTGAACGTGAATCATGTCGTGGTGGTGGGAGCGGGCCTGGCCGGAGTGCGCACCGTGGAGGCGCTGCGCGGACGGGGATTCGACGGCAGGATCACCCTGATAGGCCAGGAACGGCATCGTCCCTACGATCGCCCGCCCCTGTCCAAGAGCGTGCTCCTCGGCGACGCCGACACCAGCTACGTCGACACCGACCTGGCCGCCATCGACGTCGACTTCCGGCCCGGCGTCGCCGCCAAGGCCCTGCGCGAGGGCGTCGTGGAGACGACCGAGGGCGAGGTCGGCTACGACGGCCTGGTCATCGCCACCGGAGCGGAGCCGATCATGCTGCCCGGCGACGGCCCTCAGCACGTGCTGCGCACCCTCGACGACGCCCACGAGCTCAGGGCCAGGCTCGTGCCCGGCGCCCGGGTCGCGATCATCGGCGCCGGGTGGATCGGCGCCGAGGTGGCCACCGCCGCCCGCCGCGCCGGATGCGCCGTGACGGTGATCGAGGCGGCCTCCACTCCGCTCGCGACCGCCGTGGGCACGGAGCTCGGCGCCCGCACCGAGCCCTGGTACGAGGGCATCGACCTGCGGCTCGACACCATGGTCGGCTCCGTGGACGAGGGCGGCGTACGGCTGCTCGACGGCGAGTTCGTCGAAGCCCACGTGGTCGTCACCGGCATCGGCGTGCGCCCCGCGATCGAATGGCTCGCCGACGCCGACATCGACCTGCACAACGGCGTCGTCGTCGACGAGCACCTGCGTGCCTCGCTGCCGAACACGGTCGCCGTCGGCGACTGCGCCGCCTGGTGGTCCCGCCGATTCCAGACCAGGCTCAGGGTCGAGCACTGGGACACCGCGCTCAACGCCCCCGAGGTCGCCGCGGCGACCTTGCTGGGCGAGGACGCGGTGTACGACCCGGTGCCGTACTTCTGGTCGGAGCAGTTCGGGCACATGGTCCAGTACGCTGGGCACCACCCCGCGGGGGAGCGTCTCCTCTACCGGGGTGATCCGGACGGCAAGTGGTCGGCCGTCTGGCTCACCGCCGGCGGAACCCTCGCGGCGGTGCTCGCCGTGGACCGTCCGCGCGATCTCGTACAGGGTCGCCGGATCATCGACGCGGGTCACCTTATGGACGCGGAACTCCTGGTAGATCCACAAGTCCCCCTACGGGATTGTGTTGTTTGAGCAAGGACGGCATGTGGTAGTTGTGGTTTCGTGACGCTTTCTGTTGCACAGATCGACCGGGAGACCGACCAGCTCGTCGACGAGTGGCTCACTCTCCCCGAAGTGGCCTCGCGCCTCGACCTTTCGATCGGGCGGGCCAAGCAACTCCTCAAGGACCACAAGCTCCTCGGCGTGCGCCGCGGGAGCGGGGGCCCGCAGGTTCCTGCGGTGTTCCTGGACGGGAAGGAAGTGATGAAGGGCCTGCCCAGCACGCTGACCGTGTTGCAGGACGCCGGCTACGACGACGTCGAAGCGCTGCGTTGGCTCTTCACCCCCGACGAGTCGCTGCCGGGATCGCCCATCGATGCGATCAAGGCCGGCCGTCATACCGAGGTCAAGCGGCGTGCCCAAGCCCTCGCTTTCTGAGGCCCGCCTCTATCTCTGCACAGACGGCCGCCGCGACCGCGGCGACCTGGCGGAGTTCCTCGATTCGGTGCTGGCCGGCGGCGTGGACATCATCCAGCTGCGGGAGAAGGGCCTGGAGGCTCGCGAAGAACTCGCGCTCCTCGAAGTCTTCCGCGACGCCTGCGACCGGCACGGCAAACTACTAGCGGTCAACGACCGGGCGGACATCGCCTACGCCGCCCGGCCCGACGTGCTCCACCTGGGGCAGGACGACCTTCCCGTGATGGTCGCGCGAGAGATACTCGGCGACGACATCGTCATCGGACGGTCCACTCACTCCGCCGCCGAGGCGTCCGCCGCGGCGGTGGAGGAGGGCGTCGACTACTTCTGCTGCGGCCCCATCTGGCCCACCCCGACCAAGCCCGGCCGCCCCGCTCCCGGCCCGCCGCTGCTGCGGCACGCGGCATCGCTGGGGACCTCGCGGCCGTGGTTCGGGATCGGCGGCATCGAGCTCGGCAACCTGGACGAGGTCATGTCGTACGGGGTCAGGCGGGTCGTGGTGGTACGCGCCATCACGGACGCCGAGGATCCGGGGGCGGCCGCGGCGGAATTCGCCAAGCGCCTGTCAACCGGCGCGCGCTGAGCCGGGGCGCGCCGGTCGCGGATGCCCGCGGCCGGTGCGGGTGCGGTGCCGCCGAGCGGCGCTTCCCCCTGCCGAGCGCTGGCCCCGGGCGACCTTGAGGCCGGCCTTGCGGCAGCCGGCTGCGTGGGAGCCGGTGACCGCGCCTCTGCGGCACGTGGGGCCGGCGGCCGGGACGGTCAGGTCTTGCGGGACGTGGCGGCGATGGCGAGCTCCTTCAGGGCGACGCGCGCCTCGGCGGTGACAGGAGCCTCGTCCAGCGCGGCCAGCGCCTCGCCCAGGTAGTCGCCGATCAGGTCCTCGCACTCCTGCAGCGCTCCCGTGTCCTCGATGATGCCGCGGAGCGTCCGCACCCCCTGCTCGTCCAGCGCCGGGTCGCCGAGCAGCCGCCGCACCGTCTCCGCCGCGCCGGGGGAGGCGGCCGCCAGCGTGCGGGCCACGAGCATCGTCCGCTTGCCCTCCCGCAGGTCGTCCCCGGCGGGCTTGCCGGTCTGCGCCGGGTCGCCGAACACCCCGAGGATGTCGTCCCGGAGTTGGAAGGCGATCCCGACCCGCGTGCCGTACCCCGTGCACAGGTCGTCCATCCACGGCAGGCGCTCCTGGGCGGCGAGCACCAGGCCGAGCCGGAGCGGCTGCTCCACCGAGTATTTGCCGCTCTTGAACAGCGCCACCCGCAGGGCCGAGTCGAACGTGTTCTCCCCGTTCGCCTGCTCCAGCAGGTCGAGGTATTGCCCGCACATCAGCTCCGTGCGCATGTGGTCGTGCACGGGCTGGGCCGCTTCCAGGGACTCGGGCGGCAGGCCGCTGGTGCGCCACATCTCGCCCGACCAGATCAGCAGCAGGTTGCCCAGCAGGATCGCCGCGCCCTCGCCGAACTGCTCCGCCGAGCCGTGCCAGCCGGCCTTCTCGTGCATCGTCTGGAAGCGGCGGTGCGCCGCCGGCATGCCCCTGCGCAGGTCGCTCTTGTCCATCACGTCGTCGTGCACGAGCGCGCTGGCCTGCAGCAGCTCCAGCGAGGCCGCCGCGGTGAAGATCTCGGGCACGTCGGTGCCGCCCGCGCCGCGCCAGCCCCAGTAGCAGAACGCGGGACGCAGCCGCTTGCCACCGGCCAGCAGCTCGCCGGCGGCCGTGCGCAGCGGCTCCAGGTCGGGGTCGCCGGGGGCGGGCAGCTGCCGTTCGACGAACGCGCCCAGGGCCCGCTCCACCTGCGTGCGCAAGACGTCCATGCTCGCGGCGTCAGTGGTCATGTCTTGAGACTAGTGGTCGGGCGAACACACTCCGATCCGGGCTCACGTCTGCTCCCTCTGATCATGACGGGCTACCTGTAACCTTGGGGCCATGGCGCTTGGTCGACCCTCAATCCTGCCCGATCGTGTTCCCACCGTTCGCGACATGCTCGCCTCCGGTGGCCGGTCGTTCTCCTTCGAGTTCTTCCCCCCGAAGACCGACGAGGGCGAGCGGCAGCTCTGGCGGGCGATCAGGGAGCTGGAGTCGCTGCGGCCGACGTTCGTGTCGGTGACGTACGGCGCCGGCGGTTCCACCCGCGACCGCACGGTCGACATCGTCGAGCGGATCGCCCACGACACCACGCTCACCCCCGTGGCGCACTTCACCGCCGTCAACCACTCCGTCCGCGAGCTACGCCACCTGGTGGGCCGCTTCGCCGACGCGGGGGTGCGCAACATCCTGGCCGTCCGGGGCGACCCTCCCGGCGATCCCTCCGGCGAGTGGGTGCAGCACCCCGACGGCGTCCTCTACGCCGAGGAGCTGGTGCGGCTGATCAGGCAGGCGGGCGACTTCTGCGTCGGCGTGGCCGCCTTCCCCTACAAGCACCCGCGCTCGCCGTCCATCGAGGCCGACACCGAATACTTCGTGCGGAAGTGCCGCGCCGGGGCGGACTACGCGATCACGCAGATGTTCTTCCAGGCCGAGGACTACCTGCGGCTGCGCGACCGGGTGGCGGCCAGGGGCTGCGACACGCCGATCATCCCGTGCATCATGCCGGTGACGCAGATGAGCACGATCGCGCGCTCCGAGCAGCTGTCGGGGGCGCCGTTCCCGGCGGACCTGGCGGCCCGCTTCGAGGCCGTCAAGGACGATCCCGCCGCGGTGCGGCGCCTCGGGATCGATCACGGAGCCGAGATGTGCCAGCGGCTGCTGGACGAGGGCGCGCCGGGGATCCACTTCATCACCTTCAACCGCTCCAGCGCCTCGCGCGAGGTGTTCCAGCGTCTGAGCGTCGCCCTCACCGCCTGATCAAAACCCCATATTTTACGGCGGAGCCAACATCACCCAACCGCCGACCAGGGCTGAGGGCCTCCAGGGAGACGGTTTCTGACCCCGCACGGGGCCGGGCGCCGTCACGCCGCATCGCGGGCGGGAAAGTGGTGCAAAAGCGTTGACCACGACAGCGCGGAACCTTGGGGGCCCGCCACCCGCCCGCAGGGGGACCGGGCGGGTGACGGGCAGGGGACGGTAGGCGGTCCGTAAATGATCCGTCACTTTCTGTCATTGATGGTGCCCGTGGTCATGCGCCGGCAAACCCACGAGATTCGGCTTCACCAGTCGTTATGGCAGGGGGAGCGGGCGGCCCGCGATCGCGTACTCCTCGTAACCGCCCGGGAAGACGAACCTCGTCAGCAGGTCCCTGAAGCCGAGGCCGGCGTAGAGGTGGCGGGCGGCAGTGGGCTGGTCGTGGGTGGACAGGACGGCCGTGCGCTCGTGGCGGCCCGCGCACAGCGTTCTGATCATGGCCCGGCCGATGCCCTTGCCCTGGTAGTGGGGGTGGACGTGGATCTCGGCCAGCTCGAAGGCGTGCCCCAGCCAGGCGGCCGCGACCTCCCGACCCGACTGCTCCGTCAGCGCTCTGAGCACCACGTCGTGCCACCACTGCCCGGGCGCGCCGCGGAAGCCGTACGCGAAGCCGACGGTCCTGGGGGCCTCGCCCGCCCCAGTGGGGGATTGATCCCGCCATTCTGCGAAATAACACTGAAAATGGGGATATGTCGCATGATTTCGCATAATGGTCTTACGGCCGGTGATCTGGTCCTCGGGCGGGTTCATCGCGGCCGTGTAAATGCCGATCACCGTCTCCAGCCGCTCGGTGAACTCGGCCGGCCCCGCCCCGCGAAACTCGATCACCCGTCGCACACTACTCGACGTCCACCGGGGTGCCCTCGGTGATCCGCACCAACTCGTCAAAGGTCGTCGGGAACACCGTCAGCGGATGCCCCCCGGCCGCCCACACCACCTCGTGCTTGCTCAGCCAGTTGTCCACCAGAGTGCGCACCGGCGCCGGGTGCCCGACCGGGGCGACGCCGCCGATGGGCTGGCCCGTGGCGGCCCTGACGAACTCGGGAGTCGCCCGGCGCACTCGCTGGGCGCCCGCGGTGCGGGCGATCAGCTCCACGTCCACGCGGTGCGCCCCGCTCGTCAGCACCAGCAGCGGCTCGCCGTCGGCTTCGAAGATCAGGCTGTTGGCGATGGCCCCGACCTCGCACCCGAGCTGAGCGGCGGCGCTCGCCGCCGTGGGCGCCTTCTCCGGCAGGACGACGATCTCGCCGGTCGCCCCTAGCTCGCGCAGCGCGGATTCCACCAGAACGGCATTCGCCGGCAACTTCTGAGACATGGAGACACTCTAAACAGATTGACGCGTCATTACCTCTTCATGGTGATTGGTGTAGGGTCCACTGATCTGTTCGTAAGATGGCATGAGAGGTGGTACGGAGTGGGGGTTCGACGGCTGCCCGGAGTGGCTGCTCTTCTGACGGCTGGTGCCGTCGCACTCTCGGGCTGCGGGACGCAGGCGGCGCCACGTGCGCAGGCGGCCCCGGTCATGACCAACGTGGTCCCCACCGTCACGCCCACCGCCGCAGGCGGCCAGTCGGGCCCGGCCGCCGCGGTCACCGCGCCGCGCAAGACCCTCAAGCTGGGTGCCAAGGGCAAGACCGTCACCTGGCTGCAGAAGCGCCTCACCGAACTCGGCTACCGCCCCGGCAAGGCCGACGGACAGTACGGCGGCACGACGCTGACCGCCGTGTGGGCGTTCCAGAAGGTCAACGGCATCAGGCCGACCAGCACGGTCGCCAAGCGGACCTGGGAGGCGCTGGAGAGCCCGAAGGCTCCCAAGGTCCTGGTCAAGAACGGCAAGCCGACCCGCGCCGAGGTCGACCTCACCAAGCAGATCATGGTCCTGTACGTCGGCGGCGAGGCCGAGCTGATCACCCACGTGTCCTCCGGCAGCGGGATCCCGTACTGCGAGACCACCGCCTGGCAGGGCAAGGAGCAGCGGTTCTGCGGCTCGGCCCGCACGCCGACCGGCGACTACAAGACGACGTGGCGCAAGAGCGGCTGGCACAAGTCCTACCTCGGGGAGCTCTACAACCCGATCTTCTTCAATGGCGGCATCGCCTTCCACGGCGCGCTGTCGGTGCCGCTCGCGCCGGCCTCGCACGGCTGCGTGCGCATGCCGATGAACGTGGCCGAGGTCCTGCCCGGCATGCTCGGCAGGGGCGTCCCGGTCCACGTCCGCGGCGCGTTCAAGCGTCCCTGAGCGATCGCCCCGGCGTAACGCCCGCATAACCAGAGTGGGTGACGGGCGCGTTATGGATCTTTTGTTGGACTCCCTCCTGACTTCTGGGGGGTTTCATGACAACGGCGTCCATAGCCCGAATGCCGGGGATCGCACCGGCAGAGCGTGGGAAGGGCCGGTCGTGGCCATGGTGGCTGCTGCCGGCGGTGGGGTGGGCCGCGCACGTGGCGCTGCGGCTGTGGCTGTACCGGTATCACGCGGGGCCTGTCGCGAACCCGGACGAGACCGGCTATCTCCTCGCCGCCCGCCGGCTGGCCTGCGGTCCCGGCGCCGATCTGACCGGCTCGACGTTCTACCAGGGCGGCTACGCGGTGCTGCTCGTCCCCGTCTTCTGGCTGACGTCCGATCCGGTGCTCGCCTACCGGCTGGTGGCCGGGGTGGGATCGATGGCGGCGGCGGCCGCGTACCCGCTGGCGTACCTGCTGCTGCGGCGGCTCGGCAGCAGCCGGCGGGCGGCGCACATCGTGGCGTTCGTGGCGGCGCTGTCGCCCGCGCTGCTGGTGTTCTCCGGGCTGGCGCTGGCCGATGCGATCCTGCCCACCCTCGTGCTGGCCTGGCTGCTCGCGGTGCACGACCTGGCCGCGTACGGCTCGGTCAGGGCGGGGGCGGCGGCGGGGGCGCTGGCCGGGTACGCGACGGCGGTGCACCTGCGGGGGATGGTCCTGCTGGCGGTGTGCGTCCTGGTCGTGGCGGTGCTGGCCCGGCGGGTGCCGCGCGGGGCCGTCGCGGCGGCGCTGGCGGGTGCGGGCCTGACGACGCTGGCGGGACAGGCGCTCAACGGGGCGTTATCGGCCGCGCTGTACCCGGGCGGGGCGCGCGACCTCTCCGGCCTGCTGGCCTCCAGGCTCACGAGCCTCGAAGGGCAGGCCTGGGCGCTGTCGGGGGCGGCAGGGCAGCTCTGGTACCTGATCGCCGGCACCTGGGGACTGGCGGGCGTCGGCCTGGCGGGCGCGGCCGCCCTGCTCGTAAGCCGATCCGCGCCGGTCCCGCGGCGCGTGCTGGCGGGCGCGCTGCTGGCCGTGACCGTGGGCATCGCCTACGCCTCCTCCGCCGCGCTGCCGGACGAGCACCGGGTCGGCAACTACGCCTATGGGCGCTACCTGGCCTGCGTCGCCGTCGCCTGGACGCTCGCCGGGCTGATCGTGCTCATCAAGGGCGGGCGGCTGCCGGTGGCCCGGCACGCGCTGGCCGCCGCGGGGCTGATGGCCGTGATGGGCGGGGTGGCCGCCTGGTACGCGGGGGACCGGCTGGAGCGCTACGCCTTCATCGCGTTCGACTTCCCCGAGGTGATCTTCCTGAGCGGGGTGCACGACTCACTCGATCTGGCCGCCGCCTCCACCTCCGCCCTGATCCTGCTGGGCTGCCTGGCCGGCGCGGCACTCCTCACCGCTCGCCGGGCCAGGCTGCTGGTCGTGGGCGTGCTGGCGCTGATCAACCTCGCGTTCACCGCGGACCTGGCGCCCGCGAGCCCGCCGGCCTCCGGCCGGGACTGGCTGCCCGCGCCGCCGCCGGGGCCGGTGGCGGTGGACCGGCGGGTGAAGTGGAACCTCTGGGTGCCGTTGGCCTACCGCGTGTGGTGGACCGAACTCGACTTCTACGACCGCACGCCGCCGCGGGGCGCCTGCACCGCCGTCGTGCCGTCCGACGCGGGCGCACCGCCGGCGGGCTGGACCGCGACCGGCGAGGGCGGCGCCCGCCAGGGCTGGACGAGCTGGTCGAACCCGCACTGCCGATAGCGCTCACCCCTCGCCCGGGTGGGCGGCGTCCCGGCGCTCGCGGGCCTCCCGCCGGCCTGATCGGGCCGCCAGCGACAGCCCGATCGCCTGCGCCACCCCGGCGGCCAGCAACAGGAAAGCCGTGGCCGGCTGCCAGGAGGGGATGCCGGCCACGAAGTCGGGAGCGTCGTAGAGCCCGGCGAACACATGTAAGGGAACGAGGAAGGCGGCGAGGAAGCCGAGCGCGTACGGCACGATGAGGACGCCCGACAGGACGAGGAGCAGCGCGCGCCCCCTGCGGTGCCGCCGCAGGAGCACGCCGATGGCGGCGAACGCCACGGCCACCACGCCCACCACCAGCGCGGTCCACCAGATCAGCTGCCAGGTGTCCACACCCAGCGCCGTCATCCCGTCGGCGTCGACCGGGCCGCCGCCCTCCCACTCGGGCCCGTTGATCTGCGCTTCCGTGGCCGCCTCGATGGCCACGCGGTTGGCGGCCGCGTACGCTGCCGTCAGGGCCGGTCCCAGTGCGAGGAGGACGAGACTGATCCGACCGCTTCGCGCCATCCGCTCACCTCTCGGGCATCCGGTCTTAATGACCTTCAAACCATACTGCGGCGCTAATCGATGGACCGCAGACCGGACAGCGCGATCTCGGCCGCCCTCCGCGCCGTGTCCCAGATGTCCTCGAGAGAGCGGTCGTTGTCCAGGTTGGCCATCACAGCCAGCTTGACGGCGCCGATCAGCGCCCCCACCGCCGCGCTCGCCTGGACCGCGTCCAGCCGGTCGGGGAACGCCTCCTGCAGCGCCTTGGCCAGCTTGAGCTGACTGTCGAACAGCAGGAACAGCGCCCGCGCCTGCAGCGCCGGCTGTGTCATGACGAGCCGTACGCGCAGCCGGGCATCCTCGAACGTGAGGTCCTCGTACTCGGTCGCCCAGATGAAGCTGTCGTTGACGTATCTGAGCAGCAGGCCGGTAGGAGACTCGCCGGGTCCCCTGTTCGCCAGCAACGCCAGAGCCCGCTCGAGCCGGTCCTGACCGTCGTGGAAGATCACGTCTTCCTTGCTGGCGAAGTAGCTGAAGAACGTCCGCGTCGACACCTCGGCCTCGGCCGCGATCTCCGCGAGCGTGGTCTCGTCGTAGCCCTTCTCCTCGAACAGCCGGAGCGCCGCGTCGATCAGCGCCCGGCGCGTGCGCTCTTTCTTGCGCTCCCGCAGACCCGCCATGTGGGAACTGTACTGCATTCCTTTACGTTTTTCATCCATTGAAGTTTTGCACCGGTTGATGTTTTCTGGAGGGACAGGACTCGAAAGGAGCCATGGCATGTCAGATCTGACCCTTTCCATCGCCCGCCAGCGCCCGCTGGACCCGCCCGACGAGATCACGAAGCTGCGGCAGCAGGCGACGATGCACCGCATGACGTACGCCGACGGCCACCGAGGCTGGCTGGTGACCGGCTACGCGGCGGCGCGGGCGGTGCTGGCCGACCCGCGCTTCAGCAACCGGCCCGAGAAGATGCACCCGCCGATCCCGCAGAGGGTGGGCTTCCAGAGAAAGGACTTCCGGGTCCCACCAGGGTTCTTCCTACGTACCGACCCGCCCGAGCACACCCGCTACCGCAGGCTGCTCACCGGGCAGTTCACCGTACGCAGGATGAAGCTGCTGGAGCCCAGGATCGCGGAGATCACCAACGCCTGCCTCGACGACATGGAGGCCGCCGGCGGGCCCGTGGACCTGGTCCAGGCCTTCGCCCTGCCGATCCCGTCGCTGGTGATCTGCGAGCTGCTCGGAGTTCCGTACGAGGACCGCGCGCGCTTCCACGAGGACGCCAAGGTGATCGTCAACCTCGAGAGCAAGCCCGAGGAGGCGCTGGAGGCGCTGGGCAGGACCATGGCCTACCTGCACGGGCTGATCCAGCGCAAGCGCAAGGAGCCGGACGACGACCTGCTCAGCGGGCTCATCGAGGGCGGGGAACTCGGCGACGACGAGCTCACCGGGGTCGGGTTCCTGCTGCTGGTGGCGGGGCACGAGACCACCGCCAACATGCTGGGGCTCGGGACGTACGCGCTGCTCACCAACCCTGACCAGCTCGCCGCCATGCGGGACGACCCGTCGGTGGTGGACAACGGCGTCGAGGAGCTGCTGCGCTACCTCACGATCATCCACCTCGGCCCGTTCCGGGTCGCGCTGGAGGACCTCGAGATCGAGGGCAACCTCATCAAGGCGGGCGAGACGGTCGCCCTTCACCTGCCCACGGTCAACCGCGACCCCTCCCGCTTCCCCGGCGGCGACACGCTCGACGTCACCAGGCCCGCGAGCGGGCACGTCACCTTCGGCCACGGCATCCACCAGTGCCTGGGTCAGCAGCTCGCGCGCGAGGAGATGCGCATCGCCTTCCCCGCGCTGCTGCGGCGCTTCCCTGGCCTACGCTTGGCCGTAACACCGGAGGAGGTGCCGATGCGCTCGGACATGAGCATCTATGGAGTGCACCGCCTCCCAGTCACTTGGTAGGTCATCAATGGAAATCAAGGCAGACACCACGGTGTGCATCGGTGCGGGCATGTGCGCGCTGACGGTGGCGGAGGTGTTCGATCAGAGCGAGGACGACGGCACCGTGGTGGTGCTGCAGAGCCCGGTGCCGGAGAAGCTGGAGGAGGCCGTCCGCCGCGCCGTGACGCTGTGCCCCTCGGGCGCCATCTCCGCCACCTGACGTCCGCCGCCTGACACCCCTGAACCACCCGCCGTCGCCGCAACCCGACCCTGCGGCGACGGCTCTTTGTCGTCCGGCGCCTTGCCGCCGTTGCCCCGGCTCGGCCGTTCATGTCCCGGGAGTCCTCAAGCCGGGCTGAGGGCCCATCGCCCGCGTCCTCGGGCGCCCAGCGGCCGATGTCCGGCCGGCTGCGCGACCTGGCGCCCGGGGATGCCGGAAGCGCGGAACGACGTGACGGCCCCCGAACGGCGAGGACGCAACGCAGACCCATGGGCACCCGGATGGCCCGTTCGGTTCATGGTCATCGAACCCATGTTCGTGGAACAGGTTGACACCGAGCGTGATCGAAATTATGTTCGATCTAGTGACGGTGAGGCTCGCGGCTCAACGTCACCAGGACCTGGTCGCGGGTCTCGCTTTCGCAAGCGAGGCCCGCGACCAGGCTCCACGGGCGAAGGACATGTCCTCGTCGTCGGCGGAGACGAGTGGGCGTGTCCTGGCCGGACGGGGAGAGGGGAAGCTCCTCGTCCGGCCGGCCCGGCGGAAATGTCAGTGGGGTCTGCAAGTCTGGGCTCCAGCGGCGGAGACGCCGGCAGCCGCCCACGACTCCAAGGAGGCGCGCAAGATGGCACCACGGCCTAGAGACACGCCCGGGCCCCGGCTGTCGCCTGCGGTTCGGGCACACTTGACCGATGCACGTTCCTGCCTGGCGGAGGCGACCGGCGCTCGCACCCCGGCATCCCGATATGTGGCCGCTCACCTGGCGGCCCTTCGAGCGGCGGCGGCGATCCTGGCCGCCCGTCCCCGTCCCGCGGAGGGCCGCAGGCGCCGGCTGCGCAGCGCATGGGAGCTCCTGCCGGAGGCCGAGCCGCACCTGGCCGAGTGGGCCGCCTACTTCGCGGTGAGCGCCGCCAAGCGCGCCGCCGCGGAGGCGGGCATGGTCAGCCGGGTCAGCGCGGCCGACGCCGACGAGATCCTGGCCGAGGCGGAGACCTTCGTCTGCACGGTCGAAGACCTCCTCGGCGTCCCGTCCCAGCCACAACTCCCCGTGGACGTCCCGTTGGCCGGCTGACCTCTGACCCCGGGCGCCACGTCCGCCTCCGGGGACACTCCTCACCCAGGGCGCCATGTCCGGCCCCGGGCGCTACGCCGTCCCGGCGCGTTGCGTACGGCTCCGGGGTGCTCGTCGTCCCGCCGCGTTGCGTACGTCCCTGGGTGCCACGGCGGCCCGTGCGCGCTTTGAAGGTGCCCGTCGCCCGTGTGCGCTCTGAAGATGCCCGCCGCCCGCGCCTCCTCCGAGTGCGGGCCGCCTCCCAAACGCCTCCGGGACGTCATGGGACCGCCGGATGAGTTCGGCGTCGTCGGCCTCGACCCGTTCCTCCGGTTGCGTGCTCGTCATGCCTGCTGTTTCCCGATCGTTCCCGCCTCGCGAACCCGCGACAAGAGACAGCTCTTCGGCCCAGGCAGGCCCCGGAAGCGTCGTCCGCGGACGACAGCGCCACGTGGCAGGCGGTCCCGGCGACGCGCACGGCCGGGTGAGGGGAAAGCGACCCGCGTCCCGTCGCGTGTGATGGCGAGCAGCGCGCGAGGGCCACGTTGACCGAGACGGCGGGCCGCGCCCACGCCGCCGGCTGATTCAACGGGAGGCGGCCCCCCGGGGGGCCTGACGCCCGGGGGGCCGCTGGAAGCGCCATGAGGGCGCGCCGTGCGGACACGGCGCGCCCTCATGCGGTCCGGCCTCAGAACGACTCGACGGCCCTGCGAGCCTCGGCGTCGAGGACGCCCCAGCTGATGAGCTCCTCGGTCAGTTCGCTCGGCGACTTGTCGTAGATCACGGCCAGGGAGCGCAAGTCCTCCTGGCGGATCGACAGGACCTTGCCGTTGTAGTCCCCACGCTGGCTCTGGATCGTGGCGGCGTAGCGGGCCAGGGCGCCCGCCTTCTCCTTCGGCAGTGTCGCCAGCCGCTCCAGGTCGATCACAAGCTTGGGCGTCGGGCCGAGCGGGCTGGGGGCGGCGCCGCCCGGCAGCAGCTCGGATACGGGCACCCCGTAGAAGTCGGCAAGCTCGGCAAGCTTCTGCACCGTGACCGCGCGGTCGCCACGCTCGTAGGAACCCACGACCACGGCTTTCCACCTGCCACGCGACTTCTCTTCGACTCCATGCAGGGACAGGCCCTGCTGGGTGCGGATGGCGCGGAGTCGTGCACCCAGCGACTTTGCGTACTCAGACGGCATCGTGTGGCCCCCCGGCTCTCGTATGTATCGCTCTCAGTAGATTGTGCTCCCTAGCGGCGAATGCCCTAGCCACCGGGGGGTCTGGTGCCAGGCTTGGCACCATCGGTAGCCATGGCCCCGGGTTTACCCCAGAACGCCGCGAGGTGTGGTTACGCACCGTGACGGTAAAGGGGTGGACGCCCGAGGTCAAGCTGATTGGAAAAAAGATGCCGAATCCGGTCCGGCCGGAAACGCCGCAATCGCCCCTCCTGTCCCTCTGATAACAGTACTTCGTCAGAGTTTGCCGAGGGAGGCGCTTTGTCAGGTCTGCCGGGTGAGAATCATGACAGGGCAGGTCGAGGCCCGTACGATCTTGAGCGAGGTGTCGCCGAGGAACACCCGTCTGAGTGGCCCGGCACCGCTCGAAGCGCATATGATCATCTCGCCGGGGAGCCACGAGGTCGTGCCGAGCGCCTGGCCGACGTTGCGGCCCTCCAGCACCTCGACCTCCACGCGCAGCCGCCGCGCGTGGCCCCGCGCAGCCGCGCGCAGGTCGGCCGCGGCCCGGTCGCGCAGGCGTACGAGCATCTCTTCCTCGACCCTGGCTCGCCGGCCGCTGCTGACCACCAGCGTCACCAGCCGCAGCGGGACGTCGAGCGCCGCGGCCGTCCTGGCCGCGTCCTTGACCGCCGTGTCGCAGCCGGGGCTGCGCCGGTAGGCCACGGTGAGGCGGTCGACGGCGGCCGGCGGCCGATCGCCGTAGCCACGCGGGGCGAGCAGGACCGGAACGGGGGAGGAGTGCAGGAGCTGGTCGGCGGTGCTGCCGACGGTGATGCGGCCGCCGCCCCCGCGCGGCGCGGAGCCGATCACCACGACGTCGGCGCCGCGCCGGCGCGCCAGCTCCACCAGCCCGCGCCCGCTGCCCCTGCTGGTGTGGGTCACGTAGTCGGCGTCCTCGCCGGCCAGCTCCCTGGCCTGGGCGAGCGTCGCGGCGGCCTGCTCGCTGACGTACTGCCGCCACGCGCTCTCCTCGGCCCTGGCGGGCCCGGGCGTGGACCAGACGGGCGGCTGCACGGTCGCCACCGTCAGTCGCGCGTGCGCCTGCTCGCTGAGCAGCGCGGCCAGCGACAGTCCGTCCCTGCCGCGCGATCCGGTGACGTAGCCGGCGAGTACGTGGTCGAGCTTCACTCAGCGCACCTCGGCGTTCAGCCGCGAATGGCCATAGCCGTACAGGAAATAGCAGACCAGGCCCGCCAGCATCCACAACGCGAACGCCAGCCAGGTCACCCCCGCCAGCCCCGCCATCACGATGACGCAGAAGATCGTGCCCAGCACCGGCGTGGCCGGGAAGAGCGGCACGCGGAAGCTGCGCGGCAGGCCGGGGCTGCGGTGGCGCAGGACGAGCACGCCGACGTTGACGATGGCGAAGGCGAACAGCGTGCCGATGCTGGTCGCCTCCGCGAGCTGCCCCAGCGGCACCAGCCCGGCCAGGACCGAGATGAACGTGGCGACGATGAGCGTGTTGGCGACCGGCACCTGGCGGCGCGGGTGGACCCGCTGGAAGACCCGGGGGATCAGGCCGTCACGGGACATCGCGAACAGGATGCGGGTCTGGCCGTAGATGACCGTGAGGACGACGCTGGCGATGGCGATGACCGCGCCGAACGAGACGATCAGGCCGGGCCAGGTCGAGGCCATGGCCAGGTCCGCGATGTACGACAGGCTCGCCTCGGTGCTCCGCGGGTCGAACTCCGTCCACGGCATCGCCCCGACGGCGGCCACCGCCACGAGCACGTAGACGACGGTCACGATGGCCAGCGACAGGATGATCGCCAGCGGCAGGTCGCGCCTGGGGTTCCTGGCCTCCTCGCCGGCGGTGGAGGCGGCGTCGAAGCCGATGTAGGAGAAGAACACCTGCGAGGCCGCCGCCGTGATCCCGGCCACCCCCATGGGCGCGAAGGGCACGAGGTTCCCCGACCGGAACGCGGTGAACGCCACCACGCAGAAGAACAGCAGCACCGCGACCTTGACCAGCACGAACACCGCGTTGGCCGTGGCGCTCTCCGACGCCCCGTACAGCAGCAGCCACGTGGCCAGCAGCACGATGACGATCGCCGTGACGTTGACCGCGCCGCCCTCCTGGCCGGGGGAGCGGGTGATCGCCGCCGGCAGCGTGAAGCCGAACAGCGACCGCAGGAACGCGTTGAGGTATTCGCCCCACCCCACGGCCACCGCCGCCACGGACACGGCGTACTCCAGCATCAGGCACCAGCCGCAGACCCACGCCACGAGCTCGCCCAGCGTCGCGTACGCGTAGGAGTAGGACGAGCCGGACACCGGGATCGTCCCGGCCAGCTCGGCGTACGACAGGGCCGAGAACAGCGCGGTGATCGCGGCCAGCACGAACGCCAGCACCACCGCGGGGCCCGCCTTCGGCACCGCCTGCCCGAGGATCACGAAGATGCCGGTGCCGAGCGTGGCGCCCACGCTGAACAACGTGAGCTGCCACAGCGACATCGTCCGCCGCAGATCGCCGCCCTCGCCATGGCCGCCCTCCGCCACGATCCGCTCGGTGGGTTTGGTGCGGAAGAGCCGTCGCGCCAGTGTCATCCGGCATCCCTAGAGCGTGCTCGTCAGCGGCCACCTGCCATTCGGTGTCACGATCGTGCCCGCTGCGCCCTCGAGTATGCGCTCGGCCTCGTCCAGCTTCCCGATGGCCGCCATGTCGCCGGTGGTCTCCACGAACCGGCAGGCAGCCTCCACCTTCGGACCCATCGACCCGGCGGGGAAGTCCAACGCCCGCAGCTCGTGCGGAGTGGTGTGGGCGATCTCCGTCTGGTGGGGCGTGCCGAAGCCGCGCAGCACCCGCGGCACGTCGGTCAGGCTGAGGAACGCGTCGCACTCCAGCGCCTCGGCCAGCACCGCCGCGGTCAGGTCCTTGTCCACGACCGCCTCGACGCCGGCCAGCCGGCCGCGCTCGTCGCGGACCACGGGGATGCCGCCGCCGCCCGCGCAGATCACGATCACGCCCTCCCTGATCAGCTTGTGGATCAGCCGGGTCTCGACGATGCGCCGCGGGGCCGGGGAGGGGACCACGCGCCGCCAGTGCGGGCCGTCCTGCTCGACAGTCCAGCCGTACTCGGCGGCCAGCTTCTCCGCCTGCTCCCGCTCGTAGACCTGGCCGACGAACTTGGCCGGCGCGTCGAAGGCCGGATCCACCGCCGTCACCAGCGTCTGCGTCACCATGGCGATGACCTGCCGGCCCGGCAGGGCGTTCTGCAGGGCCTGCTGCATCCAGTAGCCGATCATGCCCTGCGTCTGGGCGCCGAGCGTGTCGAAGGGGTAGGGCCTGGTCAGGCCGGGGTCGGCGGCGCTCTGCAGCGCCAGCAGGCCGACCTGCGGGCCGTTCCCGTGGGTGATGACCAGCTCGTGCCGGTGCGCCAGCCGGGCGAGCGTCCTGGCCGCCGCCCGGACGTTGCCGATCTGCACGTCGGCGTCCGGCTGCTGGCCGCGCCTGAGCACTGCGTTGCCGCCCAGCGCCACGATGACCCGCATGTCAGATCCCGTCGCGCTCGAGCGGGCAGCTCATGCAGCGGGGACCGCCGCGGCCCCTGCCGAGCTCGCTGCCCCTGATCGTGATCACCTCGATGCCGTTGTCGCGCAGGAAGTTGTTGGTCGTGGTGTTGCGCTCGTAGGCGACCACCACGCCGGGCTCCAGCGCCAGCCCGTTGCAGCCGTCGTCCCACTGCTCCCGCGCGGCCGCGCGGACGTCCTGGGTCGGGGTCAGGACCGTGATGTCCGGCAGGTCCAGGGCGTGCGCGATGGCCCGGTGCATGTCCTGCGGCGGGTGGTCGGTGACCGCGAGCTCCTTGTGCGTGCCGCCGGGCTCGATGGTGTACGACGGCAGCATGCCCAGGCCCGCGTACTTGCTGAACACCCCCACGTCCAGCATCGTCATCACGGTGTCGAGATGCATGAACGCCCGCGCCTTCGGCATGTCGAGCGCCACGATCTTCCGGGCGGAACCGGCGCGGAACAGCCGCTGCGCGAGCATCTCCACCGCCTGCGGCTGGGTGCGCTCGCTCATCCCCACCAGCACCGCGCCGCGCCCGATGACGAGCACGTCGCCGCCCTCGATGGTGGCCGGCGCCATCGGCTGGCCGGGCATCCAGCAGTGGTATCCGCCCTGTCCCGGCCGGTTGAACCCGCCGGCGAACGTCGGGTGATACATGTAGACGGCCTCCATGTTGACCGTCTCCCGCATGCGGGCCTTCTTCTTCATCGCGTTGATCGACACGCCGTCGTACACCCAGCAGGAGGTGTCGCGGGTGAACAGGTGGTTGGGCAGCGGCGGCAGGATGAAGTCGTCGTCGGCCATGGCGTGGTAGGTCACCGACTTGGGCTCGCAGCCCATCTCGACCAGCTCCCGCTTGGTGATGCCGCCGGTCAGGTAGACCTGCAGCGTCGCCGGGTCCATGCCGTCGAGCGTGTTGCGGATGTCGTCGATCGCCGCCGGCCCGAGCCAGCGCTCGTCGATGACCGCGTCGAGGATGTGCTTGCGCGCCTCCGGGATGTCGACCGTCTCCCTGAGCAGGTCGGCCAGCAGGTGGACGGCGATGCCGCGGTCGCGCAGCACCTGCTGGAACTCCTCGTGCTCCTCCATCGCGCGCTGGACCCACAGCACGTCGTCGAACAGGAACGCGTCCTTGTTGGCCGGAGTCAGCCGCTTGAGCGCCAGGTCGGGCTTGTGCAGGAGCACCTGGCGCAGCCGCCCGACCTCGGAATCGACATGGAATGTCATCCTTGCGATATCCCCCAAGATGAGGGACGTCACCCCGGTACGCGATTCCGCCGCGGAAGGCGTCGACGTGGTGCCGCGCGCCGTGGGAGGGCACTCGCGTTGTACCTGGTAGGCCCTGGTACTGTGTGTCCCGACCAACACCCTTTTAAGACCCGTCCCGTGAGGCGGGAAAGGTGGTGAGCTTCGTCATGTCCGATCCCAGGGCGGTGCTGGAAGCCCCGGACGTGCACCGGGCGCTGACCCGGATCGCGCACGAGATCCTCGAACGCACCAAAGGCGCCGGCGACGTCGTCCTCCTCGGCATCCCGACCCGCGGCGCCACCCTCGCCCGCCGGCTCGGCGACCGCATCCAGCAGTTCGAAGGCGTCAAGATCCCCGTCGGCTCGATCGACATCACGATGTACCGCGACGACCTGCGGCTCAAGCCGGCCCGGCCGCTCGGCCGCACCGAGCTGCCGCCCGACGGCATCGACGGCAAGATCGTCGTCCTCGTCGACGACGTCCTCTACTCCGGCCGCACCGTACGCGCCGCGCTCGACGCGCTCAACGACCTCGGCCGCCCCACCGCGGTGCAGCTCGCCACGCTGGTCGACCGCGGCCACCGCGAGCTTCCCATCCGCGCCGACTACGTCGGAAAGAACCTCCCCACGGCCAAGAGCGAGAAGGTCAGGGTCTACGTGGAGGAGATCGACGGACGCGACGCCGTGCTCCTCATGAAGGGGGACGCCCTGTGAACCGGCACCTGATCTCGGCGGGCGACCTCGCCAAGGACGACGCGCTGCTCATCCTCGACACCGCCGAGGAGCTGGCGCGGGTCTCGGAACGATCTATCAAGAAGCTGCCCACGCTGCGCGGGCGCACCGTGGTCAACCTGTTCTTCGAGGACTCCACGCGGACCCGGATCTCGTTCGAGGCGGCGGCCAAGCGGCTGTCCGCCGACGTGATCAACTTCTCGGCCAAGGGGTCGAGCGTGTCCAAGGGCGAGTCGCTCAAGGACACCGCGCTCACCCTCGAGGCCATGGGCGCCGACGCGGTCGTCATCCGCCACAGCGCCTCCGGCGCGCCGCACCGCCTGGCCACCTGGGTGCGCGGCAGCGTCGTCAACGCCGGCGACGGCACCCACGAGCACCCCACGCAGGCGCTGCTCGACGCCTTCTCCATGCGCCGCCGCCTGGGCAGCCTCGAAGGGCGCAAGGTCACGATCGTCGGCGACGTGCTGCACAGCCGCGTCGCCCGCTCCAACGTGCTCCTGCTCGGCACGCTCGGCGCCGACGTCACGCTGGTCGCGCCGCCCACGCTGCTGCCCGTCTCGGTCGGCACCTGGCCGTGCGAGGTGTCGTACGACCTGGACGCGGTGCTGCCCAAGTCGGACGTGGTGATGATGCTGCGGGTGCAGAAGGAGCGGATGAACGCCGCATACTTCCCGAGCGAGCGCGAATACTCCCGCCGGTACGGGCTCGACCGGGACCGGTTCGCCAAGATGCCCGATGACGCGATCGTGATGCATCCCGGGCCGATGAACCGGGGGATGGAGATCGCCGCCGAGGTGGCCGACTCGGCGCGGTCCACGATCGTGGAGCAGGTCGCCAACGGTGTGACCATCCGCATGGCCGTCCTGTACCTGCTGCTCGGGGGAGAGACCGCATGATCATACGTAATGTCAGGATTCTCGGCGGGGAGCTTGCCGACATCCAGGTCTCGGGCGGGGTGATCGCCGCGATCATCCCAGCCGGCCCCGAAGCGGGCCCGGTCAGCGGTGGCGCCGGTGGCGACGGGGACGATCTGGTGGTTGACGGTGGGGGCGCGATCGCGTTGCCCGGGCTGGTCGACCTGCACACGCACCTGCGCGAGCCCGGCCGGGAGGACGCCGAGACCGTGCAGACCGGCACGCAGTCGGCGGCCCGCGGCGGATACACCGCCGTGCACGCCATGGCCAACACCTCGCCCGTCGCCGACACCGCCGGCGTGGTCGAGCAGGTGTGGCGGCTGGGTCGCGAGTTCGGGCACTGCGACGTGCATCCGGTCGGCGCCGTCACCTCGGGCCTGGCGGGCAAGCAGCTCGCCGAGCTCGGCGCGATGGCCGACTCGGCCGCCCGCGTGCGCGTCTTCTCCGACGACGGCAAGTGCGTGGACGACGCGGTGCTGATGCGCCGCGCCCTGGAGTACGTCAAGGCGTTCGACGGCGTCGTCGCCCAGCACGCCCAGGAGCCCAGGCTGACCGAGGGCGCCCAGATGAACGAGGGCGTCATCTCCGGCCGGCTCGGCCTGACCGGCTGGCCGGCGGTCGCCGAAGAGGCGATCATCGCCCGCGACTGCCTGCTGGCCGCCCACGTCGGCTCCAGGCTGCACGTGTGCCACGTCTCGACGGCCGGCTCCGTGGAGATCATCCGCTGGGCCAAGTCCAAGGGCTGGAACGTCACCGCCGAAGTCACCCCGCATCACCTGCTCCTCACCGACGACCTGGTCGAGGAGTCGCCGGTGGGCGCGTACAACCCGATCTACAAGGTCAACCCGCCGCTGCGCACCCGCGCGGACGTCGAGGCGCTGCGGGCCGCGCTGGCCGACGGCACGATCGACATCGTCGCCACCGACCACGCGCCCCACCCGGTCGAGGACAAGGAGACCGAGTGGTCGGCCGCGGCCATGGGCATGGTCGGCCTGGAGACGGCGCTCAGCGTCGTCCAGGAGGCCATGGTGGAGACCGGGCTGCTCGACTGGGCGGGGATCGCCCAGCGCATGTCCGTCGCGCCCGCGCGTATCGGCCGCCTGGCCGGGCAGGGGCAGCCGCTGGAGGTCGGCGCCCCGGCCAACATCACGCTCTACGACCCGGCCGTCCGCACCGAAGTCAACCCCACCGCCTTCGCGTCGAAGAGCAGGAACACCCCCTACGAGGGGATGACGCTGCCTGGCAGAGTAGTGGCCACGTTCCTGCGCGGCAGGCCGACCGTTCTGGAAGGGAAGCTGGTTTGAACACCGCCCTGCTCGTCCTGGAAGATGGCCGCGTCTTCCAGGGATTCCCCTATGGCGCCGAAGGTGAGACCTTCGGCGAGATGGTCTTCAACACCGGCATGACCGGCTACCAGGAGACCCTCACGGACCCGTCGTACCACCGGCAGATCGTCGCCATGACGGCTCCGCACATCGGCAACACCGGAGTCAACGACGAAGACCCCGAGTCGGGCCGCGTCTGGGTGGCCGGCTACGTCGTGCGCGAGCCGTCCAGGATCGTCTCCAACTGGCGGGCCAACCGCTCGCTGGAGGACTACCTCAAAGAACAGGGCGTCGTCGGGATCGCCATCTCCGGCACCCGCGCGCTCACCCGCCACCTGCGCGAGCGCGGCGCCATGCGCGCCGGGATCTTCACCGCTCCTGACGCCCCGGTCGAGGAGCTCGTCGAGCGCGTACGCCGCTCGCCCGGCATGGAGGGCGCCGACCTGGCCGCCGAGGTGGCCACGGCCGAGCCCTATGTGGTGCCGGCGATCGGCAGGGGAGGTGGGCGGGGGTTCAGGGTCGCGGCCGTGGACCTCGGCATCAAGGGCATGACCCCGCATCGGATGGCCGAGCGCGGCTGCGAGGTGCACGTGCTGCCGGCGACGGCCACGTACGAGCAGATCATGGCCGTCCGGCCGGACGGCGTGTTCTTCTCCAACGGCCCCGGCGACCCGGCCACGGCGGACGTGTCGGCGCTGCGGCAGGTTCTGGAGTCCAAAGTCCCATTTTTCGGGATCTGCTTTGGCAACCAACTCTTCGGCCGCGCTCTGGGCCTGTCCACCTACAAGCTGCGGTACGGCCACCGCGGCGTCAACCAGCCCGTCCAGGACGTGCGCACCGGCAAGGTCGAGATCTCGGCCCACAACCACGGGTTCGCGGTCGAGGCGCCGCTCGACGGCCCGTTCGACACCCCCTACGGGCGGGCCGAGGTCAGCCACGTCAACCTCAACGACCGCTGCGTCGAAGGCCTGCGCCTGCTCGACGGGCCGGCCTTCAGCGTCCAATACCACCCTGAGGCCGCCGCGGGGCCGCATGACGCCGCTTACCTTTTCGACGAGTTCTGTGAGGTCATGAGCCGTGCCCAAGCGTGAGGACATCAGGTCGGTCCTGGTGATCGGCTCCGGGCCGATCGTGATCGGCCAGGCGTGCGAGTTCGACTACTCGGGCACCCAGGCGTGCCGGGTGCTGCGGGCCGAGGGCTTCCGCGTCATCCTGGTCAACAGCAACCCGGCGACGATCATGACGGACCCCGAGTTCGCCGACGCCACGTACGTCGAGCCGATCACCCCCGAATTCGTCGAGAAGATCATCGCCAAGGAGCGGCCCGACGCGCTGCTGCCCACGCTGGGCGGCCAGACCGCGCTCAACACGGCGGTCGCGCTGCACGAGTCGGGCGCGCTGGAGAAGTACAAGGTCGAGCTGATCGGCGCCGACTTCGACGCGATCCAGGCGGGGGAGAACCGCGAGCGGTTCAAGGAGATCGTCGCCAAGGTCGCCCGTGAGCACGGGCTCAACGCCGAGTCGGCCAGGTCGGCCATCTGCCACACGATGGACGAGTGCCTGGCCGCCGCGCGCGAGCTGGGCTATCCGGTCGTGGTCCGGCCGTCGTTCACGATGGGCGGCGCCGGGTCCGGGTTCGCCTATGACGAGTCCGACCTGCGGCGCATCGCCGGCGCCGGGCTCGACGCCTCGCCGACCACCGAGGTGCTCCTGGAGGAGTCGATCCTCGGCTGGAAGGAGTACGAGCTCGAGGTCATGCGCGACAAGCACGACAACGTCGTCATCGTCTGCTCCATCGAGAACATCGACCCGATGGGCGTCCACACCGGCGACAGCGTCACCGTCGCGCCCGCGCTGACCCTGACCGACCGCGAATACCAGAACATGCGCGACGTCGCCATCGCGGTCATCCGCGAGGTCGGCGTCGACACCGGCGGCTGCAACATCCAGTTCGCGGTCGACCCGCGCACCGGGCGCATGATCGTCATCGAGATGAACCCGCGCGTGTCCCGGTCCTCCGCGCTGGCCTCCAAGGCCACCGGCTTCCCGATCGCGAAGATCGCGGCGAAGCTGGCGATCGGCTACACGCTCGACGAGATCCCCAACGACATCACCAAGGAGACCCCGGCCTCCTTCGAGCCGACGCTCGACTACATCGTGGTCAAGGTGCCGCGGTTCGCGTTCGAGAAGTTCAGGGGTGCCGACCAGACGCTCACCACGCACATGAAGTCCGTGGGCGAGGCCATGGCCATCGGCCGCTCCTTCCCCGAGGCGCTGCAGAAGGCGCTGCGGTCGATGGAGAAGAAGGACTCCTCCTTCACCTGGGCGGGGGACGTTCCCGACAAGTCGGAATTGCTGGACTCGTGCCGCACCCCGCACGACGGGCGGCTGCGGACGATGCAGCAGGCCATCCGCGCCGGCGCCACGCCCGAGGAGCTCTTCGAGGCGACGAACGTCGACCCGTGGTTCATCGACCAGCTCTTCCTCCTCGAAGAGGAGGCGCAGGCGATCGCCGCGGCGCCCGAGCTGACCGCCGAGGTGCTCCAGCGGGCCAAGCACCACGGGTTCAGCGACGTGCAGATCGGCGAGATCCGCGGCATCGACGAGGCGCGGGTGCGCGACCTGCGGCACGCCCTCGGGCTGCGGCCGGTCTACAACACCGTGGACACCTGCGCCGCCGAGTTCGCCGCCAAGACGCCCTACCTCTACTCGACCTACGACGAGGAGAACGAGGTCCCCTCCGGTGAGCGGCCGAAGGTCATCATCCTCGGCTCCGGGCCCAACCGCATCGGACAGGGCATCGAGTTCGACTACGCGTGCGTGCACGCCTCATTCGAGCTGTCCAGGGCCGGGTTCGAGACCGTCATGGTCAACTGCAACCCCGAGACGGTCTCCACCGACTACGACACCTCCGACCGGCTCTACTTCGAGCCGCTCACCCTGGAGGACGTGCTGGAGGTCGTGCACGCCGAGCAGCAGACCGGGCCCATCGCGGGCGTGATCGTGCAGCTCGGCGGCCAGACGCCGCTGGGCCTGGCGCAGGCGCTGAAGGACGCGGGCGTGCCCGTGGTCGGCACCCCGCCGGAGTCCATCCACCTGGCCGAGGAGCGCGGCGCGTTCGGGCGGGTGCTGGCCGAGGCGGGCCTGCCCGCCCCCAAGCACGGCACCGCTCTCACCGTCGCCGAAGCGCGGGAGATCGCCGAGGAGATCGGCTACCCCGTCCTCGTACGCCCGTCGTACGTGCTCGGCGGGGCCGGCATGGCCATCGTCTACGACGAGGAGACGCTCTCCACCTATATGGCGGCCCAGGAGGGCGGCCACCCGGTGCTGGTGGACAAGTTCCTCGACGAGGCCATCGAGATCGACGTGGACGCCCTCTACGACGGCGAGGAGCTCTACCTGGGCGGCGTCATGGAGCACATCGAGGAGGCCGGGATCCACTCCGGCGACTCGGCGTGCGCGCTGCCGCCCATCACGCTCGGCAGCCACGACATCAAGCGCATCCGCGCCGCCACCGAGGCCATCGCGCGCGGTGTGGGGGTGCGGGGGTTGCTGAACGTCCAGTACGCCATGTCGGCCGGCGTCCTCTACGTCCTGGAGGCCAACCCGCGCGCCTCCCGTACCGTGCCGTTCGTGTCCAAGGCCACGGCGGTGCCGCTGGCCAAGGCGGCGGCCCGGGTGATGCTCGGCGCCACCGTCGCCGCGCTGCGGAAGGAGGGCATGCTGCCGGCCACCGGCGACGGCGGCACGCTGCCGATGGAGGCGTCCATCGCGGTCAAGGAGGCGGTGCTGCCGTTCAACCGGTTCCGCGGCGTGGACATCGTGCTGGGGCCCGAGATGCGCTCGACGGGCGAGGTCATGGGCATCGACGAGTTCTTCGGGATCGCCTACGCCAAGTCGCAGGCCGGCGCCTACGGCGAACTGCCGACCAAGGGACGCGCGTTCGTATCCGTGGCCAACAGGGACAAGCGTGCGATGATCTTCCCTGTGAAGGCGCTGGCGGATCTCGGATTCGAGATCCTGGCCACCGAGGGCACCGCCGAGGTGCTGCGCCGCAACGGCGTCCATGCCAAGATCGTGCGAAAGCACAGCGAAGGACCTGGTCCCGGAGGTGAGCCCACGAGCGTGCAGGCCATTCTCGACGGCGAGGTCGACCTGATCATCAACACGCCCTTCGGCAGCCCGGGACAGTCGGGGCCGCGGCTCGACGGCTACGACATCCGCACCGCCGCGGTGCTGCGCGGCGTCCCGTGCATCACCACGGTGGCGGGACTCGCCGCGGCGGCCGCGGGCATTCAGGCGATCGTACGCGGCGACGTCGGCGTACGGTCACTCCAGGAGCACGCACAGGCACTCCGGGGCTGAACCCCGCGCGGGAGGTGAAGACGACTGGCCGGCACTCCGGTGCAGGTGACGGGCACGGTGCTGACGACGCGCCGGGTCGACGCCTACCATGCGCTGACGGTGGTGGCGCCCGGCATAGCCGAGCGCTTCCGCCCCGGTCACTTCGTCTCCGTGGCCGTCGGAGGGGCTCACACGTCGATGGTGACGCGCCGCGCGTTCTCCATCCACGACGTCAAGCCGGACTACGGCGGCACGGTCGAGCTCGTCTTCACCACCGGCGGCCCCGGCACGGCCTGGCTGGCCGAGCGGCGCGCCCGCGACACGCTCGACCTGGTCGGGCCGCTCGGCCGGCCCTTCCCGCTGCCCCGCGACCCGGTGCACTGCGTGCTGGTCGGCGCCGAATACGGCTCCGCCGTGCTGTTCCCGCTGGCCGACGCGCTGCTGGCGCGGGGCTGCCGGGTGGACTTCGTGCTGGGCGGCGCCGGGGCCGAGCGGGTCTTCGGCGCGATGCGGGCCCGCAGGATCGCCGAGACCACCACGCTCACGACCGAGGACGGCTCGCTCGGACTACGCGGTAAGGTCACCGACGCGCTACCCTCGGTGATCGCCGACACCCGGGCCGACGCCGTCTACGCCTGCGCGCCCATGGAGACGCTGCGGGCCGTGACGGCGGTGGCGATGGAGTTCGACATCCCGGTGCAGGTGGCGGTCGAGGAGCAGATGGCCTGCGGCATCGGGGTGTGCATGACCTGCGTGATACCGGTCATCGGGGACGACGGGGCGACCAGGATGGTCCGGGCGTGCGCTGAGGGGCCGGTGTTCCGGGGGGAGCGGGTGCGGTTCGAGGACGTGGGGACGATCCCGTTCGACGCGCTCGGCGCCCCCGGGGGCGGTGCGCGACATGTCAGTTGATATGCGGACATTTTTGGCGCATGTGGAGCTGGCGAACCCGATCACCACGGCCGCCGGCTGCGCCTCCTCGGGGCGGGAGCTGGCCCAGTTCTTCGACCTGCACCGGCTCGGCGCCCTCACCACCCGCTCGATCACCATGGCGCCGCGCGCGGGCCGGCCCACGCCCCGCATGGCCGAGACGCCCTCGGGCATGCTCAACGCCGTGGGGCTGCAGGGGCCGGGCATCGAGGCTTTCCTGGAGCGCGAGCTCCCCTGGCTGGCGCAACGGAACATCAAGACCATCGTCTCCATCGGCGGCGGCACCGTCGCCGAATACTCCGAGCTGGCCCGCAGGCTCGCCGACGCGCCCGGAGTGACCGCGCTGGAGGTCAACCTCTCCTGCCCCAACATGGAGGACCGCGGACGGGTCTTCGCCCGCGAGGGCAGCGCGGCCGCCGAGGTGATCGCCTCCGTGCGCTCCATCATGCGCTACGACGTGCCGGTCGTCGCCAAGCTCGCGCCCGACGTGGCCGACATCGTGGCCGTCGCGCGAGCCTGCGTGGACGCCGGGGCCGACGCGCTGTCCATGATCAACAATCCGCTGGGCATGGCCATCGACACCGAGTCGCTGCGGCCCTCGCTCGCCGCCGTGACGGGCGGGCTGTCGGGGCCCGCCATCCTGCCGCTGGCCGTACGATGCGTCTGGCAGGTCCACGCGGCCCTGCCCGGAGTGCCGCTGATCGGCATGGGCGGCGTGATGACCGGCAGGGACGCCTTCCAGCTCGTCCTGGCGGGCGCCTGCGTGGTCGGCGTGGGCACCGCGCTGTTCCACGACCCGTACGCGTGCCTGCGCATCGAACGCGAGCTTGAAGACCTCCTGAGGGCCCGCGGCTTCCAGCGGCTCGCCGACGCCGTCGGCCTCGCGCACCGCCCGCCCGGCAGCGCCCCCCGCCACCTGCTCGTCGACGCCGAGGAGAGCGCGCAGTGAGTCCTCACCTGCGGTCTCGCCCGCCGCGGGAGCTCCCCTCGGCTCCGGCCTGTCACGGGAGCACCTGTCGACTCACCGCGGAGAGCCCGGCTCATCGAGGACAGCACCTCTTGACGTTCGATCCCGAGGAGAGCACCACTTGACTCACGCACCCATCGCCGTTGCCCTTGACGCCCCCGACCTGGAGACCGCCGCCCGGTGGGCGGCCCTGGTGACACCTCACGTCAGCACGGTCAAGATCGGTCTGGAGCTCTATCTCCGCTACGGCCCCGACGTGATCGCCTCCGTACGGGGGGCCAGCGGCGTGCAGGTGTTCCTCGACCTCAAGCTGCACGACATCCCGAACACCGTCGCCGGCGCCGCCCGCGCCGTCGCCCGGCTGCGCCCGGCGATCCTCACGGTGCACGCGGCCGGCGGGCCCGCCATGATCAGGGCCGCCGTGGAGTCCGCGCCCAACACCAAGATCGCCGCGGTGACGATCCTGACCTCGCTGACGGAGTCCGACCTGGGCCGCATCGGGCTCATCGGGCCCGCTGACGACGCGGTGCGCCGCCTGGCCGCCCTGTCGGTGGAGGCGGGCGCCACGGCGCTGGTGTGCTCGCCCAACGAGGTGTCGGCGGTGCGGGCGGAGGTGGGGGAGGGGATCACGCTCATCACGCCCGGAGTGCGCCCCACGGGGGCCGACACGCAGGACCAGGCGCGGGTGGCCACGCCTGAGCAGGCGCTGGCGGACGGGGCGGATCTGCTCGTCATCGGACGGCCGATCACGGGCTCCCCGGATCCCGGCGCGGCGGCGGCCGCCATCGCCGCCTCCCTGCGCCGCGTGGCCTGATGTCCGCGTCGAGTCGTGTCGCGTCAAGTGGCGCGCGCGGGTCTTAGTGGCGCATGTCGCATTACCCCGTGTTGCTAACTCTGTGCTGTGCCTGACCCCCGCACGGTGCTCGGCGTCCGTGTTGCATCCTCGTGCGGTGCTGAGTTCTGTGCGGTGCTCGGCGTCCGTGTTGCATCCCCGTGCGGTGCTGAGCTCTGTGCGGTGCTCGGCGTCCGCGTTCCTCGGCCGCGTGTCAGCGCGCTCCTCTCCGCCGTGGCCGGCCTTCGCCGCGCCGTGCCCGTCGTCCCGCGTCAAAAGATCCTTTTACGGCAAGCCGGCCTGCCCGCACGCGCCGTAGCCGGTGGCCGTCCGTCATGGCCGGTCGTGAAGGCTCACGGGCTGCTCGCCGTGACGAGCGCACGCTCGGCCCACGCCGTGGTGAATCGGCACCCCGTCGCGCCCGTGTCGGGTGGCCGCCAACGCCCCGTCGCGGACCCTCGTACGCAAGATCATAATGCATGCCGCAGAGTCGCGCGCGCCGTTCCTGTACTGGGTTTCGGCGCTATACGGGCGGGATTTCGGACATCGACTTGGGACTCGAATGCGATCATCATTGCGTTTCCCGACATCGTCGCGTGCCGACGCGCGAACGGGGAAGTGGGGACGATTTGATCAGCACTGGGTGATTTTTCGGGCACGCATAGTGATGAAGTGGATTTTGTGGCGAGAGAAACCGCTCTTGACGTTGCTTAGGGGGCGATGACCAGCTAGTTTCCCTTCCCGTCCGAGTACATCGACAGAAATTCGAGGTGACCCGGCGTGGCTCTTCCTCCCCTGACCCCTGAGCAGCGCGCCGCAGCCCTGGAGAAGGCTGCCAAGGCCCGTAAAGAGCGTGCCGAGGTCAAGAACCGGCTCAAGCATGGCGCGGTTTCTCTGGCTGAGGTGCTCAAGGATGGGCAGACCGACGACGTCATCGGCAAGATGAAGGTGTCGGCCTTGTTGGAATCGCTCCCCGGCGTGGGCAAGGTCCGCGCCAAGCAGCTCATGGAGCGGCTTGCCATCGCCGAGTCCCGCCGCGTGCGGGGTCTCGGCGCGAACCAGAGGGCCTCCCTCGAGCGCGAGTTCGGTGGGAACGAGAGCTAATCTCTGTTCCAACGAAAGCGCAGGTTCAACGGGGGGTAGGAAAGTGACCGACAGGTCCTGGTCCGGCGATGCAGGTGCCCGCGAGGGGGTCGGACCAGGAGCGGAGGTCGATCTCCTGCCCATGAGCGAGCGGCGGCTGACGGTCCTCTCAGGGCCGTCGGGCGTCGGCAAGTCAACGGTCGTCGCCGAGCTCCGGCGGGCACACCCCGAGGTGTGGCTGTCGGTCTCGGTGACCACCAGGCGGCCCCGGCCCGGCGAGGTGCACGGGGTCCACTACTACTTCGTCGACGGCGAGGAGTTCGACCGGCTAGTGGAGGCCGGCGAGCTGCTCGAGTGGGCGGAGTTCGCGGGCAACCGCTACGGCACGCCGCGCGAGCCGGTGCTGAAGAAGCTGGCCGAGGGCGTGCCGACCCTTCTCGAGATCGACCTCGAGGGCGCCAGGCAGGTGCGCAGGAGCATGCCGGAGGCGCTGCTGGTGTTCCTGGCCCCTCCCACATGGGAGGAGCTGGAGAAGCGGCTGCGAGGCCGCGGCACCGAGCCCGAGGATGTCATCGCGCGCCGCCTGGCGGCCGGACGGGTCGAGATGGCCGCCGAGTCGGAGTTCGACCTCACGCTCGTGAACACGAGCGTCCAAGATGTGTGTCACCGGCTGATAGCCTTGATGACTGACCCTCAGGGGGTCACGACAACCACCAACCGAGAGGTCTGACAATCGTGGCAGGCACCACAGCGGCCGCGGAGGGCATCACCAACCCGCCGATCGACGCGCTGCTCGACATCGTCGACAGCAAATACTCTTTGGTGATCATGGGCGCGAAGCGCGCTCGCCAGATCAACGCCTACTACTCCCAGCTCGGCGAGGGCCTGCTGGAATACGTCGGCCCGCTGGTCGAGACGCACGCTCAGGAGAAGCCGCTGTCCATCGCACTGCGCGAGGTCTCCGAGGGCCTGCTCAATGCCGAGCCCATCGAAGGCGCGGTCTGACCCCTTCGATGAAGGTCGTGCTGGGCGTCAGCGGCGGCATCGCCGCATACAAGGCATGTGAGCTGCTGCGCCTGTTCACCGAGTCGGGGCACGAGGTGCGGGTCGTCCCGACCCGCGAGGCCCTCAAGTTCGTGGGCGAGCCCACCTGGGCCGCCCTGTCGGGCAACCCTGTGTCGGCCGAGGTGTGGGACGACGTTCACGAGGTGCCCCACGTGCGGATCGGCAAGCGGGCCGATCTCGTCGTGGTGGCGCCCGCGACCGCCGACGTGCTGGCCAAGGCCGCGCACGGGCTGGCCGGCGACCTGCTCACCAACACGTTGCTGACGGCCACGTGCCCGGTCGTGTTCGCGCCCGCGATGCACACCGAGATGTGGCAGCACCCCGCCACCCGCGCCAACGTCGCGACGCTGCGCGAGCGGGGGGCCGTCGTGATCGACCCGGCCGTGGGGCGCCTCACCGGCGCCGACACCGGCCCCGGGCGGCTGCCGGATCCCACCGAGATCTTCCAGGTCTGCCTGCGCGTGCTGCGCGGCCGGCCGCGTGACCTGGCCGGGCGCAAGGTGGTCGTCTCCGCCGGCGGCACCCGCGAGGCGATCGACCCGGTCCGCTACATCGGCAACCGCTCGTCGGGCCTGCAGGGCTACGCGCTGGCCCGCACGGCGGTCGCCAGAGGCGCCGAGGTGACCCTTGTGGCCGCGAACGTGGCGCTGCCGGACCCCGCGGGGGCCGCGGTGGTGCGGGTGGAGTCCGCGGCGGAGTTGCGCGAGGCCGTGCTGGCCGCCTCCGGTGACGCCGATGTGGTCGTGATGGCCGCCGCCGTGGCCGACTTCCGGCCCGCGAACAGGCACGAATCAAAGATCAAGAAGACCGATGGCGAGCCGGAGCCCATCCATCTCACCAAGAATCCCGACATCCTCGCCGAGCTTGGAGAGCGCCGCGGCCGGGCCCGTGCCGCCGCGCCGGGCGGGCCATCGGACGGTGGTGTCCGTGGAGGTCTCGCGGCGGGTGCCGGGATGGCCGCATCGGCCTCTGGTGATGCTGGACGGGCGCCGGACGCCGAGATTGTCGTGGATGGCGCGGGGGCGGCGTCCGGTGGCGGTCAAGGTCTTCGTGGCCGGGGGCGCGGGGCGTACCCTCTGGTGATCGTCGGGTTCGCGGCCGAGACGCACGACGTGCTCGCCAACGGGCAGGCCAAGCTCGCCCGCAAAGGCTGTGACCTGCTGGTCGTCAACCAGGTCGGGGAGGGGCTGGCCTTCGGCACCCCCGACAACGCGGCCACCGTGCTGGTCGCGGGCGGAGACCCGGTCGAGGTGCCGCGCGGGCCCAAGGAAGACGTCGCCGACGCGGTCTGGGACCTGGTCGCCGCCCGCCTGTCCTGACGGGTGCGCCCGGGCCGCGACGGCCCGGCGGAACGCGCCAAATGCTACAAGACCGATTACCCGATCAGCTGTTGCGACATCCCTCCATGCCTGCGGATACTTGGGGCAAAGGGGGACAGAATGCCGGTCGGTTCTGTTGTCAGAGATCGTTGTAGAACGTTGCTTGGTGATCGAGGGGCGATCCACTATGTCTTCCCCGCGCTATCCGCTGGGCCGGAGGAGGCGGGGAATTTCCTGATCGTGGTCACCGGCGTGTCCGTTACGGTGCTGGCCACGAGGACGCTCAGGAGCGATCGGCCGGTGTCGGTGGTCGCGGAGTTCTCGCGCCACACCAGACTCGGCCCGATCCTGCCTGGATTCGTCATCGAGCTGGGCTCCATGGCGTTCGAGTTCGATGAGGAGTACGCGGCGGTGGTCGCCGCCGCCGACGCGGAGATCTTCGCCCCGGAGATCTTGCCTGCCGATCCCTTGCCGGAACTATGATCGGAGCAGACCGTGTACAGTTTCGCGACCCGGCACCGGGTAGGGCTAGACTTCGGCGAGGCCCTGGCATGTCCATGCGTCCGGGGCCTTTCATCCGTCAGCAGCCGCTGCATGAGGAGCCACTGAGTTGTCACGTCGCCTGTTCACCTCCGAGTCGGTCACCGAAGGCCACCCGGACAAGATCGCCGACCAGATCAGTGACGCGATTCTCGACGCCATGCTCAAGGACGACCCCAAGAGCCGGGTCGCCGTCGAGACGATGATCACTACCGGCCAGGTCCACGTCGCGGGCGAGGTGACGACCGAGACCTATGTCGACATCCCCGGCGTCATCCGGGAGAAGATCCTGGAGATCGGCTACGACGCCTCCCACAAGGGCTTCGACGGCGCCTCGTGCGGCGTGTCGGTGTCCATCGGCGCCCAGTCGCCCGACATCGCCCAGGGCGTCGACGACGCCTACGAGCACCGGGTGGGCGGCGACGGCGACGAACTGGACCGGCAGGGCGCGGGCGACCAGGGCCTCATGTTCGGCTTCGCCTGCCGCGAGACCCCCGAGCTGATGCCGCTGCCGATCACGCTGGCCCACCGCCTGGCCCAGCGGCTGTCGCAGGTGCGCAAGAACGGCACCGTGCCCTACCTGCGTCCCGACGGCAAGACCCAGGTCACCATCGAATACGACGGCGACACTCCGGTCCGCCTCGACACCGTGGTCGTCTCCACGCAGCACGCTGCCGAGATCGACCTCAAGGAGATGCTGACGCCCGACATCAAGGAGCACGTGGTCGACCCCGTGCTCGCGGACCTCGACCTCGACACCGAGGGCTACCGCCTGCTGGTCAACCCGACCGGCCGCTTCGAGATCGGCGGCCCGATGGGCGACGCCGGCCTGACCGGGCGAAAGATCATCATCGACACCTACGGCGGCATGGCCCGCCACGGCGGCGGCGCCTTCTCCGGCAAGGACCCGTCCAAGGTGGACCGCTCGGCCGCCTACGCCATGCGCTGGGTCGCCAAGAACGTCGTGGCGGCGGGGCTGGCCGACCGGTGCGAGGTGCAGGTGGCGTACGCGATCGGCAAGGCCCAGCCGGTGGGCCTGTTCGTGGAGTGCTTCGGCACCGAGAAGCTGCCGGTGGAGCAGATCCAGGGCGCCGTCCTGCAGGTGTTCGACCTGCGGCCGGCCGCCATCATCCGCGACCTGGACCTGCTGCGCCCGATCTACTCCGAGACCGCCGCCTACGGGCACTTCGGCCGTGAGGGCTTCTCCTGGGAGTCCACCGACCGCGCCGAGGCCCTGAGGACCGCCGCCGGTCTGTGACATGACCTCGGGCTCAGAGGCGCCGCGCCAGGACGCGGCGCCTCTGAGTGCGCCCGGGGATCGCTCGGGTCCGGCCGGGTCCGGGGCGCGATCGCTGACCGCGATGTCGACGTCGGCGGCTGGAGAGGCCGCTCGCCGGCGGACTCCGGACGACGGTGCGACCGGGCGGGGCTGGCGCCGGTGCGACCGGGCGCTCGGGGCTGTCGCGCGCCCGATTGCGGTTCTGGCTCAGCGCCCCTCGTGAGAGGCTTCGGCGCCGCCCTGTGAGGCGGCTCCGGCTGCTCCGAGGCGGGCGTCGCCGGTGATGAGGTCTGGTAGACGTAATGCGTGACCGACTCCGACGACGCCCTTCTGCCGCTCGACGCCGTGCGGCCCCCCGCGTCGTCCAAGGACACCACGGGGGCGCCCGTCCCCGCTCCTGAGCGGCCGGTGGCGAGGGTAGCGGTGGACAGCCCGCTGCCGCACCTCGACCGCCCCTTCGACTACCTGGTGCCCGCCTCCCTGCATGAGACCGCCGAACCCGGAGTCCGCGTCCGGGTGCGGTTCGCGGGCAAGCTGGTCGACGGGTTCATCCTGGAACGGGCCGACGAGAGCGATCACGTCGGCAAATTGACGCCCCTCGAACGCGTGGTCTCCCCCGAGCGGGTGCTGACGCCCGAGATCGCCGGGCTGGCCAGAGCGGTCGCCGACCGGTACGCGGGCACCCTCGCCGACGTGCTCCGCCTCGCCGTCCCGCCGCGCCACGCCAAGACCGAGTCGGAGATCCCCAAAGAGGACGAGCCGGACGCCGCCCAGCCGCCCGAACCGAGCGGGAGCGCCTGGGACGCCTACCCCACCGGCCCCTCCTTCCTGGACGCGCTACGCAGCGGCCGGGCGCCCAGAGCCGTGTGGTCGGCGTTGCCGGGCGCCAGGGGGTGGGCCGCCGCCATGGCCGAGGCGGTGCGGGCGACCCTGGACGGCGGCAGGGGAGCGGTCGTCGTGGTCCCCGACGGCAAGGACGTGGCGCTCGCCGACGCCGAGTTCGCACGGGCGATCGGCCCCGGCAGGCACGTGGCTCTCACCGCGGACCTGGGTCCCGCCGAGCGCTACAGACGGTGGCTGAAGGTGCTGAGAGGCCAGGTGCGCGCCGTCGTCGGCACCAGGGCCGCCATGTTCGCCCCCGTAGCCGATCTCGGCCTGGTGGCGATCTGGGACGACGGCGACGATCTGCACGCGGAACGCCTGGCTCCCTACCCCCACGCCCGTGAGGTCCTCGGCCTCAGAGCCCTCAGGACCGGCGCGGCCATGCTGATCGGCGGCTACGCGCGCACCGCCGAGGCCACCCAGCTCATCGCCGGCCGCTGGGCCAGGCCCATCGTGGCCACCCGCACGGTGATCAGAAGCCTCGCCCCCCGGGTGCGCCCCGCCGGCGAGGACGCCGAGCTCGCCAAGGACCAGGCCGCCCGCCAGGCAAGGCTGCCCAGCCTCGCCTGGCGAGCCCTGCGCCACGGGCTGGAGAGCGGCCCCGTGCTGGTGCAGGTCCCCAGGCGCGGCTACCTCCCCGCCCTGGCCTGCCGCCACTGCCGCACTCCCGCCCGCTGCGTCCTGCCTCCCACCCGGACTGCCGCGGTCCTCCTGGCCTCTGCCGTCCCGCAGGCGGGGAGCGTCGCCACGGGCTCCCGGCTGACCATTCCGCTGAGTCCTCCGACCGGTTCATTGAGCGGTGGTCCGGCAGGCGCAGCCGTTCCTCCGGACAGGCCGGCCGCGCAGGGTGCTCCGGGAGGGCCGCTGGGTGGGCCCGGCGGCGCGGGGGCGCTGGGCGGACCCACCGGCGTGACAGAGGCGGGCGGTCTCAGCGGGGCCGGTGGTCTCGGCGGGGCAGGCGGGCCCGCGTCGCACTGCCATGGGCCGCTCGCGCTCAGGGCCGGCCACGCCGCCCCCTACTGCCGCTGGTGCGGCCGGGTGGACGCCGACTGGCGATGCCCCTCCTGCGGCAGCCCGAGACTGCGCGCCGTGGTCACCGGCGCCCGGCGCACGGCCGAAGAGCTCGGCCGCGCCTTTCCCTCCGTCCCGGTGCGCACGTCCGGCCGTGACGGCGTGCTGGCGACCGTGCGCGCCACCCGTGCCCTGGTCGTCGCCACGCCGGGCGCGGAACCCGTGGCCGAAGGCGGCTACGCGGCGGCCGTGCTGCTGGACGGGTGGGCGTTGCTCGGCCGGGCCGACCTGCGGGCCGCCGAGGAGGCCGTGCGCCGCTGGATGAACGCCGCCGCCCTGCTCCGCCCCGGCGCCGAGCTGGTGGTGCTCGCCGACGCCGCCCTGCCCGCCGTACAGGCCCTGCTGCGATGGGATCCCGTCACTCACGCCGAGCGCGAGCTCGCCGACCGCGCCGAGCTGGGCTTCCCCCCGGTGGTGCGGATGGCGACCCTGACCGGCGCGGCGAGCGCGGTCAGGCAGATGCTCGACGAAGTACGCCTGCCGCCCGACGCTCAGGTGCTCGGCCCCGTGCCCGTGGAGGAGACCGGCCAGGAACGCGCCATGATCCGGGTACGCAGGAGCGGCGGCGCGGCGCTGGCCGCCGCGCTCAAGGGGGCCAGCGGGGTGCGGGCGGCGCGTAAGGCGCCAGATGTCGTGAGGGTGAGTGTCGACCCCCTCGACCTGATTTAGACCCTTTCCCCGATTCGCTCATCTGGAGGCCAGCCGTTAGCGTGCCCCTGTGTCGATCGAATGGGTGAACCAAGCCATCGACGACCTGCGTGCTTGGGGGCGCGCGCGGGAAGTCGAGGTTGACGCGGACGAGGTCCGCCTGCTCTGCGACTACGCCAGCGACTATCTCAACGTCAACGAACTCGCCGATTTCACTCCGGAAACCTTCGACGAGCTGCTGCTGTCCATCTACCCGCGCAAGGTCATCGCGCCGCCCGAAAGCGCGCCGGAAACCGTCGAGGCTGCCCGCACCTTGGTCGACTACCTCAGCGAGTCAGGCGCGGTGCCCGAGCCGAGAGCGGCTCGGATGCGCGAAAGGCTCGACGACATCGCGCCGCGCATGCCCGAGGCGCTCGCCGACCCGGCGAACTTCGGCATGGCCAAGAGCCTGTTCAGCTCGATCGGCCCCGAGTCGCTCGAGCAGTCGATCGCCATCCCGTCGGGCGAGCTTCCCGACCTGGGGGAGGCGCCCTGCGACTGCCCCGGTTGCACGCCCCTGCCCGCCGCCCGGCTGGCCCCGCCCGAAGACCTCCTCGCCGCGCTGCGGACCGTGCCAATGCTGCGTGAGCAGCCGCTACCGGGCGTGGACGAGCCGCTGACCGAATGGGCGCAGACCGTCGCCCGCATCATCGAGCACGACACCGGCGGCGCGATCACCGGCTCCAGCGAGCTCGACGAAGGTCTCTACGACCTGTTCGACATGCTCTACCGGCTGCAGGTGCGGGTGCCCGTCAGCGTGATCGGCGACTACCTCGACGAGATCGGCGGCGCCGCCGGGATCGACCTGGCCGCGGTGCTCGACCGGCTGGCCTGGTGCGGACTGCTCCACGTCGCCGGGGACCACGCGGAGCTGACGCCGCCGGCCGTGTGGGCGCTGCGCGAGCACTACCTGTCGCTGGGACTCGACGCCCCGGAGGCCCCCGACCTGGCCGAGGCCGACGCGCGCGGCCTCATCGAAGGGCTGCTCGACGGCGTGCCGACCGAGCTCGCCGAGGACGACATCGACCGCTGGCTGACCGGCAGGACGCCCGGTGAGGCCGCCGCCGAACTGCTGGCCGCCGCCTCCGGCGCGCCCGCCGTGGCCCGCGGCATCGCGATCACCATCGTGGACCGGCTCGGCGCCGAGGCCGAGCCGCAGGTGCGCGACTACCTGGACGATCAGGAGCTGCGGCCGCACGCCATCCACTGGCTGGCCGCAAGACGGCTGCCCGCGCCCGCGCTCACCCAAGAGGAGCTGCTGTGGGTCAGCGTCGACATGCTGGCGCTGGCGCTGCCCGCGGCCGAGGAGGACCCGGAGGTGTTCGCCGAGAACATGGCCGCCTCCGGCCCGCCCGCCCACATGATCGAAGAGATGTGGCGAGTCGACCACCCTGACGTCGTCGACGTTCTGGAGTTGCTCGGACGCTCCATTCAGGACGGCACGGTGGCCAAGGCGGCCCGCAAGGCCGCGTTCAAGGCCCGCTCCCGGGCCATCCGTTGAGTACGCCGATGTGACTGCTGTGCAGTAAGTTTCGTGGGTGGCCAACAACGTCTTCGACCTCGCCGAGCTGCGTAAGCTGATCGATGAGCAGGCTGCCGTGCCGCCACGGCAGGCCGAGGAGACTCCCGTGGAGGAGCACGAGGCGCTCACGTTCCCGCCCGTCCTGCTGGCATCCGACGCCGAACTGGCCAGGGCGGTGCCCGCGGTGCCGCTCGTCGCCGACGCCATCAGGCTCACCGCCTGGACCGGCACCCGCCAGGTGAGCCGCGAGGGGCACCTGAGCGAGGCCGACGCGGCGGCCGCCGCCGAAGAGCTCGGCGTGCCCGCCTCCCGGCTCCGCCTCGTGTGGATCGTCGCCGTCAACACCGGCCTGCTGAAGATCATCGGTGGCCGCGCCTCCAGAGGCCCGCTGTCGATGCAGCTCACGGTCGAGGCCACGCTGGAGTTCTGGGACGGCGTGGTCATGGACGTGCTCGATCGCGCCGACGCCGGCCTGACCGGCTCCGCCGTCGTCGACGGCCACCTGGCCGAGATGCTCGCCACGGTCTACTCCGTACGCTCCGGCGTCGCCACCGCCAACCTCGCCCGCGGCATCCTCCAGTCCCACGAGGTCGCCTGCGCGCCCGGCCCCGCCGAGATGCGCAAGATCGCCGCCGCGCTTCCCGCCGAGCTGCTGGAGGCGCTGTCGCTGCTGGCCTACTGCGGCCTGGTCGAGCAGACCGCCGCCGGCCGCACCGCGCTCACCCCGCTCGGCGTCTGGGCCATCCGCCGCGACCTGCTGCGCGAGGGGCACGACGCGCCGACGGCGGCCGAAGTGGAGGTCTTCGCCGACCTGTCCGCGGCCGAGCTGGTCGAGGCGCTCGTCCGGGGCACGGCCACGCAGAGCGCCGTCGCCGGCTGGCTGGAGCGCCGCTCGCCGGACTCGGCCGCCCGCGACCTGATCGAGATAGCCGCCTCCGGCACGGCCGGGCAGCGCGGCGCGGTCGGCGCCATACTCGAAGAGCTGGGCCCGGAGGCCGAGGTGCCCGTCAGACAGGCCCTCGACCACCCGCTGATGCGCCGCTACGCCGCCTCCTGGCTGCACATCCGCGACCTGGACGCGCCGCCGCTCAGCCCCGAGGACCACACGTGGATCGCGGTCGACTCCCTGGCCGCCCTCATGCACCTGTCCGGTCCCGCCGCGGGCCGGCTCGACCCGCCCGATCCCGGAGAGGACCTCATCAAGCTGGTCGGTGAGATGCCCGCGGTCGGCCACCCCGACACGATCGCCGTGCTCGACATGCTCGCCTCCGCCCACGACGACCAGGCGGTGGCCAAGGCGGCGCGCAAGGCCGCGATGAAGGCCCGCTCGCTGGAGCACGGCGGGCCACGCCCGGTGGCCCGCCGCAGTTAGCGGGGCCGAGTGCGCCGTGTCGGGCGGTTTTGCGGGAGACAACGGGGCCGAGTGCGACGCGTCGGGCCGCGGGCCACGCCCGGTGGCTCGCCGCAGCCAGCGGGGCCGAGTGCGCCGTGTCGGGCGGTCCGCGGCAGACAGCGGGCCGGGGCCGGGCGGGGTGCGGCCGGTGGCTCGCCGCGGGTAGCGAGGTCTGGCTCCACAGCTGCACTAAACTGGGCTGATCCACCCTCGAGAAACGGAGTGAGCCCCTTGGCGATCCAGTCGATCCGGCTGTTCGGAGATCCGGTGCTGCGCACCCCGGCGGCCCCGGTCGTCGACTTCGACAAGGAGCTCCGCAAGCTGGTCAAAGACCTCACCGACACGATGATGGACGCGCCCGGCGCGGGCCTGGCGGCCCCCCAGATCGGCGTCGGCCTGCGGGTGTTCACCTACTACGTGGACGACCAGCTCGGCCACCTGATCAACCCCGACCTGGACCTCTCCTCCGAGCTCGACGAGGAGGGCGAGGAGGGCTGCCTGTCCTTCCCCGGCCTGTCGTTCCCGACGCCGCGCGCCATCCGCGCCGTCGCCAAGGGCTTCGACATGCACGGCGAGCCCGTCACGCTGGAGGGCACCGACCTGATGGCCCGCTGCTTCCAGCACGAGACCGACCACCTCGACGGCATCCTGTTCATCGACCGCATGGACCCCAAGCAGCGCAAGCTGGCGATGAAGGCGGTCCGCGAGGCCGAATGGAGCGGCCTGGCGGCCCCTGTGGTCAAATACTCGCCGCACGTGACCGGCGGAAAGGCGCTCTGAGAGCATGCGTCTGGTCTTCGCGGGCACACCCGAGACGGCGCTGCCGTCACTGCGCACCCTGATCGACTCGCCGCGGCACGACGTGGTGGCCGTCGTCACCCGCCCGGACGCCCAGTCGGGCCGGGGACGCAAGGTTCACCCCTCGCCGGTGGCCGAGCTCGCCGAGGAGGCGGGCATCGAGGTGCTGCGCCCGCAGAAGGCCGGCGACCCGGCCTTCCTCGACCAGCTGCGCGCCCTGGAGCCCGACTGCTGCCCAGTGGTCGCCTACGGCGCGCTGCTGCCGCAGTCCGCGCTCGACGTGCCCCGGCACGGGTGGATCAACCTGCACTTCTCGATCCTGCCCGCCTGGCGCGGCGCGGCGCCCGTCCAGCACTCCATCCTCCACGGCGACGAGATCACCGGCGCGACCACGTTCCAGATCGTCAAGGAGCTGGACGCAGGACCCGTCTACGGCGTGGTCACCGAGCCGATCCGCACCACCGACACCAGCGGGGGGCTGCTGGAGCGGCTGTCGGTCTCGGGGGCCGGGCTGCTCGCCGCCACGTTGGACGGCGTCGAGGACGGCGCCCTGGAGGCGCGGCCGCAACCGGCCGACGGGGTCACCATCGCCCCCAAGATCAACGTTACCGACGCCCGGGTCGACTGGGCCAAGCCCGCCATGCACGTCGACCGGCTGATCCGGGCCTGCACGCCCAACCCCGGTGCCTGGACCGAGTTCCGCGGGCACCGCATCAAGCTCGGACCGGCGCGCCTGGTGCCCGGCGAGCGGCTGGCGCCGGGCGAGATCGCCGCCACGAAGACGGCGGTGCTGGTCGGGACCGCCACCCACGCTGTGGAGCTGGGTGAGGTGCAGCCGCAGGGCAAGCGGCTGATGGGTGCCGTGGAGTGGGCTCGTGGAGTCCGCCCGGAGAGCAAAGAGATCTTCGCGTGACCCGGCCGGAGCAGTCCGGGGGCACGCCCGGCCGGAGGGGCCAGGGGGGCGGCGGGAGCCGTCCGCGCAGACCCACGCGCGACCCGGCCCGCAACGCCGCCTTCGACGTCATACGGGCCGTCGACGAGCGCGACGCGTACGCCAACCTGCTCCTTCCGCGCCTCCTGCGCGACCGCGGCATCAAGGGGCGCGACGCGGCGCTGGCCACCGAGCTCGCCTACGGCACGCTGCGCGGTCTCGGCACGTACGACGCGATCATCGAGATGTGCAGCGACCGCGCGCCCGACCCCGACGTGCGCGATGCCCTGCGGCTCGGCGCCCACCAGCTGCTGCGCATGCGCGTCCCGCCGCACGCGGCCGTCGGCACGACCGTCGACCTGGTACGCCTGCGCGTCGGTCCCGGCGCGGCCAAGTTCGCCAACGCCGTGCTGCGCAAGATCGCGTCCAGGACGCTCGAAGAGTGGGTGCCCATCGTCGCGCCCGACGCGGCCGACGACCCCGTCGGCCACCTCGCCGTCGCCCACGGTCATCCCCGGTGGATCGTCTCCGCCTTCCGCGACGCGCTGGGCGGGGACGCCGAGCTGACCGACCTGCTCGCCGCCGACAACGCCCGCCCCCAGGTGACGCTGGTCGCGCGGCCAGGACGCAGCTCGGTCAAGGAGCTCGAAGCCGCGGGGGCCCTCCCGGGCCGCTATTCGCCGTATGCAGCCTACCTGCCCGAAGGTGATCCCGGGCAGATCGAGGCCGTGGCCGAGACGCGCGCCGCCGTGCAGGACGAGGCCAGCCAGCTCGTGGCGCTCGCCCTGACCCGCGTACCCGTCGAGCGGGACGGCGAGGAGCTGTGGCTCGACATGTGCGCGGGGCCGGGCGGCAAGGCGGGTCTGCTCGACGCCATCGCCACGCACGGGGACGTGAGCGGCTCGGGGTTCCCCGGCGGGGCCCGGCTGGTGGCCGCCGACGTGCAATACCACCGGGCGCGGCTGGTCTGGCAGACCACCCGCGACGCGACCGTGGTCACCGCGGACGGCACGGAGCCCGCGTGGCGGCCGGGCGTGTTCGACCGGGTCATGCTCGACGCGCCCTGCACCGGGCTCGGGGCGCTGCGGCGGCGGCCGGAGGCGCGGTGGCGGCGCGATCCCGCCAGCATCGCCGAGCTGGGCAGGCTGCAGCGGCGGCTGCTCGACACGGCGCTGGAGGCCGTGCGGCCCGGTGGCGTCGTGGCGTACGTCACCTGCTCGCCGCACCTGGCCGAGACCCGGGTGGTGGTCGGGGACGTCATCGCGCGCAGAGGCGATGCCGACCAGCTCGACGCGCGGGACTACCTGCCCGAGGTGGACGGGCTCGGCGCCGGGCCGCACGCCCAGTTCTGGCCGCATCGGCACGGCACGGACGCCATGTTCCTCGTCCTCCTCCGCAAGCGTCCCTGACGACGACGCCGGGCTCACGCGGTCCGGAGCGGGCACGCTGAGGACGGCGTACACGTGCCGGGCATACCCGGACCCACTCCGAACAGGCGGCGGTATTCAGCCGCATGTTCGGCCGTGTGCGCCTGGTGTGGAGCGAGACCCTCGCCGAAGTCAATAGACTTGGCAAATCATGGCCGTACAGATCTCGCCCAGCATCCTCGCCGCCGACTTCGCCAGGCTCGCCGACGAGGCCGCCGCCGTTCCGAACGCCGACTGGCTGCACGTCGACGTCATGGACTACCACTTCGTGCCCAACCTCACCCTCGGGCTGCCGGTGGTCGAGGCGCTGCGCAAGGCGACCTCGACGCCGCTCGACTGCCACCTCATGATCGAAGACCCCGACCGCTGGGCGCCGCAGTACGCGGAGGCCGGCGCGGGCAGCGTCACCATCCACGCGGAGGCGGCCAAGGCCCCTGTCCGGACGCTTCGCGAGATCCGCGCGCTCGGCGCCAGGGCGGGGCTCGCGCTCAACCCGGCCACGCCCGTCGAGCCCTACGAGGACCTGCTCGGCGAGCTGGACATGCTGCTGCTGATGACCGTCGAGCCGGGGTTCGGCGGGCAGAAGTTCCTCGACATGGTGCTGCCGAAGATCCGCCGGGCGCGGGCGCTCGCCGAGCGGCACGGCGGCCGGATCTGGGTGCAGGTGGACGGGGGAGTGGACGCCGAGACCATCGGGCGCTGCGCCGAGGCGGGCGCCGATGTGTTCGTGGCGGGCAGTGCCGTCTACGGCGCCTCCGACCCCGTCGCCGCCATCGATGAGCTGCGCGCCGCCGGAGCCCGCGCCAGCCGCGTGACATGATTACGCCCCCATTTGGGTAACCAATCACTTATGGGGGACCATGGGATCTTCGGTCCGCGCTCGGTGACGTGGCGCGTGATGGGCGAGCCCATCCTGCTGGTCGGCGGCATCCGGGCGCTGCTGATGCAAGGGCTGCACCCGCGCGCGATGCGCGGCGTGCTGCAGAACTCCGCGCTCATGGATCCGCATGAGGCCTGGTCGCGGTTCGTGCGTACCACCGAGTTCGTCCGTGTGCGCACGTACGGCACCCGCGCCGAGGTCGAGCGGGCCGGACGCCGGGTGCGCAAGATCCACGCCACGCTCACCGCCTACGACCCCGACACCGGCACCACGTTCCGGCTGGACGAGCCCGCCGCCCTGCGCTGGGTGCACGTCGGCGAGGTGGACTCCTATCTGACGGTCGCCCGCCGGGCCGGGGTGCGGCTGACGGACGCCGAGGCGGACGCCTTCGTCGCCGAGTGGCGGCGGGCCGCCGAGGTGGTGGGGTTGAAGGCGGAGGACGTCCCGGGCTCGGTGGCCGAGCTGCGCGACTACATCGAGGCCGAACGCCCCGGCCTGCGATTCGTCCCCGAGGCCGCCCACCCGCTGCGCCTGTCGTTCAACGCCCCGCTCCCGCTCCTGCTGACGCCTCTCAAGCCCGCGCTGCCCGCCCTGACGTGCCTCGCCTTCGCCACGCTGCCCCGCTGGGCCAGAAGGTTGTACGGGCTGCCCGCCACGCCGATCGGCGACCTGTGGGCGACCGTGACGCTCAGGACCCTGCAGACCGGGCTCGGGCTGGTCCCCGCCCAGGTGAGGTACGCCCCAGCGGCCCGCCGCGCGCACCGGATGACGGCCGCCTGAAGCGAGCGCTTGTTCTGAATTGCGGGGGCGGTCGCGTCCGCCGCACCGGGCATGGCACACTGATTACCAGAAAGAGAGCTAGCGTGCTCCGGGGTCGGTGAAAGTCCGAACCGGCGGTGACAGTCCGCGACCCGGCCGATGCCATCGGCCGGTTGACTCGGTGAAATTCCGGGACCGACGGTTAAAGTCCGGATGGGAGGTAGCGCGCGAGGTGTCCGGTGTCCCAGCCGGACGCCTTCTGTGGTGCATCCGTGCATCGCGAGAATCCCCCGGGGCCCGCCGTGGCTTGGAGCTACTGGCGAGTAGGAGACCCGGGTGCAGATACCCGAGCGGGACGCCGCGCACATGGCGCGCGCCGTCGACCTGGCCGGGCGCGGACGCGGCACCACCAGCCCCAACCCCGTCGTGGGCTGCGTCGTGCTCGACGCCGCGGGCGGGGTGGCCGGCGAGGGCTTCCACGTGTACGCGGGCGGGCCGCACGCCGAAGTCGTCGCGCTGCGGCAGGCGGGGGAGCGGGCCAGGGGCGGCACCGCGTACGTGACGCTCGAGCCCTGCGACCACACCGGCAGGACGGGTCCGTGCAGCCGGGCACTGCTCGACGCGGGCATCGCGCGAGTCGTGGTGGCGGTGGCCGACCCCAGCCCGAAGGCCGCGGGCGGGGCCGCGCGGCTGCGGGCTCACGGGGTCGCGGTCACCATCGGGGTGCTGGCGCACGCGGCCGAGCGGGTCAACGAGGAATGGCTCACCTACGCGCGGCGCGGCCGGTCCCACGTGACCTGGAAGTTCGCCGCCACGCTGGACGGCAGGTCGGCCGCCGAGGACGGCACCAGCCAGTGGATCACCTCCCCCGAGGCCAGGGCCGACGTGCATCGGCTGCGGGCCGCCTCCGACGCGATCGTGGCCGGCATCGGCACGGTCCTCGCCGACGACCCGCGGCTCACCGCCCGCCCCGCCGTCCTGGCCCCGAACGCCGGCGGCCCCTCGAACGCCGAGCCGGCCCTGGACGGTGCCCTGACCCCGCATGCCGGCTCGGCCTCGGGTGCCGGGCGGGACGCGGCCCTGAGTGGTCGTTCCGGTTCGGCCGCCGCCCACCTCGGCTCAGCGGATCGCCCCGCTCTCGACGATGCGGGGAGCCGTCACAGCGCGGGGACTGCCGATGACGGGAGCCTGCCTGACGGCACGCCGGCGGGCGGGCGGGCCCCGTTGCGGGTCGTCGTCGACACCGATGCCCGGACGCCGCCGGCCGCCAGGGTGCTCGACGGCGCGGCGCCCACGCTCGTCGCCGTGGCCGCCGACGTCACCACCGATCTCCCGGCCGAGCTGCTGCGCCTGCCCCGCCACGAGGACGGCCTCGACCTGCACGCCCTGCTGAAGGAGCTGGCGGCGCGCGAGGTGGTCAGCGTGTTCCTGGAGGGCGGCCCGGAGCTCGCCGGTTCGTTCATGAGGCAGGGCCTGATCGACCGCGTGGTCGCGTACCTGGCGCCCGCGGTTCTCGGCTCCGGGCCGGCCGCGCTCGGCGCGGCCGGGGTGCGGACGATCAGCGACATCCACCGCCTGACATTTGACGAGATTTCCCCCATCGGGCCGGACGTGCGGCTGATCGCCCGGCCCATCGCACAACCAGGCAGGGAGCAGTGATGTTCACCGGAATCATCGAGGAAAAAGGCGAGGTAGTCGCCATTGAGCAGGCCGGCGGCGGAGCCCGGCTGTCGGTGCGCGGCCCGATCGTCACCTCCGACGCCAAGCACGGCGACTCGATCGCGGTCAACGGCGTGTGCCTCACGGTCGTGGCGGTCGAAGGTGACGTGTTCACCGTTGATGTGATCAAGGAGTCGCTCGACCGCAGCTCACTGGGCGCGCTGACCGAGGGCTCCGTGGTGAACCTGGAGCGGGCCGTGCGCGCCGACCAGCGCCTCGGCGGCCACATCGTGCAGGGCCATGTGGACGGCACCGCCGTGCTGCTGTCGCGGGAACCCGGCGAGAGCTGGGACGACCTGCGGTTCTCGCTGTCGGAGGCGCTCAGCCGGTACGTGGCGGAGAAGGGCTCGATCGCGATCGACGGAATCAGCCTGACGGTCACGACGGTTGACGACGAAAGCTTCGGCGTGAGCCTTATCCCCACCACGCTGAAGCTCACCACCATGGGCGACCGCCAGGTGGGCGACATGGTGAACATCGAGGTCGACGTGATCGCGAAATATGTGGAAAGGCTGGTGGGCAGGCAGTGAACTGGGCCAACGCCGGATTCGAGATATTCGGCACACATGTGCTCTGGACGGACCTGATCGGCAACATCGCCGCTCTGTCCACGGTCCTGCTCGCCATGCGCAAGTCGATGTGGACGTGGCCGGTGCAGTTCACCGGCTCGGTGCTGCTGTTCATCGCCTCCATCAACGCGCACATCACCGGGAACGCGCTCAAGCAGGCGTTGTTCGCGGGCCTCGCGGTCTACGGCTGGTGGGCCTGGCGGCGCGGCACGCAGGACGGCAAACAGCTGGCCATCCGCCCCGCCCAGTGGTGGGAGCGGTCGGTGCTGATCGGCGTCATGCTGGTGGGCACGGCGGTGGTCGGGTTGCTGTTCTTCGTCACCGGCCTGTCGTGGGGCGCGCACGTGCCGCTGCCGAAGGGCGCCTTCCTGGTGGCCGCCGACGCCTACATCTTCGTCGGCAGCGCCGTGGCCACCTGGGCGCAGGGCAGGGCACTGGTGGACTTCTGGATGGTGTGGGTGGCCGTGGACCTGGTCGGGGTGCCACTGGCGTTCAGCTCGGGGCTGGTGGTCTCCGGATACGTGTACGCCGTGTTCTTCGTGCTGGTCGTCATCGGGTTCGTCAAGTGGCTGCGCGAATACCGCGCGGCGGCGGCGCCGGCCGTGGTGGTGGCGCAATGAGCCGGATCAAGCTCGACCCGATCGAGCGCGCGATCGAGGACATCCGCGCCGGCAAGGCGGTCGTGGTCGTCGACGACGAGAACAGGGAGAACGAAGGCGACCTCATCTTCGCCGCCGCCAAGGCCACGCCCGAGCTGTGCACGTTCACGATCCGGCACACCAGCGGGATGATCTGCGTGGCCATGGAGGGCAAGGAGCTCGACCGGCTCGGCCTGCCGCTCATGGTCTTCCACAACAAGGAACGCATGCGCACGGCGTACACGATCACCGTGGACGCCCGCGACGGCGTCACCACCGGCATCTCGGCGGCGGACCGGGCCAAGACGATCCGCACGCTCGCCGACTCCGCAACCGAGCCCAACGAGCTCGTCCGCCCGGGGCACATCTTCCCGCTGCGCTACCACGAGGGCGGCGTGCTGGCCCGGCGCGGCCACACCGAGGCGGCCGTGGACCTGTCCAGGCTGGCCGGGCTGTCGGCGGCGGGCGCGCTGGCCGAGGTCGTCAACGACGACGGCACCATGGCCAGGCTGCCCGAGCTGCGCCGCTTCGCCGACGAGCACGACCTGGCCCTGGTCTCCATCGAGCAGCTCGTCGACTACCGCCGCCGGGCCGAGAGCATGGTCACCAGGGTCGCCGAGACGCGGCTGCCGAACGTGTACGGGGTGTGGCGGGCGTACGGCTACGCCAGCGCGCTCGACGGCGGCGAGCACGTCGCCCTGGTCTTCGGCGAGCTGGGCGACGGCGAGAACGTCCTGGTCAGAGCCCACTCTGAGTGCCTGACCGGCGACGTGTTCGGCTCGCTGCGCTGCGACTGCGGCGTGCAGCTCGACCACGCCATGTCGGCCATCGCGCAGGAGGGCCGCGGCGTGGTCGTCTACCTGCGCGGCCACGAGGGCCGGGGGATCGGGCTGCTGGCCAAGCTCAGGGCGTACGGGCTGCAGGACAACGGCAGCGACACCGTCGACGCCAACGTGGAGCTGGGGCTGCCGGTGGACGCGCGGGAGTTCTCCAACGCCGGGCAGATCCTGGCCGACCTCGGGGTCAGGTCGGCGCGGCTGCTCACCAACAATCCGGCCAAGCTCAAGGGCATGGACGGGTACGGCGTCAAGGTCCTCGGCCGCGAGCCCATGCCCGTGGCCATGAACCCCTACAACGAGCGATACCTGAAGGCCAAGCGCGAACGGCTCGGCCATGACATCTCGGAGGCCTCTTGACTCCCTCTCCACAGCCGAAGCCGGGAGATTCCAGCCTTCGCAAGCTGGATCTACCTGTTGCGCAGGCGGTCGCCGTCCCGGTCAAGGCGAGGGACGGGGAACCGTCCGACGGTCTTACGCGGCCTCCGCAGGCGTCACATCCCGCCAGCTGGGCGGTGGGTCCGGCGGCTTGGTTCTCGCCGCCGGACGACCGTTACGATAGCGCAGAGTCACCGGCCGCATACAACGTTTCCTCCTCGGGGTTGAAACCTCGGGGTCTTCACGCCAAGGAGGCTCGATGAGCGGAGAAGGACGGCCAGGCGTCGCGGTGCCCGACGCCGCCGGGCTGACGGTCGGGGTGGTGGCGGCCGGCTGGCACGCCAAGATCACCGACCAGCTGGTGGCGCGGGCCGTGCAGGCCTGCGCCGACAGCGGCGCCACGGCCACGGTGGTCCGGGTGCCGGGCTCGCTGGAGATCCCGGTGGTCGCGCAGGCGCTGGCCCGCCGCTGCGACGCGGTGGTGGCGCTGGGCGCGGTCATCAGGGGGGAGACCGCCCACTTCGACTACGTCTGCGACTCGGTGACCTCCGGCCTGACCCGGATCTCGCTGGACGAGCAGACCCCGGTCGGCAACGGCGTGCTCACCTGCGACACGATGGACCAGGCCCTCGACCGCTCGGGGTTGCCCGGAAGCAAGGAGGACAAGGGGTACGAGTCCACCGTGGCCGCGCTGGAGACCGCGCTCCTGCTGCGGGATCTTCGGTGACGAGAAAGGCCTGGTGGGGGCCCTTGCAGCGGTCCGCTTAGCGGATTCTCGCCCGGACCTGCGGTAGGTTTCCCTCGTGTCACAGCCCGTCTCGCCTCCGCCCCTGCCCGTCACCTGGCGTCCGCGCCGGGCAAGGATCGTCGCCTACGGCTTCGCCGTGCTGATCGTGGCGGGGGCGGTGATCATGGCGGTCTTCATCGCCGAGCCGTTCAAACTGCCCGACCGGCTGGCGATCGTGGCGTTCGGGTGCGCGGTGGCCTACGTGCTGCATCTGCTGGGGCGGGTGCGGGTGGAGGCCGACGAGGAGGGCGTCACGATCGTCAACGCGGTCCGTACGCACCGCTATACGTGGCCGGAGATCCTGGACGTCACGCTGCTGGTGGGGGATCCGTGGCCGCGGATCGACTTCTCCGACGGGCGGACCATCGGGGCCATGGGGATCCAAGGGTCGGAAAAGCCCCGCGCCCGCCGGGCCACGGCCGAGCTCGAGGCTTTGATCCGGGAGCGCGGGGAAGCCAAGGAATGAGCACCACGGGCTGTTGCCGGCGGTGAATATCGCCGGATCCGGTGTCGACGTAGCCTGAAGGCGTGCTGAGGCGGACAATCAAGGCAATGGACATCGAGTCGCCTGAAAAGCTCATCGAACTCCTCGACCGGCATGCCTATCTGGCCGACGAAGGACTGGCCACGGCCGCCTTCCTGGCGCTGAAGATGGGGCGGCCGCTGTTCCTGGAGGGGGAGGCGGGCGTCGGGAAGACGGAGCTGGCCAAGACCCTGGCGGCGCTGCTCAAGGCGCCCCTCATCAGGCTCCAGTGCTACGAGGGGCTGGACGCGGCTCAGGCGCTCTACGACTGGGACTTCGCCCGCCAGCTCCTGCATCTCAAAGCCGCCGAGGCGGCCGGCATCACCGATGTGGGCAGGCTGGAGGGGGAGATCTACGACCGGCGGTTCCTGATCGCGCGGCCCCTGCTGAAGGCCATCGAGACGCAGCCGAGTGTGCTGCTCGTGGACGAGATCGACCGCGCCGACGACGAGTTCGAGGCGTTCCTGCTCGAGGTGCTCTCCGACTTCACCATCTCGATCCCCGAGCTGGGCACGGTCAGGGCGGCCACGCCGCCGGTGGTCGTGGTGACCTCCAACCGGACGCGGGAGGTGCACGACGCGCTCAAACGGCGCTGCCTCTACCACTGGCTGGAGCACCCGAGCTTCGACCGCGAGGTCGCGATCTTGCTGCGGCGGCTGCCGGACTGCACCGAGACGCTGGCCATGCAGGTGGCGGGGGCGGCCGAGCGGCTGCGGCGGGCCGATCTGGTCAAGCCGCCCGGGGTCGCCGAGACGCTCGACTGGACCGAGGCGCTGCTGACGCTGGGCGCCAAGGAGCTCGACCCGGGCCGGGCGGCGGCCACGCTCGGCGCGGCGCTGAAATACCGGGAGGACGTCGCGCACGTCCTCGGCAACGGGCTGCTCACCCATGGATGACCTCGTCGCCACCATGACCGGCTTCGCCAGGACGCTGCGCGCGGCCGGGGTCGGCGCCGATCACGACCGTACGCAGAGCCTGCTCCAGGCGCTCGCCCACCTCGACGTGACCGATCCCGGCGAGGTCTACTGGGCCGGGCGGCTCACGCTCTGCGCCATGCCCGACGACCTGCCCAGGTACGACCGGTGCTTCGCCGCGTACTTCGGCGGACGGAAGGCGGCGACGGCCCGTACGAGCACCACGAGCGTCACCAGGCACCTGGCAGCGCGGGAAGAGGCGGAGGAGGGCCGCGACGACGGTACGGCGGCCCCCGCGGCCGCGAGCCGGGCCGAGATCCTGCGGCACCGCGACGTGGCCCGGCTGACCGAGGCCGAACGGGCCGAGGTGCACCGGATGCTGGCCATGCTGAAAAGCCGCCGGGCGCGGCGGCGCTCGCGCCGGTTCGAGAGCGCCCACCGGGGCATCCTGGACCAGCGCCGCACGATCCGCGACGCGCTCAGGAAGGGCGAGGTGGCCAGGCTCCGCCGCAAGAGGCACGCCACCCGCCCCCGTACGGTCGTGCTGTTCGTCGACGTCAGCGGGTCGATGGCTCCCTACGCCGAGACGCTGCTGCGCTTCGCCCACGCGCTGGTCAGGAGCGAGCCGCGGGCCACCAGGGTCTACTCGGTCGGCACCAGGCTCACCCCGATCACGGCCGAGCTGCGGCACCGCGACCCGGGCACCGCGCTCAACGAGGTGTCCAAGGCCGTCCCGGACTGGAGCGGCGGGACCCGGCTGGGGGAAGAGCTCAAGGAATTCCTCGCCCGGTCCAGCGCACGGGGGGCCATCGCGGTGATCGCCTCGGACGGGTGGGAACGCGGCGACCCCGAGCTGCTGGGCACGCAGATGGCCAGGCTGGCCAGGCAGGCGCACCGGGTGATCTGGGTCAACCCGCACAAGGGGTACGCGGACTACCAGCCGCTCACCGGCGGCATGCGGGCCGCCCTGCCGTACCTCGACGACCTGGTGGCCGGGCACAGCCTGGCCGCCTACGAGCGACTCAGCGAAAGGCTCGCCCATGCGTGACGTGCTGCCGGAGATCATGCCGTGGTGGAGGTCCGGGCTCAGGTTCGGGCTGGCGACGGTGGTGGGCACGTGGAGCAGCGCCCCGCGGCAGCCGGGCGCGGCCATGGCGGTGCGCGGCGACGAGGTGGTCGGCAGTGTGTCCGGCGGCTGCGTCGAGGGCGCCGTGTTCGAGCTGGCCGCCGAGATCGACACGCCCGTCCTGCAGAGGTACGGCGTCAGCGACGACGACGCCTTCGCCGTCGGGCTCACCTGCGGCGGCATCATCGACATCCTCGTCGAGCCCGTCTCGATCGAGACGTTCCCGGAGCTCGGCGAGGTGGCCGCGGCCGTGGAGGCGCACGAGCCGGTCGCCGTGGCCACCATCGTCTCCGGCCCCGGCCGGGTCGGCGCCCGCCGGATCATCTGGCCGGACCGCTCGTCCGGCACCCTGGGCCTCGAACGCCTCGACGTAGCCGTCGACGACGACGCCCGCGGCATGCTCGCCCAGGGCCTGACCGGCCTCCGCCACTATGGCGGGCACGGGGAGCGGCGGCTGGACGACCTGGCGGTGTTCGTGCATTCGTTCGCGCCGCCGCCGCGGATGCTGGTCTTCGGCGCGATCGACTTCGCCGCCGCGGTGGCCAGGGTGGGCAAGTTCCTCGGCTACCACGTCACGGTCTGCGACGCCCGCCCGGTGTTCGCCACCGCCAAGCGCTTCCCCGACGCCGACGAGGTGGTGGTCAAGTGGCCCCATGACTACCTGGCCTCGGTACAGGTGGACGAGCGCACGGTGATCTGCGTGCTCACCCATGACCCCAAGTTCGACGTGCCGCTGCTGGAGGTGGCGCTGCGTACCGACGCCGGCTACGTGGGCGCCATGGGCTCGCGCCGTACCCACGAGGACCGGCTCTCCCGGCTGCGCGAGAGCGGGCTCACCGACGCCGAGCTGGCCAGGTTGCGCTCGCCCATCGGCCTCGACCTGGGCGCGCGCACCCCCGAGGAGACAGCCGTGTCGATCGCGGCCGAGCTGATCCAGCTGCGCTGGGGAGGCTCGGGACGGCCGCTGTCCACCACCGAAGGCCGCATCCACCACGAGGTCCCATGAAGAGCGCCAAGGTGGCGGGGCTGCTGCTGGCCGCCGGCCGGGGCGCCCGGCTGGGCAGGCCGAAGGCGCTGGTCGAGTACGCGGGCGAGCGGCTGATCGACCGCGGCGTGCGGCTGCTGGAGGAGGGCGGCTGCCACCCCGTCGTGGTCGTGCTCGGCGCGGCCACCGTGTCGGTGAACGGCGCGGTCACCGTACGCAATCCGGACTGGGCGTCCGGCATGGGCTCCTCCCTGCGCGCCGGCCTCGGCGCGCTGCCGGACGAGGCGGAATCCGTCGTGATCGCGCTGGTCGACCAGCCGCTCATCAGGCCGGGCGCGGTGCGCGCACTGATCGGCGCGGGCGCCGAGGTGGCCGTCGCCACCTACGGGGGGCGGCGCAGGAACCCCGTGCTGATCGCCCGCCGGCACTTCGCCGAAGTGGCCGAGCGGGCCGTGGGCGACGTCGGGGCGCGCCCGTTCCTCAAGGCGCATCCCGAACTGGTCACCGAGGTGCCGTGCGACGCGCACGGGGACCCCGCCGACATCGACACGCCCGAGGATCTGCACCTCCTACAGGCGCAGTGAGGCGATGGCCGCCCGGTGGTCGCTGCCGGCCGCCGGGGCGACGCCTGCCTCGGTCGCCGTCATCCCCTTGAACAGGATGTGGTCCGGCCGGGTGATCGGGAACTCCGAGGGCCAGGTGAACCCGAAACCGTCGCCCGCCACGCTCTGCGCGTCGGTCAGCGGCGGTGTCAGCCCCCGCATGCCGCGGTCGGTGGTCGCGGTGTTGAGGTCGCCGAGCAGCAGGATCCGCTTGCTGGAGTCGGCGTCGATGAGCTTGCGGGCGTGCGCGAGCGAGGCGTCGCGCGAGGCGGTCTGCCCCGGCCGGGCCGAGGCCAGGTGCATGACGTAGACCGTGACCTTGCCCTTGGGCGTGGTGACCACCGCGCGCAGAGCCCGCGGCCAGCCCAGGCCGACGTCGAGCGGCTTGGCCTGGCTGATCGGATAGCGGCTCCACAGGCCGACCGTGCTGACCGGGTAGTGGTATTTGAACATCTTGTTGAGCTGCTTGGCCGCCGGGCCGCCGCTGGTCAGCTCCTGGGCGGCGAGCAGGTCGAGGTCCTTGGCGATCGCGCGTACGGCCTCGCCGGACGCGCTGTTGCGCACGCCCACGTTGACCGTGCCCACGGCCAGGTCGCTGGCGCCGCCGGGCGGCGTGCGGAACAACGTGGAGCCGAACATCACCGCCCACACCACCCCGGGAACCAGCGCCGCCGCGGCGGCCGGCCTGGAACGTGCCACGGCCGCCGCCACCAGCAACACCGGCACCGCCAGCCCCAGCCAGGGCAGCAGGCTCTCCAGGACGGGGGTGAACCCGCCGAGCGCCGGGATCAGCCGGTGTCCCACCAAGGCCGCGGCCACCACGACCGACAACACCACGACAACCCGTCCCAGCACCCCGACCATGCTCCTCGATCCGACTCGCGATTGTGAGTGATCACCAAGTTATCGCCTGTTACGGCATGGCCCCGTCCGGGGCGTCTCCCGAGCCGAAGCCACTCAGAGACGCTAGCCGCTCCCGGCGCGACATGCCCGCACGATAACCTGTTCCCGGAAAAACGGAATATCATTCGGTTCATCGGGAGCCCGGCATGCGCATCGGTATGGCACTCAACTACTCGGGTGGCTTCAAGGAGACGGTGGCTGAGCTGGCCGACTACGAGAGGGCCGGGCTCGACATCGTCTTCGTGGCCGAGGCCTACAGTTTCGACGCGGTCAGCCAGCTGGGATACATCGCGGCCAAGACCGAGCGGCTGGAGATCGCCTCGGGCATCCTGCCGATCTACTCGCGCACGCCGACGTTGCTGGCCATGACGGCCGCTGGCCTGGACTACGTGTCCGACGGGCGCTTCACGCTCGGGCTCGGCGCCTCGGGGCCGCAGGTGATCGAGGGATTCCACGGGGTGCCGTACACCGCGCCGCTCGCGCGTACCCGGGAGGTCATCGAGATCTGCCGCAAGGTGTGGCGGCGCGAGCGCGTGGAGCACGCGGGCCGGCACTACACGGTGCCGCTCCCGCCCGACCAGGGCACCGGCCTGGGCAAGGCCCTGAAGCTCATCAACCATCCGGTACGCCCCCGCATCCCCATCGTGCTCGCCGCCATCGGCCCCAAGAACGTCGAGCTGGCCGCCGAGCTGGCCGAGGGCTGGGAGCCGATCTTCTACGTGCCCGAGAAGGCCGGCGAGGTCTGGGGGGCGTCGCTGGCCGCGGGCGCCGCCAAGCGGGACCCCGAGCTGGGCCCGCTGGACGTGATCGCGCAGGCGTCATTGGCGATCGGCGACGACGTGGCCGGGCTGCTGGAGCTGGGGCGGCCGATGGCGGCCCTGTACATCGGCGGCATGGGCGCCAAGGGCAAGAACTTCTACAACGACCTGGCCAGGCGCTACGGCTACGAGAAGGAGGCCGAGCAGATCCAGGACCTCTACCTCCGGGGCGAGAAGGACGCGGCCGCCGCTCTGGTCCCGGCCGAACTGCTGGAGAAGATGTCGCTGATCGGCAGCGAGGGCTTCGTGCGCGACCGCGTGCAGGCGCTGCGGGAGTCGGGCGTGACCACCCTGAACGTGACGCCGTTCGGCAGGACGCACGAGGACCGTATGCGGCTGATCGAGAAGATCAAGGACATCGCCGGGTAGTGCGGTGAATCACCCTTTTTGAGGGGAATGCTCGAATTTTCCCGGCTGTTGATGGACCTCGTGAGGTTCTCCCTGGTGTTCGTGTGGCTCGTTGAGCGGCTGCACATCGATCTGTGCCGGTTGCACAGCTCGCTCTGTCGCTGACCGACTCGTCTCGCGATCCCTCCATACCTCACCCATCCGGCGTGTCTTCGGCATGCCGTGAATTTCCGGAGCCTTCCTCTCGTGAAGAGATTCTCTTTCTCCCTGGAACTGCTGCTGGGCCTGGCGATCGGCGTCGCACTGGGGTTCGTCGCCAAGATCTGGGACGTGTCCTGGCTGGCCGAGACGCTGACCAGGGTCGGCCAGATCTTCGTGCAGCTGCTCAAGCTGGCCGTGCCGCCGCTGGTCTTCACCGCCGTGCTGGTCAGCGTGGCCAATCTCCGCAACGTCAACGGCGCGGCCAGGCTCGCGTCCAAGACGCTGATGTGGTTCCTCATCACCGCGTCCGTCTCAGTGGCCTTCGCCATCGGTCTCGGCCTGGTCATCAACCCCGGCCAGGGCGTCACCCTCGACACCGGCGCCGCCAAGGCCGTGGACACCGAGGGCAAGGGCACCTGGCTCGACTTCGTCACCGGCATCCTGCCCACCAACGTCGTCACCGCCTTCACCGAGGTGAACGTCCTCCAGATCGTGTTCCTCGCAGTCGTGCTCGGCGCGGCCGCCCTGGCGATCGGCGAGCGGGCCGAGCCGTTCCTCAGCCTGAGCCGCTCCGTCCTGGAACTGGTCCAGAAGGCGCTGTGGTGGGTCATCCGGCTCGCCCCCATCGGCACGGCGGGCCTGATCGGCAAGGCCGTGTCCACGTACGGCTGGGACCTGCTGGCGCCGCTGGCGAAGTTCAGCGCCGGCGTCTACATCGGCTGCCTCGTCGTGCTGCTGGCCGTCTACCCGACGCTGCTGGCGGTGTGGGGCAAGGTCAACCCCGTCCAGTTCTTCCGCAACGCCTGGCCGGCCATCGAGCTGGCGTTCGCCTCGCGCTCGTCGGTCGGCACGCTGCCGCTGACGCAGCGGGTCACGATCGAGCGCAACGGCGTGGACCGCGACTACGCCTCGTTCGCGGTGCCGTTCGGCGCCACCACCAAGATGGACGGCTGCGCCTCGGTCTACCCGGCGCTGGCCGCGATCTTCGTGGCCCAGGTGTTCGGCGTGTCGCTCGGGGTGGGCGACTACCTGCTGATCGCGTTCGTCTCGGTCGTCGGCTCGGCCGCCACGGCCGGCCTGACCGGCGCGACCGTCATGCTCACGCTCACGCTCAGCACACTGGGGCTGCCGCTTGAGGGCGTCGGCCTGCTGCTGGCCATCGACCCGATCCTGGACATGATCCGTACCGCCACCAATGTGACGGGCCAGATGGTGGTGCCGGTCCTCGTGGCGCGCTCGGAGGGCCGCCTCGACACGGCCGTCTTCAACGCGCCGCCGCAGTCGCTCGACGACGCCCCGGCGGACCGTACGCGGCGCGTCCCTGAGCCCGCGACCGCCTGACCCGGGCCGCCGGGCGGCCTGCTCATGGGTGAGCGGGCCGCCCGTGCCCGGCGCCCGCATCAGCACGGTGAGCAGGCCGAACAGGCGCAGGCTCGGTGCGGCGTGCCGGAGAAGCGATCCCGCCGTCGGCGAGTTCGTCATGTCGGGCGCGTCGTGAATGGGATGCGGGGGGCGGCAGGAGCTGTGTGGCCCTATGGTGGGTCCGACATCCTGATGTTCGAGTAATTGGCGGTTATATGTCCGACGCGACGCCGTCTTTGGTCGCAAACCGTTACCGGCTTGACGAGCTCATCGGCAGAGGGCCGATGGGCGAGCTGTGGCGGGGGTACGACACGCGGGCCGACTGGGTCGTGGCCGTGAAGGTGCTCGGCGCCAAGGCGGCGGGGGCCGCCACGCGGGAGCGGCTGAGGCAGCACGCCCAGGCCGTGGCCAGAGTGATCCATCCGAACGTGGCCATGGTGCTGGACGTCGGCGAGCATGACGGGGCGCCGTTCCTGGTGATGGAGCATCTCACCGGGCTCAGCCTCGGCGAGGAGCTGGCCGCGCACGGGCCCTTGCCGATCGTGGACGTGTGCGATCTCGCCGGGCAGGCGGCGGCGGGACTCGACGCCGCGCACCAGGCCGGGGTCGTGCACGGGGAGGTCGACGCCGACAGCTTTCGCCGGGCCGCCAGCGGGGTGCTCAAGGTCGTCGGGTTCGGCATGAACGATCAGGAGCCCGCGCGGGGTGACGGCCGTTACCTGGCGCCCGAGCGGGCCGCCGGAGGGAAGGCGGAGGCTTCCGGAGACCTGTACGCCCTCGGCTGCGTCTGCTACGAGCTCTTGTGTGGCCGGTCGCCCTTCGAAGGCCGGTCACCGAACGCCGAGCCGGCCGCCGGCGCGGCTTTCGGTGGCGAGCCTGGTACCGGTGGCGAGCCCGGCGCTGATGGCGTGTCCCGCGGCGAGCCCGCCCCGCCCAGCACGTTCAGGGCGGAGGTGCCCGCCGAGCTCGACCGGCTGGTCCTGGCCATGATCGCGGAAGCGCCCGAGAAGCGGCCCTCCAGCGGTGAGGCCGTCCGCCGGGCACTTGCCGCCATCGCCAGACCGGGTACCAGGCCGGGCGCCAACCCGGCGATGCCGGTGACCGGCATCGCCCTGCGTGACAGCGGCTTGGCGGCCGGGCCCGCAGGCGGCGGGCAGAGCGGTCCGGGGCCGGCAGGTGCCGCGTACGGCGCGGCTGGAGCAGGTGCCGCGTACGGCGGGCAGCCGGGTGGCGCGGGTGCCACTGCGCCGCATGGCGCCACGGAGGTCTACCAGTTCGGCGGACCCGGCGGCGCAGGGCCGCGCGCGGGTGACACCGCGATCTACCAGTCCGGCGACCTGGAGCCCGAGCCCTCGCCGAACCGCAAGTTGGTCCTCCAGCTCGGGGTGGCCGTGGCGGCCATCGTGGCGGTGACTGTGGGCATGGTGCTGTGGGGCGGGTCGGGGCAGGAGCCGACGGTGGAGGCCACCCCCGCCGCCACCGTAGCCGCCGGCCCCACGCAGACGGTGCCCACCGAGCCGTCCACCAGCACGTCACCCCCCACCGTGGCCCGCATCCTGCCCGACACCGACCCGCCCGCCTCCCTGAGCGAGACGGCGCCCCCCAAGGCCACCCTCGGAGAGGGCATCCCGCCGGGCGGTTGGCGAACGTGGCTGAGGCGGTTCGATGAGGCGGTGACGCTGCAGGAGGGCATGCAAGGGCTGAACCCCGAGGTCGCCGCCAAGGCCCGGACCAAGATCAGGAAGGCGGCCAGGAAGTTCCAGGAGGGGCAGATCGACGCCACGATCGACCAGATCGGCGACGTGTACCGCGACCTGGCGAAGGCGCAGCAGAGGGGCGATATGGACCGGTCCGGGCCGCTCGCGGAGTTCATCGGCGCATGGCGGCTCCCGGCCGTTTGAGCGTGGCGCGTACATTGGCGCAATGACCGTCGACTATCCGGCGCGCCGGGCGCGGCTCGCCGAGCTGCTCCCGGCTCACGAGGTCTCCGCCCTGCTCGTCACCTCCCCCGTCAACGTGCGCTATCTCACCGGGCTGGCCAGCTCGAACGCCGCCGTCCTGGTCAGGGCCGACGGCTCGGCGCTGCTGGCCACCGACAACCGCTACATCGACATGGCGCGCACGCTGGACGTGCCGTCGGTCGAGGCACCGGACGTGGCGGGCAGGCTGGCCGAGCCGGGCGTGGGCATCGAGGCGGCGAGCATGAGCGTGGCCACCTTCCGGGGGCTGGCCGAGGGGCTGGTGCCGCTCGGGCCGGTGGTGGAGACGCTGCGGATGGTCAAGGACGAGGGCGAGCTGGAGCTGCTCCGTACCGCCTGCGAGATCACCGACCAGGCGTTCGCCGACATCTCACGGAAGATCGTGCCCGGCATGACCGAGCGCGACCTCGCCCGCCTCCTCGACAACCGCATGACGGAGCTGGGCGCCGACAAGCCCGCGTTCGACACGATCGTGGCCGCCGGCGAGAACGGCGCGATCCCGCACCACGCCCCCACCGGCCGGGAGTTGCGCGCCGGCGACCTGGTGACCATGGACTTCGGCGCCCGCTACCACGGCTACCACGCCGACATGACCAGGACGGTCTGCCTCGGCCCGCCCGCCGCCTGGCAGCGCGAGGTGTACGACCTGGTCGCAGCGGCACAACGCGCGGGCAGGCACGCGCTCGCCCCGGGCGCCGGGGCCGACGCCGTGGACGCGGCGGCCCGCTCCGTCATCGAGGACGCGGGCTACGGCGCCCGCTTCCGGCACGGCCTGGGGCACGGGGTCGGCCTGGAGATCCACGAGGAGCCGTTCCTGGGCCCCTCGCGGACCGGTAGACTAGAGGATCGAGTTCCGATCACCGTCGAGCCTGGGGTCTACCTTCCGGGCCGAGGAGGGGTTCGCATCGAGGACACCCTCGTGACACGCGAGGGCGGGCCGGAACTTTTCACCAAGACGACCAAGGAGCTGCTCGTCCTTTAGAGCGGCCACACGCGGGAGAAGAACGAGTGGCGACGACCAACGACCTCAAGAACGGCATGGTGCTGAAGCTCGACGGCGGTGAGCTCTGGGCCGTTGTGGAGTTCCAGCACGTCAAGCCGGGCAAGGGCGGCGCGTTCGTGCGGACCAAGCTCAAGAACGTGCTCTCCGGCAAGGTCGTCGACAAGACCTTCAACGCCGGTGTCAAGGTCGACGTGGCCAACGTCGACAAGCGCGAGATGCAATATTCCTACAAGGACGGCGACGACTTCGTCTTCATGGACACCGAGACCTACGACATGGTCAACGTCTCCAGCACGACCGTCGGCACCGCCGCCAACTACATGCTGGAGAACACCCTCGCCACGGTGGCCTTCAACGAGGGCGCCGCGCTCTACGTGGACCTGCCCGCGGCCGTCGAGCTGACCATCGCCAACACCGAGCCGGGCCTGCAGGGCGACCGCTCCACCGGCGGCACCAAGCCCGCCACGCTGGAGACGGGCGCCGAGATCAAGGTCCCGCTGTTCATCACCACCGGTGAAAAGGTCAAGGTCGACACCCGCAGCGGCGAATACCTCGGCCGGGCCTGAGGTGTCGGCACGCGGCAAAGCGCGCAGGCGAGCCCTCGACATCCTCTTCGAGGCCGAGTTGCGCAGCGAGGATCCGCTGAAGATCCTCGCCGAGCGGGTGGAGCGGCAGGAGCCCCCGGTGAACGAATACACCTCGACCATCGTCGAGGGCGTCGCCAGGCACAACGTGCGCATCGACGAGCTGATCACCACCTACGCCGAGGGCTGGACGCTCGACCGCATGCCCGCGGTCGACCGAAACCTGCTGCGCGGCGGCACGTACGAGCTGTTGTGGATGCCCGGCGTGCCCGAGGGCGTGGTCATCAGCGAGTGGGTGCACCTGGCGGGAGAGCTCTCCACAGACGAGTCGCCCCAGTTCATCAACGGGCTGCTGGCCCGGTTCAAGCAACTCAAGCCAAGCCTCACCCTTTAGACACCCTTTTGGGCGGGGCCATAGCCGCGTATTCGGGGTACGTTCCAACCACGCCGGCCTGTAACGGCTCGCGAGGCGAGGGACGTCTACCGCCGCGCGGTCAGGCCTCGCACCGCCTGCACGGCGGAGCCTGACCGGGTGGCCCGCGACCGGACCCGCGCCCGTTCGGAGAAGTGGCGCGTCACCAGCCGCGACGCGCCCTTTTCTGGTTTTGTGTGAGCATCGGGTGCATGGTGACCGAAGACGACATCCGCCGGATCGCGCTGGCGTTGCCCGAGACCGGCGAGAAGAGCATGTACGGCACCCCCGCCTTCTACGTGCGGGGCAAGTGGTTCGCCAGGGTCAAGGAAGACGGCGACGTGCTGGTGCTGCCGGTGGCGACCGAGGAGGAGAAGGCCGGGCTCATCGCGGCCGAGCCCGCCAAGTTCTTCACGACCCCGCACTACGACGGACACGCCAGCGTGCTCGTACGGTTCGGCGCGGTGGATGCCGGGGAGATGCGCGAGCTGCTCACGGAGGCCTGGCGGCTGCGCGCCCCGAAGAGAGTCGCGGCCGGCTACGACGGCTGACGGGACGGCGCACGCCCGGCGGCGGGGAACGCGTTCTACGTCAGCGGGCCGCAGCGGACGCGCGCGGCGAGGGGGCCCGCTTCGCGCGGCGGACGCGCCGGGAGCGGCCCATGGGGCATGATCGGCGCACAGCCGCGGCCGGGCGTGGTGAGCGGGTACCGGCGGCGGGGAGCGGACGATCTCGCGCACGGCGTAGGCTGGGGCCCGTCCGCGAAGAGCCGTACGCGAACACAGCGGTTCGCGGGAAGAGGGAGGCGAGCCGACGTTGCGTGCTGAAGGCGTCACGAGGACCCCGGCGGTGCGGACCGCCGTCGTCTGGGACGCGCTGCGGTCGGTGCTGGCCGAGCGGACGGCGGCCACGGGCCGCGGCACGCTCGACATCGTCGACGCCGGCGGCGGCACCGGCGGGTTCGCCGTGCCGCTGGCCGCGCTCGGCCACACTGTCACCGTCGTCGATCCCAGCCCCGACTCGCTGGCCGCGCTCGAGCGCCGGGCCAAGGAGAAGGGAGTGGGCGTCAGCGCCCTGCAGGGCGACGCCGCCGACCTGGGCGAGCTGCTCAGCCGCGACAGCGCCGACCTGGTGCTGTGCCACAGCGTGCTGGAATACGTCGAGGACCCGATCAGCGCGCTGACCGCCGTCGCGGGCGTGCTCCGCCGGGGCGGCGCCGTGAGCGTGCTGGCCGCCAATCCGGTCGCCAGCGCCATCCACCGGGCGCTCGTGGGCCACTTCGACGAGGCGCGGGCGGTGCTCGACGATCCCGGGGGGAGCTGGGGCGACCGCGACCCCACGCCCCGGCGCTTCACCGCTGACACGCTGGTCGAGCTGCTGAGCGCGACCGGGTTCGCCGTCGGCGCCGTTCACGGGGTGCGCGTCTTCGCCGACCTGGTGCCGAGCAGGCTCGTCGACGGGGAGCCGGGCGCGGCCGATGCCCTCGTGGCGCTGGAGCAGGCCGCCTCGACCCATCCGATGCTGCGGGACATCGCCACGCAGCTGCACGTCCTCGGACACAGGGCCTGAGAATCGATGGCCCAGCCACTCCTTATCGAAATCGCGTTCGGATAGAATCGGTTGCGTGTCCCGTAAGCAGATCACCGGCATCGGCCCCGCTCCGCGCACCGGGGCCGACGACAGCGGCTGCCCGATCCTGCACGTCGACATGGACGCCTTCTTCGCCAGCGTCGAGCTGCTCGACCGCCCGGAGCTGCGCGGCCGCCCGATGATCGTGGGCTCGACCGCCGGGCGCGGGGTCGTGCTCAGCGCCACCTACGAGGCCAGGGCGTTCGGGGTGCACTCGGCGATGCCGATGGGCAGGGCCCGCCGGCTGTGCCCGCAGGCCGTGATCATCCCGCCCAGCCACGGCAAATACTCCGAGGTCTCCAAGGGCGTCATGGAGATCTTCCACTCGATCACCCCGCTGGTCGAGCCCATCGCGTCCGACGAGGCGTTCCTCGATGTCGGCGGCGCCAGGCGCCGGCTCGGCTCGCCCGCCGCCGTCGCCGCCATGATCAGGGAGCAGGTCCTCGACCGCTTCGGCATCACCTGCTCCGTGGGCGTGGCCAGCAGCAAATTCGTCGCCAAGCTCGCCTCCAAGCAGTGCAAGCCGGACGGGCTGCTGGTCGTGCCCGCCGGCGAGGTGGTGGAGTTCCTCCACCCGCTGCCCGTGTCGGCCCTGTGGGGCGTCGGCGAGCGCACCGAGCAGTCCCTCGTACGCCTCGGCATCCGCACCGTCGGAGACCTGGCCAGAGTGCCTTCCGGCACCCTTCAACGCGAGCTGGGACAGGCCGTCGGCGGCCACCTCGCGGCGCTGGCCTGGGGGCGGGACGAGCGGCCCGTGAGCGCCCACGCGCCCGACAAGAGCATCGGCAACGAGGAGACGTTCGCGGCGGACGTCGACGACCCCGAGGTGATCAGGCGCGAGCTGCTGCGCCTGTCCGAGCGGGTGGCCGCCAGGATGCGTAAGGGCGGACACGTGGGAAGAACTGTAAGTGTGAAGCTACGCCGAGCCGATTTCACGACGATCAACCGCTCGCGCACGCTGCGCGAGCCGACCGACGTGGCTCAAGTGATTTACGCCACCGCCTGCGAGCTGTTCCAGGCCGCCGGCCTCCAACGGGTGCGGTTGCGCCTGGTAGGCGTCAGGATGGAAAATCTGCGTCCTGCTGATGAGGCCGCCTGGCAGCTCGGTTTGGGTGAGCGGGAGACCGGTTGGCGTGAGGCCGAGCAGGCCATGGACAAGGCGATCCGGAGATTCGGTCCCGATGCGGTGGTCCCAGCATCGCTTGTACGTGGCAAGCTTGATGAAATAGGGACATGAACCCGATGTCCGTACTTTGTGGTGCGTCGGTGTCACGATTTTTGGGGGAAGGGGGGCGAGATGGGCCACAATGGAGGGATGACGTCACCTCCGGTTTGGTCTGCGTTGGACGTTTGCTTTCGCCTACGTCTACAGCCTCGTATTCTGGGGATAACCGACCGCGAGGTCCGGACACCCCGTGTCGTCCGTTGCCGTCTTCCCCGTCCTGGGGCCGTCCTTGGGAGGCGCCGTGCCGCTCTCTGAGCACGAGCAGCGCTTGCTCGACCAGATCGAGCAGGCCCTCTACGCCGAGGACCCGAAGTGGGCCAACACCGTAAGGATCAGTGATCCGCGCAGTCATTACAAGCGTCGCCTGATCAAAGCCTCGATTGGCTTTGCTCTAGGCGTCGTCATCATGATGGTCGGCGTCGTGATGAGTGGCAGTGCCCTGATCCCGCTCGGCGTCGGCGGTTTCGTGGTCATGCTCGCCGCGTGTTTGTGGGGCCTGTCCAGCTGGAAACGCATGAACGGGTTCGGTGACTCCACTCCGGCCGCCGGCACGGGCGTCCCACCGGGCAAGCAGGCCCGCCGGGGCAACCGGGGCGGTTTCATGGAGCGCATGGAAGAGCGCTGGCGCCGTCGTCACGACGAGCGCTGAGCGGTCGGCCGATAGCCAAACCGGCAACGACCGACTCCGGCAACCCGCCGCCCGGACGGCAGCCCGGCGCGGGCCGCCGGGCCGGACCGGGAAGACGCCGGGCCATCGGGTCACCAGGGGTCACCGGGCCGTCGGTCACCGGTCTAGAGACGCCAGAGCATGCGGCCGTTCCCTCCGGGGAACGGCCGCACGCTTGGTCGGTCCGGCCTCAGGAGCCCTTCTGGGCTGCCGTCCGCCGCAACCTGATGTTCTCCAGCAGGTCGAACCCGTCGAGCAGGCGCTCGCCCAGGCCGCGCAGCCGCCGCAGCGTCGATGGGGGCAGCAGCACCGCGCGCAGCCGTCTCCCGCGTGACACAGTGGCCGCCAGGGCCTGCCGCACCGTGCGCAGGTCCTTTTTCATGGGCCCGATCCGGCCCGGGTCCCTGGCGAACAGCACGCGCTCGACCGCCGAGGCGATGGCGGTGATGGCCGCCGCCGACGCGGCGTCGAACTCGTACTGCTGGGTCAGCCGCCGCGCGAGCGCCCGCGGGGTCTCGCTGGTGTGGCGGGCCATGCCGTAGTCGTACAGGATGTCGTCCAGCTCCGCCCAGGCCGCGGCCACCGACGGATGCCGCCCGGCCGCGCCGTCGCCCGACACCATCCTCGCGGTCAGCTCGTCCGACGGTTGCGACACCTTCCAGCCCAGGGTGCGCACGCGCCGGTTCCTGGTGATCAGCCGCACGCCGGCGGGGATCAGCAGGAGCAGCAGCAGCGCACCGGCGCCGATGCCGATCTGGCCGATCAGCGGCATCGAGTCGTCCGGGGGCAGCGCGCCGGGGATGAGCTGGCTCTCCCGGTCGAGCGCGCGCGGGTTCGGCCGCTCCTGCGGGTCCACCGGCTCGTCGCTGGAGGAGCTGGTGGCTCCGGGAGTCGGCGTCGAAGCCTCGCCCGTGGCGCGGGGTTGCGGCTGCGTGTACGCCGGCACCCGCGCGCTGCCCTGACCGAGCGACCCCGCGGGAGTCGGCTCGAACGGCAGCCAGCCCACGCCCTCGAAGTAGAGCTCCGGCCAGGAATGGGAGTCGTTCGTGCCGACCTGCCACTGGTTGCCGACCTTCGTGCCGCCGGTGTAGCCGATCGCCACCCGCGCCGGGATGCCCACGATCCTGGCCAGCACCGCCATCGACGAGGCGAACTGCTCGCAGTAGCCCGCCCGGTCACGCAGCAGGAAGTCCCGCAGGGCCGAGTTGCTGTGTCCCTGCGTGCGCAGGGTGTAGGTGAAGCCGCCGTCCTTGGTGAAGAACTGCTGCAGCTTCACCGCCCGCTCGTAGGGCGACGTGGCGTCCGCGGTCACCCGGTCGGCCAGCTCGTAGATCTCGGGCGGCAGGTTCTCCGGCAGCCTGGTGTAGCGCTGGTCCACCGCCGGCTGGCCGGCGTTGAGCGACTCCAGCAACTCGGGGGTCGGTTCGGGCTCGCTGGTCGCCACCTCGTAGTCCAGCCCGGCCGCCTTGTCGCGGGTGGAGAAGACCATCAGCGTGTCGGCGTCGGCGCGCCAGTCGCCGTCCACCCGGATCTCCCTGGCGGGGTACGGCAGCGGCAGGAAAACCAGTCGCGCGACCTCATCGCTGATCTGCACGTTGGTGACCACACTGTTGATCTTCGTTTGCGGGCTGAGCCCGGCGGGGGCGGGCAGCGGTCCGTTGTCCGTCCTGTTCTGCGGGGTCCCCTTCGGCTGGGTCATGTCGAACTGCTGGCCGTCGAACTTGTCCAGCGCGTAGATCCGCAGGTAGCGCGGCTTGTCGTCGTTGTTGGTGTAGGTGAGCACCACCCGCCGCTCGGGCAGTTCCAGCTGGCCCTTAAGGTTCGCGACCGGGTTGGGGATGCTGATCGAGTTGCCCCCGCCCGTGCCGCTGCCGCCCACGCCGAACTGGAAGAACGACACCGGCTCCATCGCCGGCAGCAGCGCCGGCACCAGCACGGCCAGCGCGACCGCGGCGAACCCGATGCGCTTGCCGGACAGCCGCAGGCCGCTGGTGTCCGCGGAGGCGCGCGGGGTGCTCGCGGACGGCCCCTTGTCAGACGGTCCCTTATGAGAAGGCCCCTTATGAGCAGGCACCGCCGCCACGCGGGTCCTGCGCACCAGCACCGCGCGGCCCCAGTGGCCCACCCGCTCGCGCCCGTCGGCGATCAGCAGGCTGACGAAGCCGAGCGCGGCGATGATGAACGCCGGCCAGCTGATCGGGTCGGGCAGGATCGTCGCCGGGACCGTGGCCAGCGCCAGCAGCGGCAGCCCGGCCAGCGCCGCCCGCCGCAGCCGTGCCGCGAACAGGTCCACGGCGATCGCGATGAGCGCCACGCCGCCCGCCGTCAGCAGCGTGATGCCCTGCGTCGTGGGCACCGGCGCGGCGAACCGCTGGATGTCGTCCCAGCCGACGCCCAGCAGCCGGCCCAGCTCCGCCACCGAGCCCTTGGTCGGCACCAGCAGCGCCCACGCCTTGTCCGCGGCGAACGACGCGGTCAGGTAGATCCACGTCGCGGCCACTCCCAGCAGCGTCGCGGCCCACGCGGGCAGCGACAGGCGGCTGCTCACCAGGCCGGCCGCCACCACGGTGAGCGCCGCGCCCAGCACCGACCACAACCAGGTCCCGCCCTGGAAGAGCGGATAGAGCAGCACCGCCGCGGCGAACGCGGCCACTCCCGAAGCCGTCGTCAATCTCATGCCGCACCTCCCGCGGGATTGAGCGTGTACCTGCCGCGGCCCGCGGCGTCCTGCCAGACCGACGCGATCGAGGTGCCCGCGGGCAGCCGTACGATGCGCCAGCCGTACCCGGCCAGCACGGTCTGCACGGCCTGGTAATCCTCCGTCGATTCCGGGCCGCCGCCGTCCCACGTGCCCACGTCGAGCAGGACCGCGACCGCGGTGATGCCGCTGTGCCGCAACCTGGCCAGATCCCTTGCCTCCTCCGGGTCGAGCGCGCCCAGTACGGCCACGATCAGCCCGTCGCCGCCGCCCTGGCGAAGGGCGGACACACCCATCTCCAGCGACCGGGCCGGGCTGTGCCGCACCACGGCGAGCGTGTCGAGCAGCGACCAGCTCAGGCCCGTGTCCGTCAGGTGCTCCGCCCCCTGGTCGGTCACCAGCCGCAGGCCCAGGCCCTCATGGGCGAGGTGCACCCCGATCGAGGCCGCGGCCGAGACCGCCACCTCGAACGACGAGCGCGGCCCCTCGCCGCGGTGCGCGTATCTGCGCGTGTCCAGCAGGAGCGCGCCGCGGCTCTGCCACTGCTGCTCCTCGCGGCGCACCATCAGCTCGCCGTGGCGGGCCGTCGAACGCCAGTGCACCCGCCGCAGGTCGTCGCCCTGCCGGTATTCGCGCGGTGCCACGTCGTCGTCGCCCGCCGCCGCCACGCTCCTGGTACGGCTGTCGCCGCCGCCCGTCCACTCCCCGGACAGCCGTACATGCGGCAGCGCCGCGACGTGCGGCGTCACCACGAGCGTGTCGCTGATCGTGAACGAGCGGGTCAGCTCCACCAGCCCGAACGGGTCGGCGATGCGGATCGACAGCGGGCCGATCGTGTAGCGGCCCCGCAGGTCCGAGCGCACCCGGTAGTCGATCTCGCGCACGCCCCGCGGCTCCACCCGGTCGAGCACGAACCTCGGTCGCACGCCCAGCGCGTACGGCACGGTGTCCTCGATGAGCAGCAGCCCGGTCGGCAGCCTGGTGACGTTCTCCAGCCGCAGGGTCACGGTGGCCTCGCCACCCACCTCGGCTCTGGCCGGGTCCAGACGCCTGGCGCAGCTCAGCCGGTAGCGGGTGCGCGCCACCACCAGCGCGGCCAGCAGCGGCAGCGCCGTCACCAGCACCCCGATCCTGAACAGATCGTTCTCGCCGAGGATGACGGCCATCAGCAGCGCCGCGATCCCGGAAGCCAGGAACGATCTGCCTCTTGAGGTCAGCGCCCGCAGTCCGGCCCTCACGACGCTCGCGTCTCCGGCACCGGCACGCGCCTGATCAGGTCCGTCACCACCTGTTCGGGCAGCCGGCGCTGACCCTGGGCCTCGATGCTGGGCAGCAGCCGGTGCGCCAGCACGGGAATGGCCAGGTCCTGCAGGTCGTCCGGGATGACGTAGTCGCGCCCGGCGAGCGCCGCGTGCGCCCTGGCCGCCCTGACCAGTTGCAGCGTGGACCGCGGCGAGGCGCCCAGCCGCAGGTCGGGGGAGTGGCGGGTGGCCACGACCAGGTCGATGGCGTACTTCTTGACCGCCTGCGAGACGTAGACGCCGCGTACCGCCTCGATCAGCGCGCGCACCTCCGACGTGGTCGCCACCGGCTCCAGCTTGTCCAGCGGAGAGGTGCCGCCGTGCACGTCGAGCATCTCCAGCTCGGCGGTCGGCTCCGGGTAGCCCATCGCGACCCTGGCGGTGAAGCGGTCGCGCTGCGCCTCGGGGAGGGGATAGGTGCCCTCCATCTCGATGGGGTTCTGGGTGGCGATCACCATGAAGGGCGCGTCGAGCTGGTACGTCACCCCGTCCACCGTCACCTGGTGCTCCTCCATGCACTCCAGCAGCGCGGACTGCGTCTTGGGAGAGGCACGGTTGATCTCGTCGCCCACCACGATGTTGGCGAACACCGGACCCGGCTTGAACTCGAACTCCCGGGTCTGCTGGTTGTACGCGCTCACTCCGGTGATGTCGCTGGGCAGGAGGTCGGGGGTGAACTGCACCCGGCGGACGGGACAGTCGATGGATCGCGCCAGCGCCTTGGCCAGCATGGTCTTGCCGACTCCCGGGACGTCCTCGATCAGGAGGTGGCCCTCGGCGAGCAAGACGGTGAGCGTGAGGCGGACGGCGTCGCTCTTGCCCTCGATCACCGATTCGATGGCCTGCCCAATCCGGTGGGCAGTGGTGACCAGCTCGTCGAGCTGGGGAGGGACGTCATGGGTTACTGCCACCAGGCCTCCATGAGAAGTGCGACGGCCGTCCCGTACGGTGCCAATGCGGGAGCCATGCCATTCCTTTTCCATTGTGTGTACGACCCTACGACGCTGTGGGTTCTGGAGCGACATTTGTGGATATTCCAGCGAACCTGGGCGATGTTCCCGTTCTTGTGGCATGACCGTGCGAATCCAGTGACAGGTCACCCCCGCCCGCCGCTCCACTTTCCTCCACGGGGACCTTCCTGAAGCGCCCGAGCCCGTATTCCGGCGCTCTTTTGAACCCTCGACACGCCCATGAGGGTTGACCGGGCCCGCGCCGCCCTCCACCCTGCTCCATCGCTCTGACCTGCGGTAACGCAACGGAAACTGATGATGAAGACGGTTCGAATCAGTTGACGGTGGGGAGAAGTGGAGTATGGTGGTGCGCAGTGGAGGGCCCGGTGCGCCAGCGCTGAGCGCTTCACGAGGCACGGGAGGTGGGGCCGATGTTCCTCGGCACCCATCAACCGCGTCTGGACGACAAGGGACGGCTGTTCCTGCCGGCTAAGTACCGTGAGGAGCTGGCGGAGGGTCTTGTGATCACCAAAGGCCAGGAGCGATGCCTCTACGTCTTTCCTGTGGAGGAGTTCCAGCGCATTACCGAGGCTCTCAGCACCGCCCCGGTCACCGCCAAGGCGGTGCGTGACTACAGCCGCGTCTTCTTCGCCAGCGCGTCCGACGAGAAGCCAGACAAGCAAGGGCGCATCACGATCCCGCAGAGCCTGCGCCAGTACGCCGGCCTGGAGCGTGACTGCGTCGTCATCGGGGCCAACACCCGGTTGGAGATCTGGGACTCGCAGGCCTGGGACACCTATCTCAGCGCGCAGGAGCAGGCGTTCGCCGAGTTGTCGGAGGAGGTGCTGCCAGGGATCTTGTAGTGACCACGGTCGATCCGTCGGTGATGTCGTTCGGCGAGGTCTCCACCCGCAACCACTGCCCGCCAGCTGATGCACCTTCCCCGGTGTCAGATGGCAGGCGTCCACGAAGAGGGTGCGGATGGGGACCTGGCCGGGCGGCGCCGGGTGGGGACCCAGGAAGGACCGGCGATCGGCTATACGCGTCATCCGCGAGCAGGACGCGAGAGGGGGGTTGGAGATGGACGACAACGTTGGCACGGGCGGTCACGTTCCGGTGATGCTCGAGCGCGTTCTGGAGCTGCTGGGTCCCGCGCTGTCCGGGCCCGCACCGGTCGTCGTCGACGCCAACCTCGGTCTCGGCGGCCACTCCGAGGCCCTGCTCGCCGCCTACCCGGCGCTGCACCTGATCGGGATCGACCGCGACCCTTTCGCGATCGAGTTCTCGACCCGCAGGCTGAGCCCGTACGCGGACAGGATCACCCTGGTCCACGCCTCCTCCGGCGACCTGGCCGAGGTGCTGGCCGGCGCAGGGCGCACCACGATCGACGGAGTGCTGTTCGACCTGGGGGTCTCCTCGCCGCAGCTGGACGAGGCCGGGCGCGGGTTCGCCTATTCCTATGATGCGCCGCTCGACATGCGCATGGACACGGAGCAGGAGCTGACCGCCGAAAAGGTGGTCAACACCTACTCCGCGGCCGAGCTGACGCGCATTCTGCGCGACTACGGCGAGGAGAGATTCGCCCCGCGTGTCGCGGGGCTGATCATCAAGGAACGGGCCAAAGAGCCAATAACCTCGACCAAGCGGCTCGCGGACATCGTTCGCGAGGCGATTCCCGCCGCCACGCGGCGCACCGGGGGCAACCCCGCCAAGAGGACTTTCCAGGCGCTACGCATCGAGGTGAACGCGGAGCTGTCCGCCCTGGAGGCGGCGCTCCCCGCGGCACTCGACGCGCTGGTGCTGGGTGGGCGAGTCGTCGTGCTCTCCTACCACTCACTCGAGGACCGGCTTACCAAGCAGGCCCTCACGGCGCGAACCAGGGACACCAGCCCCCCCGGGCTGCCCGTCCCACTGCCGGCTCACCAGCCGAGGTTCCGCCTCCTGACGAGGGGAGCAGAGCTCCCGAGCGAAGAAGAGCTCGCCCGCAATCCGCGGGCGGCCTCGGCCCGGCTACGGGCGGCAGAGAGGATCCGTGTTGACGACTGAGCAGGAGACCGGCCGGGGTACGCCCGTCCGCCGCGCGGTGCCCAAGACCGGCACCCGCCGGTACGGTGCGCCGCACCAGCCCAAGCCGCGGCCCCGTCCTGACGCGCGCCCCGACCTCGACGGCAAGCGGCCGGCCGCGGCCGGCGCACGCCCGGCCACGGAGGCCCGGCCGGCGCCGGCCGAGCGGCTCGGCGCGGACGACGCGTCGTCCGCGCGGGCCCGCCGTCCCGTGCCGCGGCGGCGCCCCGCGCGCCGCCAGCGCGCGCCGTTCGTGCTGCTCGTCGTCGGGCTGATGTCCGGTGGGCTGGTGAGCCTGTTGCTGCTCAACACCATGCTCGCCAAGGACACCATCACCGACGCGAGCCTGCGCGAGGAGATCGCGGTGGCGCAGCAGGAGAAGGAGCAGATCGAGCAGGAATACCAGCGCAAGACGCAGCCCGGCGTCATCGCCGAGCTCGCCGAGCAGCAGGGGCAGCAACCCCGCTGGGACAGCGTCAACGCCTGGAACAGCGCGGATGACCAAGCCGGCCAGGCGGACACGGAGCGGTGAGGGACTCAGGCGGCAGGGGACAGGGTCCCGGCCGCGGCGCAGGCGGCGCCGGCTCTCAAGGAGGGCCCGGCGCCGCTCGACGTACGCCGGGAGGACCCGGGCGGCCAGGGCGCCAAGGGGGCTCTGCCCGTTCCGAGGGTGCGGGCCGCCCGGCGTCGCCCGACAAGCCTGACAATCCGCCGCGCCAGCCGCGCAAACCCCCGGCCGACCCGCTCGACCTGCCGTTCGGCCGCGACGACGCCTTCCGGGGCCGGCCACCGCGGGACCCTGACGACGACGAACGCGGCCGTCAGGGGGGCTCCGACCGAGCGCGCCGGGATGACGCCGATCGCGCGCGTCCCCGGGACGAGGGCCGGCGCGGCCGGTCGAGGGACGAAGGGGCCCGCCCGCGCGGAGACGAGGACGCGGGAGCGCGCCGGCGGCCACGCGGTGAGGACGACCGCCTGAGGGGCCGCGACGGGGACGGCCGCCGCCGGGGGCGTTCCCCTCAGGGGGACGACGAAGACGACGGTCCCAGGAGGCGTGCGGTCCCGCGGGCCGATGAAGGCGGCCGTCCCAGAGGGCGTGCGGTCCCGCGGGCCGATGAGAGCGGCCGTCCCAGGGGACGCGCCGTACCAGCGCCCGGCGAAGACGGGCGGACCAGAGGGCGCGTCGTCCCGGGCCGTGACGACGGCGATCGTCCACGCGGGCGCCCCTCCCAAGGGCGGGATGGGGACGACCGGCTCAAAGGGCGCGTTCAGGGGCGCGAGGACCGCGCACGCGGCCGCGGGGACAGGATCCCACCGCCCGACGCGGCACCGGGCGTCGCCCGGCCGCGCCGCGATCGCGCGCGCCCGGTCGCCGGCGACCCGCGCCATCAGGACAGGCGCGACGACCTCCGGCACCAGGGCACCGACCCGCGCAGCCGAGCAGGCCGGGACGACGACCCGCGCAGCCGGACCGGCCGGGACGACGACCCGCGCAGCCGGACCGGCCGGGACGACGACCCGCGCAGCCGGGGCAGGCAGGAAGACGGGCCGCTGCGCCGTACCCAGGCCGGAGGTTCCCGGCCCGAGGCGGTGCGGGGCCGTGAGCGGGTGGCGGCGCGCCGCGGCGGAGACGTGCCGCCACCCAGAGGACCGCGCAAGCCCCCCACGCCGCCGCGCCCGCCCAAGCCGCCGCTGGTGCTGCGGCTCGGCAGCCCGCGCAGGCGCGTCAACATCGGCCTGATCGGCATGACGTTCGTGCTGTCGATCTTCGCCGGGCGGCTGATCCAGATGCAGGGCCTCGACTCCAAGGTGTACGAGGCCGCCGCCGCCGACCAGCGCCTGCACACCGAGACCATCCCCGCCAAGCGCGGCTCGATCACCGACGTCAACGGCAACGAGCTGGCCGTGACCGTCGAGGCGCGCGAGTTGTCGATCGACCCGACGAAGATCCTGCTCGCCGAGCGCGCGAAGACGGCCAAGATCCTGGCCACGCAGCTCGGCAAGGACGAGCAGGAGATCACCGCCAAGCTGGCCAAGACGGACACCCGCTACCAGCTCCTGGCCAGGGACGTCGACCCGGTCGTGGCCACCCGCCTGCTCCAGGCCGACATACCCTCGCTCAACGCCAAGAAGACCTACCGCCGGGTCTACCCGGCGGGCGACCTGGCGGGCAGTCTCGTCGGGTTCGTCGGATTCGAGGGCAAGGGCCTGGCGGGCATGGAGGAGGCCAAGAACACGCTGCTGGGCGGCCGCGACGGCAAGCAACGCGTGGAGACCGGCCGCGACGGCCAGCGCATCCCGATGACCAGCAGCCAGCGCACCGCCCCCGTCAACGGCCAGGACGTGCGGCTGACCATCGACCGCGACATCCAGTGGGCCGCCCAGAAGTCGATCGGCGAGCAGGTGCGCAAGGCCGGGGCCGACAGCGGCACCGTGATCGTCATGGACGTCCAGACCGCCCAGATCATCGCCATGGCCAACGCCCCCGAGCTCGACCTGAACAACTGGCGCGAGGCCCCCGCCTCCAGCCAGATCAACAAGGCCGCCGCCGACGTGTTCGAGCCCGGCAGCACCAACAAGGTGATCACCGCGGCCGCGGCGCTCGAGGCCCGCATGGTGACCCCCGACACGGTGTTCCAGGTGCCCGACCGGATCAGGTGCGCCGACCAGGTGCTGCACGACGCCCACGCGCACAAGCCCGAGTCGATGACCTTCCGCCAGGCCATGGCCCAGTCCAGCAACGTGGCCACGATCATGGCCGCGCGCAAGGTCGGCAGCGAGCGCCTCTACCAGATGCTGAAGACGTTCGGGTTCGGCTCCGTGCCGGGCGGCGGCGTGCCGGGCGCGGAGGCCGGGCTGCTGCCCGACTACAAGAAGTGGTCGGGCAGCCAGAGCTGCACTGTCGCCTACGGGCAGGGCGTATCGGTGACGGCGCTGCAGATGGCCAGCGTCTACCAGACCATCGCCAACCGCGGCGTCAAGATAGAGCCGCAGATCGTCGCCGGCACCACGGACTCCTCCGGCAGGTTCGTCGCCGCTCCTCCCGGTAAGCAGACCAGGGTGGTGAGCGAGACGACGGCCAAGGAGATCACGACGATGCTGGAGAGCGCGGTCGGCGAGGAGGGCACGGGGCAGCTCGCCGCCATTCCCGGCTATCGGGTGGCGGGCAAGACGGGCACGGCCAACCGCTACGATGCGGAGCTCGGCCGCTACGACGGCTACACCGCCTCGTTCGTCGGGTTCAGCCCTGCGGACAAGCCCAGGCTGGTAGTGCTGTCGGTGCTGCAGAACCCCAAGAACGGCCACTTCGGCGGGCAGTTGGCGGCCCCCGTGTTCAAGGATGTGATGACCTTCGCCATCAAGAGCAAGAAGATTCCTCCCACAGGCTCCGCCGCGCCTCCGGTGCGTACGCGCAGCGGACAGTGACCAGGGAAGGTACGCTCTCGCCGTGCGTCCCCCGTCGTCTATGCGTCCCACGACCAGCCCGCCCCGTCCACTGACCGGGCTCGCGACCATGCTCGACGCCGATTCAGGCACGTCGAGGTCGCCCCATGCCGCCCTGACCGGCGTCACCATCGACTCCCGCAACGTCCGGCACGGAGATCTCTACGTGGCCTTGCCCGGCAACAGCGTCCACGGCGCCGCCTTCGCCGCCGAGGCGATGGCCGGCGGCGCGGTGGCCGTGCTCACCGACCGCGCCGGTCGCGACGCGGCCGTCGCGACCGGGCTGCCGGTGCTGATCGTCACCGACCCGCGTGCCCTGCTCGGGCAGATCTCATCCTGGGTGTACGGCCAGCCCGCACACGACATCCAGATCCTCGGCGTCACCGGAACCAGCGGCAAGTCCACCACCACCTTCATGCTCGAGGCGGGCCTGCGGGCCGCCGGGCACACCACGGGCCTGGTGGGCGGTGTCGAGATCCACGTGGGTGACCTGCGCTTCGAGCCGACGCTCACCACCCCGGAGGCGCCGGTCCTGCACGGCCTGTTCGCCCTGATGCGCGAGGACGGCGTCAGCGCGGCCGCCATGGAGGTCTCCAGCCACGCGCTCGCGCTCGGCAGGATCGACGGCGTCTACTACGACGTGGCCTTGTTCACCAACCTCTCGCAGGACCACCTCGACTTCCACAAGGACTTCGAGGACTACTTCGCGACCAAGGTGCGGCTGTTCCAGCCGGAGCTGAGCCGCGTCGGGGTGACCAACCTCGACGACCGCTACGGCCGCGAGCTGCTGGACCTGGCGAAGGTGCCGATGACCACGTTCTCGGCGCTGGGCGATCCGGAGGCCGACTGGCGGGCGCTGGAGGTCAGGCTCGGCGCGGACGGCAGCGCGTTCCGGGTGGTCGGCCCGGGCGGCGTCGAGGCCGACGCGCAGATCTCGCTGCCGGGGCCGTTCAACGTAGCCAACGCGCTCGGCGCCATCGTCACCCTGGTCGAGGCCGGAGTGCCGCTGCAGGCCGCCGTACACGGCGTCGGCACCCTCACCGGCGTGCCCGGGCGCATGCAGCGCATCACCGGCGCAGAGGACGAGTTCCAGGCGATCGTCGACTACTCCCACAAACCGGGCGCCGTGGAATCGGTGCTGCGCTCCCTGCGGTCCGTCACCGCCGGCACGCTCACCATCGTGCTCGGCTGCGGTGGCGACCGCGACAAGGGCAAGAGGCCTCTCATGGGGGAGATCGCCGCACAGCTGGCGGATGTGGCCATTTTCACCAGTGACAATCCCCGTTCGGAGGATCCGCTGGCCATCCTCGCGACGATGATGGAAGGCGCGCTCCGCGTTCCGCAGCACGACCGCGCTCATGTGATCATTGAGCCCGACCGCGCGGCCGCCGTCGGCCTGGCGATCGCCCGGGCCGGGCGCGGCGACGTGGTCGTCGTGGCAGGCAAGGGTCACGAGCAGGGCCAGTACGTTTCAGGCGAGGTGATCCCCTTCGACGACCGCGAAGTGGTCGCCGAAGCGATCGATGCACGCAAGGAAAGCAGGAAGCACTAATGATCCCGTTGCCTCTGGCCAGGATCGCCGAGATAACCTCGGGCGCCCTGTCGGGCATGGCCGATCCCCGCGCGGTGGTGCGCGGACCCGTCGTGATCGACTCGCGGGCCGTAGAACCGGGATCGCTGTTCGTCGCCTTGAGGGGCGCGCGGGTCGACGGTCACGACTACGCCGCGCAGGCGATCCGGGCCGGAGCCGTCGCCGTCTTGACCACCAGGCCGGTCGACGTGCCGGCGATCATCGTGCCTGACGCCGCCGCCGCGCTGGCCGAGCTGGCCGCCGCCCAGGTCGCCGCGCTGCCCCACGTCACCGTGATCGGTGTGACCGGCTCGGCCGGCAAGACCAGCACCAAGGACCTGCTGGCCCGGCTCACCGGCCGGATCGGCCCCACCATCGCTCCGGTCGGCAGCTTCAACAATGAGCTCGGCCACCCGCTGACGGTGCTGCGCTCCGACGCCGACACCCGGTTCATGGTGCTGGAGCTGGCCGCGCGCAACCTCGGCCACATCAAGGACCTCACCCGCATCGCGCCGCCGCGGATCGGCGTCGTGCTCAACGTCGGCACCGCGCACCTCGGGGTGTTCGGCGGCAAGGAGGCCATCGCCAAGGCCAAGGGCGAACTCGTCGAGGCGCTGCCGCGCTCCGGGGTGGCCGTGCTCAACGCCGACGACCCCTACGTGCGGGAGATGGCCTCGCGCACCGACGCGCGGGTCACGTACTTCGGCAGGGGCGAGGACGCGGCGATCCGGGCTGAGGACGTCGTGGTGGACGCCCGCGGGCGCGCCTCCTTCACGTTGTGCACCCCGTCGGGGTCCGCGCACGTGTCGCTCAAGCTGTACGGGGAGCACGCGGTCGACAACGCGCTGGCGGCCGCGGCGGCCGGCTACGAGCTCGGGCTGCCCGTCGCCACCATCGCGGCGGAGCTGGCGGAGGCCACACCGGCCAGCCGGTGGCGGATGGAGGTCACCGACCGGGCCGACGGGGTGACGATCGTCAACGACGCGTACAACGCCAATCCGGACTCGATGCGGGCGGCCTTCGAGATGTTCGACGTGCTGGGGCGGGGGCGGCGGCGCTTCGCCGTCATCGCGGCCCTGCGGGAACTGGGCGACGAAGGGCCCGCGCTCAACGCCGAGATGGGCCGGATGGCCGGCGCAGCCGGGCTGACGGGGCTGATCGTCGCCGGGCCGGATGCGGGCCCGGTCCTGGAGGGCGCCCACGCCGCGGCCCAGGCGGCCGCCCACGGGAGCGCCCCCACGCCTCAGACGGCCGCTCAGACGGCCGCTCAGGCATCCGCACCGACCCTCCAGCCCGCCCCCGGCACCTCAGTCCCCGGCTCTCCGGTCCCCGGCCCCGGCTCGGTCCCCGGTCAGCAGGATCCTGGCTCCGGCGCTCAGGACACCGGTTCCGGTCCTCAGGTCCCCGCCCCCGGCTCGCAGGCCACTGGCGGACAGGTCGCCGGCCCGGAGCAGGCTTCCGGTCCTCAGCCGGCGGGACCGTCGCCGATGGCACCACCCGGCGCGCAGGCGCCCGGACATCAGGGGGGCGAGCCGCACGGCCGGCAGGGCGCAGAGCACAGTGGAGCGCCGCAGGGCTGGTACGGACCGGGTCCGGAGGCGGGTGCGCCGCAGCCGGGTCGGCACGGGCCGGTGGCTGGTGGCGGTAGCGGTCCGCAGGGTTGGCAGGCGCCGGATCAGGGGCGTGTGCCGCAGGGGTGGCAAGGGCCTGTGGCCGGCGGGCCGCCCGTTGGCGGGCCGACGCGGATCGTTCATGTCCCCGATGCCGAGGCGGCGGCGGCCGAGCTGGCCGCGTGGTTGCGGCCCGGTGACGCGGTGCTGATCAAGGGGCCGAGGGCGATGGGGCTGGAGCGCACGGCGGAGCTCGTGCTCGGAGGTACCGCCCAGTGATCAACATCGTCATCGCCGGCGCCATCGGCCTCGTCCTTTCGATGCTGGGCACGCCGCTGGCGATCAGGCTGTTCTCGCGGCGCGGCATCGGCCAGCAGATCCGCGAGGAGGGCGTTCAGGCCCACCACGGCAAGCGGGGCACGCCCACCATGGGCGGCACCGTGTTCGTGCTGGCCGCGCTGTTCGCCTACGGCGCCTCCCATCTGGCCACCCTCACACCGCCCACCGTCTCGGGCATGCTGGTGCTGTTCCTGATGACGGGCCTCGGCGCGGTCGGGTTCCTCGACGACTTCATCAAGATCTACAAGCAGCGCAGCCTCGGCCTGCGCAGCGGCGCCAAGGCGCTCGGGCAGCTCATCGTCGGCGCGGTCTTCGCGTTCCTGGTGGTCCGCCAGCCCAACGTCTATGGCATCACCCCCGCCGAGACCCGCGTGTCGTTCCTGCGCGACATCGGCCCGTCGATCGGCCTCGTCGGGTTCACCATCTGGGTGCTCATCATGATCGTCGGGTTCTCCAACGCGGTGAACCTCACCGACGGGCTCGACGGCCTGGCGAGCGGCGCGACCGGGGTCGTGCTCGGCGCGTACGTGCTGATCGGCAACTGGCAGCTGCGCAACAACTGCATCGATCAGCTCGGCCCCAACTGCTACTGGGTGCGAGATCCGCTCGACCTGGCCGTCGTGGCGGCCGCCGTGCTCGGGGCGCTGATCGGTTTCCTGTGGTGGAACGCCCCGCCCGCGAAGATCTTCATGGGCGACACCGGCTCGCTGGCGCTCGGCGGCGTGCTGGCCGGGCTGGCCATCACCACCCGTACCCAGCTCCTGCTGATCATCCTCGCCGGGCTGTGCGTGATCATCACGATGTCGGTGATCATCCAGGTCGGGTTCTTCAAGATGACCCGCAAACGGGTGTTCAGGATGGCGCCGCTGCAGCACCACTTCGAGCTGAAGGGCTGGGCGGAGACCACCATCGTGGTCCGCTTCTGGCTGGTCGCGCTGCTCTGCGCGGCGCTCGGGATCGGACTGTTCTACGTCGAGTGGATGCCCAGGCCATGAGTTTCACCTGTGTGGCCGGGCTCGGCGTCTCCGGCACCGCGGTGGCCAGGGTGCTGGCCGAGCGCGGCGAGCGGGTCGTGGTCGTGGAGGCCGTGGAGGGGGAGCGGCAGCTCGCCGCCGCGGCGGAGCTGGCCCGGCTCGGCGTCGAGACGCGGTTCGGCCGGATGGCGCTGCCGGAGGGGGCCACGCGGCTGGTCACCACCGGGTGGGCGCCGCACCATCCGCTGGTCGCCGCGGCGCTCGCAAGCGGCCTCGAGGTGGTGGGCGAGGTGGAGCTGGCCTGGCGGCTGCGCTCGCCGCAGGGCGCCCCGTGGCTGGCGCTGACCGGCACCAACGGCAAGACCACCGCCGTGCGCATGCTCACCTCGATCCTGCTCGCCGCCGGGCACAAGGCCGTGGCCGTGGGCAACGTCGGCGTGCCGATCGTGAGCGCGGTGGGTGAGCCGTACGACGTGCTGGCCGTCGAGCTGTCCAGCTTCCAGCTCCACTGGTCCAGCACCGTGGCCCCCCACGCGGCGGCGATACTCAACGTCGCCCCCGACCACCTCGACTGGCACGGCTCCATGGAGTCCTACGCGGCCGCCAAGGGCCGCATCTACGCGCGCGCCGGCATTGTGATCTACAACGCCGACGACCCCGAGGCGACCAGGCTCGCCGAGCCCTATCCGGGCGCGATCGGGTTCACCCTGCGGGTGCCCGGGAGGGGGCAGATCGGCCTGGTCGAGGACCTGCTCGTCGACCGGGCCTTCGTCGCCGACCCCGATGAGGGGGCCGAGGAGCTGGCGACGCTGGCGGACGTGCGGCCCCTCGCGCCGCACAACGTGGCCAACGCGCTGGCCGCCGCCGCCCTGGCCCGCTCCTTCGGCGTCCCCTCCGAGGCGGTACGCCAGGGCCTGCGGGACTTCGTGCCCGACCCGCACCGCCTGTCGCACGTCGACCGGATCGGCGAGGTCGACTACATCGACGACTCCAAGGCGACCAACCCGCACGCCGCCGCCGCGGCGCTGGCGTCGTACCCGTCGATCGTGTGGATCGCGGGCGGTCAGCTCAAGGGCGCCGACGTCGACGACCTGGTACGCCAGGCGGCTCCCAGACTCCGGGGCGCGGTGCTGCTCGGCGCCGACCGGGCCAGGATCGCCGAAGCGATCGCGCGACACGCCCCGAATGTCCCCGTGGTCGACATCGCCGATCGGGAGACTGGTGCGATGGACCGAGTCGTCACCGAAGCCGCACGGCTGGCCTCGCCAGGGGACACCGTGCTGCTCTCCCCGGCGGGGGCCTCCCTCGACATGTTCGCCAACTATCCGGCGCGGGGGGAGGCCTTCGCACGCGCCGTACGTGAGCTGAGGCCGCGACGTGAGCACGACCGCTGAGGAACGCGCGCGGCCGGGCACCCCCGCGCGGCCGAGCGCCACGGAAAGGCCGGCAAGCTGGTTCCGTGAGCAGCTGGCCGCGCTGAGGGAGCTGCTCGGCAAGCCGCTGACCACCTACTACCTGATCATCATGTGCAGCGCGCTGCTGCTCGCGCTCGGGCTGATGATGGTGCTGTCGGCCTCCAGCATCGAGGCGCTGCAGAAGACCGGCAGCCCGTTCTCGTGGTTCATCAAGCAGTCGCTGTCGGCCGCGGTCGGCGTGCTGGTGATGTACGTATGCTCGCGCCTGCCGGTGAAGTTCTTCCGCTGGGTCGGCTACCCGCTGATGGTGATATCGATCATCGCGCTGGTCATGGTGCTGTTCATCGGCTCATCCGAGCTGGGCGCGCAGAGGTGGATCTACCTGCCCGGCGGGCTGACGATCCAGCCGTCGGAGCCGGCCAAGCTCGGACTCGTGCTGTGGGGCGCCGACCTGCTGGCCAGGCGGGCGCGGCAGGGCCGGATCGAGTGGCGGCAGCTGCTGATCCCGCTCATGCCGGGCACCGCGATCCTGGCCGTGCTCGTCATGCTGGGCCGCGACCTGGGCACCACGCTGGTGCTGTTCATGATCTTCCTGGCGCTGCTGTGGGTGGTGGGGGCACCGATCAAGCTGTTCGGCGGCATCATGGCGCTGGCGGTGCTGGCCGCGGCCATCATGATCAAGGTGGAGCCGTACCGGATGGCGCGCATCTCTTCCTTCCTCAACCCGTGGGCCGACGCCCAGAACGGCGGATACCAGGCCGTGCAGGGGCAGATCGCGATGGGCTCTGGAGGCTGGTTCGGGCTCGGGCTCGGCGCCAGCCGGCAGAAATGGAGCTGGCTGCCGCACGGTGAGAGCGACTTCATCTTCGCCATCCTCGGCGAGGAGCTGGGGCTCATGGGCACGCTGATGGTCGTGGCGCTGTTCGGGCTCCTCGGTTACGCGGGACTGCGCGTGGCCCTGCGGGTCAACGACGCCTTCATCAGGCTGTCGGCCGCCGCGATGGTGGCCTGGATCGTCGGGCAGGCCACGGTCAACATGGGGGCCGTGCTCGGTGTGCTGCCGATCACCGGCATCCCCCTGCCGCTGGTCTCGTACGGCGGTTCCGCGTTGCTGCCCACGCTCGCCGCGCTCGGCATGCTGCTGTCGTTCGCCAAACGCGAGCCCGGCGCGCGGGAGGCCTTGGCAGCCCGTGGCCCCGGACCGGCCGCCCGGGCCCTAAGCTGGCTTGGCCTGGGAGGTACGACCAAAGGCCGAGTGACACGTTAGGGAGTGACCGAGATGAGGGTGGTCCTCGCCGGTGGGGGGACGGCCGGGCACATCGAGCCCGCGCTCGCCCTTGCGGATGCGCTACGCCATCTTGACCGGGGCGTCGGCATCACCTGCGTGGGCACCGAGCGCGGCTTGGAGTCGCGGCTCGTGCCCGCCAGGGGCTACGAGCTGGAGTTGGTGCCCGCCGTGCCGCTGCCGAGGGCGATCACACCGAGCCTGCTGACCGTTCCCGGCAGGCTCGCCGGGGCGATCAACGCCACGGCCGCCATCCTCGACCGCGTCAAGGCCGACATCCTGGTCGGCTTCGGCGGCTATGTGGCGACCCCCGCCTACCTGGCGGCCAAGCGGCGCGGTGTGCCGATCGTCGTCCACGAGGCCAATCCCCGCCCGGGACTGGCCAACCGGCTGGGCGCCCGGCTCACCGAGCACGTGTTCACCGGCTTCCCCGAGTCCACGCTGCCCAAGGCCGAGTTCATCGGCACCCCGCTGCGCCGCGACATCGTCAACCTCGACCGGCTGTCCATGGGTGACAAGGCCCGCTCCTGGTTCGGGCTGGAGAACGACCGGCCCACGCTGCTGGTGTTCGGCGGCTCGCAGGGTGCCAGGTCGCTCAACCAGGCGGCGCTCGCCGCGTCGCCCGCCCTGCGCCGCGCGGGCGTGCAGGTGCTGCACGTGCTCGGCCCGAAGAACACCGTCGACCGCGAGCCCCCGCCCGGCGACCCGCAATACGTCCTGCTGCCCTACGTCGACCGCATGGACCTCGCCTACGCGGCCGCCGACCTGGCGCTGTGCCGCAGCGGCGCGCTGACCTGCGCCGAGCTGACCGCGGTCGGGCTGCCGGCGGCGTACGTGCCGCTGCCGTACGGCAACGGCGAGCAGCGCATCAACGCCGAGCGCGTCGTGCGCGGCGGCGGCGGCCTGATGGTCGACGATTCCGACCTGTCACCCGATTGGATCATCCATAACGTGCTGCCCATGCTTCACGACCCCGAGCGGGTCGCCCATATGTCGGAGGCCGCCTCCCGACTGGGGCGCAAGGACGCCGATATCATGCTGGCCAGGAAAGTGTTGGAGATAGCCCGATGAGCCTCGTCAAGCTGGTCGATCCCGTCGCCGAAGCAGATCTGGGGCGGGTGCATTTCATCGGCATCGGCGGCGCGGGGATGTCCGGCATCGCCCGCATCCTGCTCAAACGCGGCGTGCGGGTGACGGGCAGCGACGCGCGCAGCTCCGAGCAGGTGACCGAGCTGCGCGAGCTGGGCGCCACCGTCCACATCGGCCATGCCGCCTCCCACATCAGGGACATCGACACCGTGGTCGTCTCGACCGCCATCCGCGACTCCAACCCCGAGCTGGGCGAGGCGCTCAAGCAGGGGCTGCGGATCATCCCGCGGGCCGCCGCGCTGGCCTCCGTCATGGCCGGGCGCACCGCCGTGGCCATCGCCGGCACCCACGGCAAGACCACCACCTCCTCGATGCTCACCGTGGCGCTGCAGAAGTGCGGCGCCGACCCGTCCTACTGCGTGGGCGGCCAGCTCGTCACCACGGGGCTCGGCGCCGACGACGGCGCCGGGACGGTGTTCGTGGCCGAGGCCGACGAGAGCGACGGGTCCTTCCTCATGCTCGCTCCCGACATCGCCGTGGTGACCAACGTCGAGGCCGACCACCTCGACAACTACGGCGACCCGCGGGCCGTGCACGACAGCTTCGCCCGCTTCGCCGACCGGGTCGGCACGCTGCTGATCGTGTGCGCCGACGACCCCGGCGCGGTCGAGCTGGCCGACAAGGCGCGGGCGCGGGGGCTGCGCGTCAAGACGTACGGACTCGAGGGCGAGGACTACCGCGTGAGCGGCGTACGCCCCGACGGGTTCGGCACCGTGTTCGAGATCGACGGCAGGGGCGACGTACGGCTGGCCGTCCCCGGGGCGCACAACGCGCTCAACGCCACCGCGGTGATCGCCGTGGCCGACGAGCTGGGGCTGCCCTTCGAGGAGATCAGGGAGGGCCTGGGGGCCTTCACAGGGGCCAAGCGGCGCTTCGAGGCCAAGGGCGAGGCCGGTGGTGTCGCGGTGTTCGACAGCTACGCCCACCACCCGACCGAGCTGACCGCCGACCTGCGGGCCGCCCGCGACGTGGTCGCCTCCTACTCCGGCACCGGCCGGGTCATCGCGATCTTCCAGCCGCACCTCTACTCGCGCACCAGGTTCTTCGCCGACGAGTTCGGCGCGGCGCTCGGGCTGGCCGACGAGGCCATCGTGCTCGACGTCTACGGGGCCCGCGAGGACCCCGAGCCGGGCGTGTCCGGCGCGATGGTGGCCGGGCGGGTGCCCTTGCCGCCGGAACGCGTGGCCTACGCGCCCGACCGGCGCGCGGTGCCCGCGATGGTGGCCGAGCGGGCGCGGCCCGGCGACATCGTGCTCACGATGGGCGCCGGCGACGTCACGGAGCTCGGCCCGCAGATCGTGGCCCGCCTTTCCTGATCGCGAACCTTGACGACGGGAGATTCTCCGTCCTGCCGCCGGGGGCTGAGGTCCGGGTGGATCCCTGGACGGTGGGGGAGTCTCATCCCGCCGTCCGCGCGCGTCAGTCGGGGAGTGGGCCGATCGGGACGGGTCGCGCCTTTTGGGCGTGGCGCGCGGTGTTATGCCGCACGGCGGCGTAGGTTCTGTGCCGATGCGGAGAGTGCCGAGTGCAAGAGGAGCGATGAAGGCGCGGACGGCGTTCCTGGTACTGCTCACGGCGGGGGTGGTGGGCATCGCCGCCTGGCTGGTGTTCTTCTCGCCCGTACTGGGCGTGCGCTCGATCGAGATCGTGGGAAATATCACAGTGCCGAGCGAGCGGATCAAGCAGCAGGCCGGAGTGGCGGACCTCCACCCGCTCGCCACCGTCGATCTCGCCGGCGTCCAGAACCGCTTGCTGGGCATCAGGCAGCTCGCCTCCGCGAGGGTGGACAGGATCTGGCCGGGCACCCTCAAGATCGAGGTGGTCGAGCGGGAGCCCGTCGCCGCCATCGCCGCGGGCGACAAGTTCGCGATCGTCGACGAGCAGGGCGTGGTGATCGAGGTCAAATCGGCGCTCCCGCCCATGCTGCCGCTGCTCAAGGTGGACCGCCCCGCCACGGGCGACCCCGCCATGATGGCGGCCCTGAAGGTCATCCAGGCGGTCCCGGACGAGGTGGCGCCCAAGGTCAGGGAAGTACGCGCGGGAACTGCCGAGGGCGTGACCCTGGAGCTGTCCGACGGGCGCAGCGTCGTCTGGGGCGGTACCGACCGTCCCGCCGAGAAGGCCCGCATTCTGGCCTCGCTGCTCAAGCGCGAGAAGGCCACGGTCTACGACGTCAGCTCCCCGGACGTGGTGACCCTGAAGTGATCAAGAATGTCCCTGAAGTGATCAAGAGTGTCAGGGTCTGGCAACCCCCCGGCAAGAGCATCGCCGAGCCTGTGCGAGGTGGAGGCCGAGGCGTGAGAGCCTGTAACTCGGACGCCGGGCAGAGGAGTGCCCCCACCAGGCGCGACTTCGGAGCGAAACGGACAGCCCGCGACACGCCGGACGTGCTTGCGGCGCGGTTAGTTGACCCGCCAGGTAGGGGGCTCCTACTGTCCGTATCAATCCTCAGGTTGACATAAATCTAAATCTCAACTTGAGGTTGAGAGTTACCCGAACTGACAACAAGCGGAGACAATCCGCACCGAAATGGCAAGTCAACGAGCGGAAAGGCCCCTCGTCGTGGCAGCACCGCAGAACTACCTCGCGGTCATCAAGGTCGTCGGCATCGGCGGCGGCGGAGTGAACGCCGTCAACCGGATGATCGAGGAGGGACTCAAGGGCGTCGAGTTCATCGCCATCAACACCGACGCCCAGGCGCTGCTGATGAGTGACGCCGATGTGAAACTCGACGTGGGCCGCGAGCTCACGCGCGGACTTGGCGCGGGCGCCAACCCCGATGTCGGGCGCAAGGCCGCCGAGGACCACCGTGAGGAGATCGAGGAGGTCCTCAAAGGGGCCGACATGGTCTTCGTCACGGCGGGCGAGGGCGGCGGCACCGGCACGGGCGGCGCGCCCGTCGTGGCCAATATCGCCAGGTCGCTCGGCGCGCTGACGATAGGCGTCGTGACCAGGCCGTTCAGCTTCGAGGGACGCCGCAGGGCCATGCAGGCCGAGGCGGGCATCGAGACGCTGCGCGACGAGGTCGACACGCTGATCGTGATCCCCAACGACCGGCTGCTGTCGATCTCCGACCGGCAGGTGAGCGTGCTCGACGCGTTCAAGGCGGCCGACCAGGTGCTGCTGTCCGGTGTCCAGGGCATCACCGACCTCATCACCACGCCCGGCCTGATCAACCTGGACTTCGCCGACGTCAAGTCGGTCATGTCCGGCGCCGGCTCGGCGCTCATGGGCATCGGCCACGCCCGCGGCGACGACCGCTCCGTGGCGGCGGCCGAGATGGCGGTCTCCAGCCCGCTGCTGGAGGCCAGCATCGACGGCGCCCACGGCGTGCTGCTGTCCATCGCGGGCGGCTCGGACCTGGGCCTGTTCGAGATCAACGAGGCGGCGCAGCTCGTGTCCATGGCGGCCGCGCCCGACGCCAACATCATCTTCGGCACGGTCATCGACGACGCGCTCGGCGACGAGGTCCGCGTGACGGTGATCGCGGCCGGCTTCGACGACGTGCCTGGCCCGGCGGAGCGGCAGACGCTGCGAGCGGCGGCGGCGGGCAGGCCCGCCGCGTCCCCGCCGCCCGCGCCGCCCGTGTCCTCGCCCATGCGGCCGAGCCCTTCGTCCCCCAGCGTGAAGTCCGAGCAGGCTCCGCTGCGCCCTGAGCCGCGCGCTGAGGTGCGTTCCGAGCCGCGCCAGGACTTCCGCCCCGAGCCGCGTCCCGAGCCGCGCCAGGAGTTCAGGCCGGAGCCCCGCATCGAGGCGCGGGCGGAGTTCAGGCCGGAGCCGCGCCCCGAAGCCCGCCCTGAGCCGGTGCGCGCCGTGGAGCCGGTGCAGGCCGCCGCGCCGGACCGCGACGAGCCGCCGGCGGACGAGCCGTCCGGACCCGTCTCGATTCCCCGGCCCGCGCCCGAGCCCGCAAACCCGCCCACGCCCATCACCTCCCGCATGTCGGAGCCGCCCAAACGTCCTCGTGTGGTCTTCGAGGAGCAAGAAGAGGAGCTCGACGTTCCCGACTTCCTGAAGTAGCCGGACGTCCAACGCCGCTCCCCGCAGGTGTCCGGGAGCGGCGCCGCCGTGTGCGGGCCTACCGCGGGGGTGCGAGGATGCCGGTATCGGGAGGGAGACTCACGTGAGAAGGGACGAGATCGCGGCCGGTTTCGCCGAGATCGACGCGCGCATCGCGACGGCCTGCCACGCGGTGGGGCGCGACCGCGGCGAGGTCACGCTGATCGCCGTCACCAAGACCCGGCCGGTCGAGGACGTGCGGATCCTGGCCGAGCTGGGCGTGCGCCACATCGGCGAAAACCGCGACCAGGAGGCCGCGGCCAAGGCCCGCGAGCTCGCCGACCTGTCGCTGACCTGGCACTTCGTCGGCCAACTGCAGACCAACAAGGTCCGCTCCGTCGTCGGTTACGCCGAGGTGATCCAATCCGTCGACCGCCTCAGGCTGGTGGAGGCCATCAGCAAGGAGGCCGTGCGCCAGGGCCGCAGGGTCGGCTGCCTGGTGCAGGTCGCCCTCGACGACGATCCGGCCAGAGGCGGCGCGCGGCCCGCCGACGTGCTGGAGATCGCCGACGAGGTGGCGCTCGCCGAGGGCCTGTGGCTGGGCGGAGTCATGGCGGTGGCGCCGCTCGGCGAGGAGCCGGCCAAGGCGTTCGCCAGACTGCGGGACGTGGCCATGCGCCTCCAGGAGCAGCATCCCCGCGCCACCATGGTCTCCGCCGGGATGAGCGAGGACCTCACGGAAGCCATCGCCTACGGCGCGACACACGTGCGGGTCGGTACGGCGTTGCTCGGTCGTCGCAAGCCCTTCGTCAGGTAATGTCCCCTCAAGTGGGTCTCCAGGCCCGTGATCAGGTAGAGGTCGATCAGCGGTGAGCTCCAAGGGGGTACGGCCACCGCCTCGGAACCCGGCGACGGGCCCGAGCGACGGCGACCATGAGCAGGAGGACGACGTAGCGATGGCCGGCGCGATGCGCAAGATGGCGGTCTACCTCGGTCTCGTGGAGGACGACCGCTACGAGAGGTACGAGGCCTACACCGACGACTACACCTACGAGGATGAGGTGCAGCGAACCGGCGAGGAACGGCCCGTAGCGGTCCAGGAGCGCGACGACGAGGCCGACCCTGGGGTGCCCGCACCCAGGCCCGCCACGACGATCCTGGAGCGCCGCACGACGGATCTGGCCCGCATCACGACGCTCCACCCCCGGACGTACAACGAGGCGCGGACGATCGGAGAGCACTTCCGGGACGGCACCCCGGTCATCATGAACCTGACCGAGATGGTCGACAGTGACGCAAAGCGGCTCGTTGATTTCGCGGCAGGTCTCGTCTTTGGCCTACACGGCAGCATCGAACGTGTTACCAACAAGGTGTTCCTGTTGTCCCCTGCCAATGTCGAGGTGACCGCCGAGGACAAGGCACGAATCGCGGAACGCGGATTCTTCAATCAGAGTTAGAGTCTCTGTATGTCTATCGCACCCAACCAGGTCTCGCCGAGACCGGGAGGGCTCACCAGAAGTGGAGGCGCGGCCGGGCCGTGGGGATCGTAAGTCAGATCTTGGTCGTTGTCCTGTCCCTCTACTTGGTGCTGCTCATCGGCAGGATGATCTTTGAGACGGTGCAGGCCTTCGCCCGTCAATGGCGTCCCTCCGGGGTCGTCCTGGTGGTGGCCGAGGCCACATACACCGCAACAGACCCGCCACTCAAGTTCCTCCGCCGTTTCATTCCTCCGCTCCGGTTGGGTACGGTGGCCTTTGACCTAAGCTTCACGGTCCTGTTCATCGTGGTCCTGATCTTGATTCAGATCGCGCAGTCGCTGCGATGACGGGCCGGTGAGGTGCCGGTCGTGAGCCAACTCGTGTCCGCGCTGAAGTGATTCGGGTTACCGTCCCTCCGGACAGACTCCAAGCGCGCCAAGGAGACCAAAAAAATGCCGCTGACGCCCGCTGATGTGCGGAACAAGCAGTTCAGTACCACCCGGTTGCGACCGGGCTACGACGAGGAAGAGGTCGACGCCTTCCTCGACGAGGTGGAGGCTGAGCTGGACCGCCTGATCCAAGAGAACGAGGAGCTCCGCGCCAAGCTGGCCGAGTGCCTGCGCGGAAAGGTGCCGGGCGGCATGAACATGCCCATGGCCTCCGCCCCGGTCCAGGAGCAGCCCAAGCCCGAGATGATGGCGCCGCCGCAGCCGGAGCCCATGCGGGCCCCCGAGCCGCCGCCGGTGCAGCAGCCGGTCCCCGTGGCCATGAACATGCCTCCCGCCGAGGACAACATGGACACCGCGGCCCGCGTGCTCGCGCTCGCCCAGCAGACCGCCGACCAGGCGATCGCCGACGCCCGCCGGGAGGCGGACGAGACGGTCACCCGCGCCCGCCGCGATGCCGACGAGATCCTCTCCAAGGCCCGCCGCCAGGCCGAGCAGGTCCTCGGCGACGCCCGCGCCCGCGCCGAGACGCTCGAGCGCGACGCGCAGGAGCGCCACCGCCAGGCCATGGGCTCGCTGGTGCAGACCCGCGACGAGCTCGAGCGCAAGGTGGAGGAGCTGCGCAGCTTCGAGCGCGAATACCGCAGCAGGCTCAAGCTCTACCTGGAAAACCAGCTCGCCGAGCTCAACGTGTCCGCCGAGGGCAGCGGTGGGTTCCCGGTCATGTCCGGTGCTCCCCAGGGTCAGGCCCCGGCCATGTCGCACGCCGTGCCGCAGGGTGGTCAGCAGCCGCTTCCCGGCAGCCCCAGCCCGTTCGGCGGCGAGGCTCCGCAGGGCGCCTTCCCCGGCAGTGACGGTCCCCACAACGACCGCCGGTAAAGTAACGGGTCACTTGGACCTGTCACTCGAAAGAGCCCTCTGTGATCCTTATCAGTGCTGGTTTGGTGCTCGCGGCGGTCGTGCTGCTGATCGCGGGCTTCGTACTGGCGAAGCCGTTCCTGATCATGTGGTCCATCGTGGTCAGCGTGCTGTCCGCGCTGTTCCTGGTGATCGGGGCGTTCCTGCGGCGTCACGAGCTGTTCCCCGGTGGAGGGCAGGCCGCTGCGCCGGCCACCCCTCCGGCAGGGCTCATGCCGCCCGGCTTGCCGTACAACCAGACCGGTCCTGTGGCTCACCAGCCCCCTCCTCAGCCGCGTCCGCAGACGCCGCAGCGGCCGACGGCCGTTCCGGCGCCCGCCGTGCGTCGCCCCCCTGGCGGCGGCATCGCGCCGGACGCGCTCGTGCTGGTGATCCCGGGTCGCAAGCGCTACCACGTGACCGGCTGCCGGCAGTTGGCCGGTCGGGAGCACGAGGAGCTCACCTACGAGGAGGCTCGCGAGGAGGGCTTCACGCCCTGCACGACGTGCCTTCCTGACGCAGCGCTCGGCGGACGGCAGCTACCACCTGCCGCCGACCCCGAGCCCGCCGTCGCACCCGGCCCCGCGCCCACCGCGGAGAGCCGGGCGGAAACCTCCGGGGAGACCCGCGATCTACGACCGCCGGTCGCCCCGCCGAAGCCCGACACGAAGGCTTCCACCCCCGACCCGGAGCCCGCCGCCGCCCACGAGGAAGGCGCCACCGGGTGGTTCGGCCGACCTGCCGCCGCACCGGCGGGCCAGGCCAAGACCTCCGCCGCCGCCGTCCCCGAAGGGGATGATGACGAGCAGGCGGAGACGCAGACTTCCTATTTCCGGCCGCCGCCGTACGCGCTGAGGGCCGAGTCGCCGTCTTCGGGCGCGGAATCGACTCCGGCCGGCGCGAGTGCGCCCGCCGGTGGGACTTCCGAGTCCCCTGACAAGACTTCACAGGCCGCCGGTGAGCCGACGCGGCCAGGGGGCGCGCTTCCGCGCCCCGGCAGCGGGTCTTCCGCAGGTAAGCCGGGCACCTCCGAGGGCAAGCCGGGCAGGCCGGAAACATCCGCCGGCCGGCCGGGCGCGCCCGCCGGCGAGTCCGCAACATCCGCCGGCAAGCCGGGGGCACCGGGTGGCAAGCCGGGGGCGTCCGCCGGCGTGACCCCGCCGCCGGCCGCGGGCAAGCCCGGGCAGGTCGCGGGCAAGCCTGGCCAGCCCGCAGGCAAGCCCGGCCAGGTCGAGGGCGGATCCGGGCCGTCCAGGGCCGGGGGCGCGGCCGAGGAGGACGACTCCTCGGGTCCCGCTACGGCGCCGCAGCCGCGCGTGCCCTCGTCCCCGGCACCGGCCCGTCCAGGAGCGTCGGCCGGGGCCGGGGGGTCGTCGCAGCGTTCGTTCGGGGCCGGCACCGAGCCGCCGCCCGTCCCGGAGGAAGAGGACGAGGTGGCGCCGGAGCGGCCCGCGTCCTCCGCCGAGTCGCAGGCCAAGCCCAAGGGCCCGCTGCCCACGGGGCCTGGCGCCGCGGGCAGGACCTCCCAGGACCGGCCCGCCGGCACGAGCCCGGCCGGACCTGCGAGCGCGGCCAAGACCGGAGCCGAACGCCCGCCCACCGGTGGGAAGACCGGAGCCGAACGCCCGCCCACCGGCTCGGCGGTTCCCGCCAAGACCGCCACATCCGGCCCAGGCGTGGCCGCCACCACGGCGAGCGTGGGCGGATCGCCTGGCGCACGTCCCATGGCAGGGGCGCCTGGTCCGGGCTCCAAGCCGGGAGCGCCCGGCAGTGGTGCCAAGCCGGGAGCGCCCGCCAGCGGTGCCAAGCCGGAAGCACCCGGTGCCGCAGCCAAGCCGGGGGCGCCCGGCACAGGAGCGAAGCCCGACACCACCAAGACGCCGGGCACTTCCGCGAAGCCGCAGGCCTCCGGGTCCAAGAGCGGTGATGAGCCCGCCGGCGCCGGTGGCAAGGGGAAGCGGCCCGGGACTGTGAAGGTCATCATCGGCACCCGTCGCTACCACAGCACCGACTGCCCGCTGATCAAGGGGGCCGGTGAGAGCGGGGTGGAGACGATGACGATCGCCGCGGCCGAAGCCGCCGGGATGACGAGCTGCTCCGTCTGCCAGCACGACCACGAGACGGTCGGCTGAGAGGGCTCCGGCGGACCCATCTGCCGGAGCCTCCCTTTCGCCAGACCCGTCGGCCGGGCGTTCTTCCGCTGTCGGGACCGGCGTTGCGATGCCGTTGCCGGCGGTGTGCGGTGGGCGCGGTCCGGGCTGGTGTGCCGTGCGTGTGCGGTGGTGCGGTGAGCGCGTAGCGCCCGCTGGGACCTGATGGGGCGCGCCCGGGTCGGGCACGCCCCGCGAATGCCTCAGGCTGTGGTGCGGCGGAGCTGGAAGGCGAGGGACAGGTCTTCGTCCGCATGGGACGGGAGATCGTCCACCGTGCCCTCCGTGACCGTCGTCGCCAGGACCTCCTCCGCCACGACCTGCCACTCCGACCGCAGCGCCGCGGCGAGGTCCGGCGACGAGGAGGTCCACCACAGGTCGATGCGGTCGGTGATCGACAGGCCGGTCGACTTGCGGGCCTCCTGGACCAGGCGGATGACCTCGCGCAGGAGCCCGGCCCGGCGCAGCTCGTCGGAGAGCTCCAGGTCCAGGGCGATCGTCTCGCCCGTGCCGGTGCCGATCGCGCCGCTCTCCACGGCCCAGCCCGAGCGGGGCTGCTCGTTGACGATCACGTCGTCCGGGCCGAGCATGATCTCGCCCAGCTCGTCCGCCTCGACCATCACCGTTGCGCCCGAGCGCAGGGTGCGGGCCACCCGGGTGGGGTCGGCGGCGGTCACCGCGGCGGCCACGAGCTTGGTCTGCGAGCCGAACCGCTTGCCCAGCGCCCGGAAATTCGGCTTGACCGTGTAGGACACGAGATCGGCGCTGAAGCCGGACATGTCCTCAAGGGCCTGGACGTTGAGCTCGTCCGCCACCAGCCCCCGCAGCTCCCCGGGCAGCGACGGCCAGCCGTGCGCGCCCACCAGAGCCCGCCGGAGCGGCTGCCGGGTCTTGACGCCCGACGAGGCGCGCGCCGAGCGGCCCAGCTCCACCAGGCGCCGGACCAGCGCCATCTGGTCGGACAGCGCGGGGTCCAGCAGGTCCTGGCGCACCTCCGGCCAGGAGGCCAGGTGCACCGAGGAGGGCGCCTCCGGCGAGCGCAGGACGTCCCAGAGTTGGTCGGTGACGAACGGCGTGATGGGCGCCATCAGCCGGAGCACCGTCTCCAGGCACTCGTACAGGGTCGCGAACGCCTCCCGCGACCCCTGCCAGAACCGGCGGCGCGAGCGGCGCACGTACCAGTTGGACAGGTCGTCGAGGAAGTCGGCCAGGCGGCGCCCGGCCCGCTGCGTGTCGTATTCGTCCAGCGATGCCGTGACCTCGGCCACCGTCCTGTGGAGCTCGGCCAGCGCCCAGCGGTCCAGCAGCGGGCGCTCGCCGGCCGGCGTGGCCTCCGCCATCATCGACGGCGACCAGGACTCGGCGTTGGCGTAGAGGGTGAAGAACGACGAGGTGTTCCAGAGCGTCAGCAGGACCTTGCGGACGATCTCCTCCAGGCCGGCGTGCCCCACCCGGCGGGCCGCCCACGGCGAGCCCGAGCAGGCCATGAACCAGCGCAGCGCGTCGGCCCCGTGCTCGTCCATCAGCGGGATGGGCTCCAGGATGTTGCCGAGGTGCTTGCTCATCTTGCGGCCGTCCTCGGCCAGGATGAGGCCGAGGCACAGCACGTTCTCGTAGGAGGACTGGCCGAAGACGAGCGTGCCGACGGCCATCAGCGAGTAGAACCAGCCGCGGGTCTGATCGGTGGCCTCGCAGATGAACTGCGCCGGGTAGACGCCCTCAGGCTTGCCGCGCTCGCCCCACTGCGCGAACGGCATGGAGCCGGAGTCGTACCAGGCGTCGATGACGTCGGGCACCCGCTGGGCGTCAGCGCCGCACGTGGGGCAGGCGAAGGTCACGTCATCGACGTACGGGCGGTGCGGGTCGAGCGCCGAGACGTCCTGGCCGGCCAGGTTGCTCAGCTCCTCCAGGGAGCCGACGCACGTCACGTGGGACTCGTCGGCCGTGCACACCCACAGCGGCAGCGGCGTGCCCCAGTAGCGCGAGCGCGACAGCGACCAGTCGACGTTGTTGCGCAGCCATTCGCCGAACCGGCCCCACTTGATCGTGTCGGGGAACCAGTTGGTGCCGGCGTTCTCGGCCAGCATCTGGTCCTTGACCGCGGTGGTCCGGATGTACCAGGACGGGAGCGCGTAGTAGAGCAGCGGCGTGTGGCAGCGCCAGCAGTGCGGGTAGCTGTGCTCGAAGTGGCCGCCGCGGAACAGCAGGCCGCGCACGCGCAGGTCCTCGGTCAGCTCCTCGTCGGCGTCCTTGAAGAACTGGCCGCCGACCATGGGTACGTCGTCGAGGAAGCGGCCGTCGGGGCCGATCGGGTTGACGATGGGCATGTCGTACCGCTTGATCACGGCCAGGTCGTCGGCGCCGAACGCCGGGGCCTGGTGGACCAGGCCGGTGCCGTCCTCGACGGTGACGTAGTCGCCGAGCACGACGTAGTGCGCGTCCGGGATGTCGACCAGCTCGAACGGCCGGGAGTAGGTCGTGCGCTCCAGGTCGCGGCCGGTGTATCGGGCCACCTCGGTGACCTCCTCGCCGAGGACCGGCAGCAGCGGCTCGGCGACCACGAGGACCTCGCCGTCGGGGGTGCGGGCCGCGACGTAGGTCACGTCGGGATGGACGGCCACCGCCGTGTTGGAGACCAGCGTCCACGGCGTCGTCGTCCACACCAGCAGCGCGGCGCCCAGCTCGGCCAGCGGCCCGGAGGTCACCGGCATGCGGACGTAGACCGACGGGCTGGAGACGTTCTCGTAGCCGCCGGGCTGGCCGAGCTCGTGGTCGGACAGGCCGGTGCCGCAGCGCGGGCAGTAGGGCGTGATCCGGAAGTCGCGGAACAGCAGGCCCTTGTCGAAGACGACCTTCAGCGACCACCACACCGACTCGATGTAGGACGGGTCCATGGTGCGGTAGGCCTGGGACAGGTCGATCCAGTAGCCCATCCGCTCGGTCATCTGCTCGAACGCGTCCACGTGCCGCAGCACCGACTCGCGGCACTTGGCGTTGAACTCGGCGATGCCGTACGTCTCGATGTCCTTCTTGCCGGACAGGCCCAGCTCGCGCTCGACGCCCACCTCGACGGGCAGGCCGTGGCAGTCCCAGCCGGCCTTACGCGGAACGCTGAATCCGCGCATGGACTTGTAACGGGGGAACAGGTCCTTGAACACGCGCGCCTCGACGTGGTGCACGCCGGGCAGGCCGTTGGCGGTGGGCGGACCCTCGTAGAAGACCCACGCCGGGTTGCCCGCGTTCTGCTCCACAGAACGCTCGAAGATCTTCCCGTCCCGCCAGCGGTCGAGAACCTCGCGCTCGAGCGCGGGCAGGTCGACCTGCGCGGGAAGAGGGCGGAAGGATGGGGAAGACATCTCGGGCGTGACCTCCACGCTTGATCGGCCGGTTGGCTGGCGTGAAGGGACGAAGCCGTACGGCTCCGCGGTACCACCCTTCTTGACCTCGCGCGGGGCGAGGCCCTCTTCATTTGGTCTGCTGCCGGTTCTAATGAGCTCGCGAGAGCCGTTCTTCCGGCGGCTCCGGGGTGATATCCCTCACAGTCGGGCCCCATCAACGCCTTGCAGTCTCAAACCATAACGCAGAGTGGAGGCGAAGGCTTCCTGGTTTCCCTGGTGACGCCCCCAACGGGGGCCCGGCTCCGGCCACGCCATCGGTACGCACGGTGCAAATGGCGACAAAGTTGTGGAAATGGACGCCACTGAGGAGGAGTTCAATGCGCGAGGCGGGATAGTACGGGGGAGGTAAACCGTCCGGCGGGTCGTTTGCCATTCCGTTATCGGGAACCTAAGCTGCCCGCACCCTTTACGGCCTTGATCAGCAATGGAGGCAGCCATGGCGGCAGTCACGCAGACCGCTACACCGTCGATGTGGTCGGACGAGGAGCTGGCCGACGTACGCGGCAGGCTGCAGCGCGAGATCGACGAGCTCGAAGCCGACATCCTCCGCCACGAGACGGAGATAGCCTCTGGTGACGTCACCCAAGGCGCAGGCGACGATCAGGCGGACGCCGGCGCCAAGACCTACGAGCGCGAACGCGAGATCGCCCTTACCCTGAATGCGCGCGATCTGGTCGCGCAGAACGAACGTGCGATCGCCAGGATCGACGCAGGGACCTATGGAGTGTGCGAATCGTGCCACAAGCCGATCGGCAAGGAACGCCTTCAGGCGTTCCCGAGGGCGACGCTGTGCGTGGCCTGCAAGCAGAAGGAGGAACGCCGGTAGCCAGACCCCGGGGTCGCCTGTTCGCCGTCCTCATCGTGCTGGCGGCCGTGGTCTACGCGGCCGACCTCATCACCAAGACGGTGGTGCTGGAGGCGCTCGAGGGCAAGGCGCCGCTGGTCGTCATCCAGGACGTCCTGCAGTTCCGGGTGATCTTCAACTCCGGCGCCGCGTTCAGCATCGGCACGGGGATGACCTTCGTGTTCACGCTGATCGCGGCGGCGGTGGTGGTGGCCATCGTGCGCACCGCTCGCAAGCTGGGCAGCCGGGCGTGGGCGATCACGCTCGGCCTGCTCCTCGGCGGTGCGCTCGGCAACCTCACCGACCGGCTCCTGCGCTACCCGTCGGGAATCGGCCGCTCCACGCAACTCCAGGGGCACGTCGTGGACTTCATCGAGGTGCTCCCCGGGCATTTCCCCATCATCGACTACTTCCCCGTCTTCAACATCGCCGACTCGGCGATCGTCTGCGGCGGCATCCTGGCGGTGATCCTGGCCTGGCGAAACGTACAGATCGACGGGTCAAAGGAGGTGGCGAAGGATGACTGACCAGCGCAGTCTCCCCGTGCCCGACGGCCTGGAGGGCGAGCGGCTCGACGCCGCGCTGTCGCGGCTGTTCGGCTTCTCCCGCACGCGTGCGGCCGAGCTCATCGGCGCCGGCGAGGTGCTGGTCGACGGCAGGCAGCCGGCCAAGTCCGACCGCGTGCACGCGGGCGCGTGGCTGGATGTGACCCTGCCGCCGCCGGTCACCACGCCCATGCCGGTGGCCGAGCCGGTGCCGGGCATGACGATCGTGTACGAGGACGACGACATCGTCGTGGTCAACAAGCCCATCGGGGTGGCCGCCCACCCGACCGTCGGCTGGACGGGGCCCACCGTGATCGGCGGGCTGCTCGGGGCCGGGCACACGATCGCCACCAGCGGAGCCGCCGAGCGCCAGGGCATCGTGCACCGGCTGGACGCCAACACCACCGGCGCGATGGCGGTGGCCAAGAGCGAGCACGCCTACTCGCATCTCAAGCGCGCCTTCAAGGAGCGCACGGTCGACAAGCGCTACCACGCGCTGGTCCAGGGGCATCCCGACCCGTTCAGGGGCACGGTGGACGCGCCCATCGACCGGCACCCGTCAGGCGACGGCAGGTTCGCGGTCGTGGCCGGCGGCAAGCCCTCGGTCACCCACTACGACACCGTCGAGGCGTTCCGGGCGGCTTCGCTGCTGGACATCAAGCTGGAGACCGGGCGTACGCACCAGATCCGGGTGCACATGGCGGCGCTGCGCCACCCGTGCGTCGGCGACCTGCTCTACGGCGCCGACCCGACGCTCTCCGCCCGGCTGGGGATCACCAGGCAGTGGCTGCACGCGGTCGCGCTGGGGTTCGAGCACCCGTCGACGGGCGAGTGGATGTCGTTCAGCACCGACTACCCGCAGGACCTGCAGAAGGCGCTCGACATCGTCCGCGACGAGTCCTGACCCCGCGCCCCGGACCGCCCGCCGGGCGGTCAGGGGCGCTTGTCCTGCTTCCCCGCCCCAGGCGCCTGGCCGCTGCCCGAGCCCTCGACCTCGTCGGGCGTTTCGGTCTCCGTCTCCGCAGGCTCCCCGGTCTTCTCCGTCTCCTCCTCCTTCTCGTTCTCCTTCGCCGACTTGGCCGGCGTCGGCTCCTTGGTCGGCGTCTTCTTCTCGCTGGACGGGGTGCGGGGCTGTTCCTCCCTGGTGGGCGGTGGGGTGCTGCGCGGCGCGGGTGGGTCGTAGGCGGATTCGGGGGGCGTCTCGGTGACCGTCGCCGGGGGCTCGGAGGTCGCCGGTGTGGGTGAGGGGACGGTGCTGCTGGGCGTGGTGACCACGGCGGGCACCGGCGGCGGGGTGCGGGACGGTTCGGCGGGGCGGGTGGACCACCAGGCGGCGCCGCCCGTGAGGATGGCGACCAGGAGCGCGCCGCCGCCGATCGCCGCCACGGGCAGCCGGTGGCGCGGCCGCCGCAGCGTCGTGCCGGGAACGGCGACGGGGCCCGTCTCCTCGGGTACGCCGCCCGCCAGGATCACGGCGAGCCGCCGCTCGGCCTCCTCCAGCGTCATGCGCTCGGCCGGGTCCTTGCGCAACAGCCCGAGCACTACGGGGCCGAGCACGCCCGCGCGGGCCAGCGGCGCCGGTTCGGCGTGCATGACCGCTCCGAGCGTGGCCAGGGCGTTGCCCCGATGGAACGGCGAATGGCCCTCGACCGCCATGTAGAGGGTCACGCCCAGGGACCACAGATCGGACGCCGCCCTGGCCGAGCCGCCCGCGGCGCGCTCCGGCGCCATGAACGCGGGGGTGCCGATCAGCACGCCCGTCCTGGTGACGGGCGCCTCGTCCTCGGTGGTGGCGATCCCGAAGTCGGTGAGCACCGCCCGGCCGTCCTCGGCGAGCAGCACGTTGTCGGGTTTCACGTCCCGGTGCAGCACGCCCGCCGCGTGGGCCGCGCGCAGCGCCTCCAGGATCTGCAGCCCGACGTTCGCGGCCGCGTGCGGGGACATCGGGCCCTCGTCACGGATCAGCTCTCCCAGGGTGCGGGAGCGTACGAGCTGCATGACGATCCACGGGTGCCCGTCTTCCTCCAGCACGTCGTAAACGGTGGCCACGCCCGGGTGCGTCACCCGGCCCGCCGCCCTGGCCTCCCGGAAGGTGCGTATGGCGAACACCTCGCGTTCAGGGTCGGTGAGGTCGGGCGGCGGCAAGACCTCCTTGACCGCCACGTCTCTGCCCAGGACTTCGTCGTGCGCCTGCCATACCTTTCCCATGCCGCCCTTGCCGATCGTCCTGAGCAGCCGATATCTCCCGCCGACTACCTCCGCAGAATCGGACATGCACCGCGACTACCCCATAAAAATCCGTACAAGCGCGGTGACCGCGGCCGTCGCGGCCAGCACGACGAGAAACGGTGCCCGCAACAGCAGCGCGATCACGGCCGCTCCGAGCCCGGCCGTGCGTGCCGGATCGAAGCGCAGCCCGCCCTGCTCCGTGAACACCTGCACCGCGATCAGCGCCGCGAGCAGCGCCACCGGCACCAGTTCGGCGAACCTGCGCACCACCGGGTGGTCGAGCACCCGCCGCGGCGCCGCCAGCCCGGCCAGCTTGAGCGCGTAGCAGCCCGCGCAGAGAGCGGCGATCGCCCACCACAGTGTCATCGCGCCAGCACCACCAGGGCTGCCCCAATAGTCGGCAGGGCTGCCAGCAGCACCGGCACGCCGGCCGGCAGGAAGGGGGTGGCGCACAGCGCGATCGCCGCGCCGGCCGCGGCCAGCAGGCGCAGCTCCCGGCTCGCGGCCAACCGGGGCCACAGGATGGCCAGGAACGCGGCCGGGCCCACCGCGTCCAGTCCGAGCGCGCCCGGGTCGCCCAGGGAGGACGTGCCGAGCGCGCCCGCCAGCGTGGTGAGGTTCCAGGTGACGTAGAGGGCGGCGAACGTGGCCGTGAACCCGGCCCGCGCGGCCTGCGGGGTCGGCTGGGCCAGCGCGACGGCCGTGGTCTCGTCGATCACGCCGTGCGCGGCCAGCAGCCGGCGCGGGCCGCGCACCCGCAGCAGGTCGGCCAGACGCAGGCCGTACAGGGTGTTGCGGCCGCCCAGCAGCAGCGCGCTCGCGGTGGCGGCCACCAGGTCGCCGCCCGCGCCCACCGCCCCCGTCAGGGCGAACTGCGAGGCGCCCGTGAACGTCAGCAGGCTGAGCACGCACGCCTGCGGGACGGTCAGGCCCGCGGTGATCGCCGCGGCGCCGAACGCGAGCCCGGACAGCCCCACCGCCAGGCCCACGCCCAGACCGTCCCGTACGGCGGCGGAACGCTGTGTTGTCTGATCCATGGGGCGAGAGGCTAGGCGAGGAGGGAATCGCCAGTCTTGTACGTTCCTGCAGCCCGCTGGTAGGCGGCGGGCGGCACGCCCACGATGCGGCGGAAATGCCGGGTGAGGTGGGCCTGGTCGGTGAAGCCCACCTCGGCGGCCACCTGCGCCGGGCATACCCCGGATTGGAGGAGGCGGCGCGCCTGGCGTACCCGGAGCGAGGTCAGGTAGGCGTGCGGCGGCAGGCCCGTCGCCCGCTTGAACGCCCGCAGCAGCGCGAACGGCCGCGCCCCCACCGCGCCCGCGAGATCGTCCAGCGTCGGCGGGTCGACCAGGCTCCCGTGCAGCACCTCCAGCGCCTCCCGCACGGCCCGCATGCCCTCGCCGGGCAGCGCGGGGGCCGGCCTCGGGGTGGCGTGGCGGGTCAGCAGCCGGGCGAACAGGGTGCGGCTCAGCGTGGAGGCGGCCAGCGCGTCGCCGAGCTCGGCCGCCCGGTGCGCCCGGCACAGCAGCGCCGCCACCGCGTCGTCGCGGACCACCTGCTCGGCGAAGTGCGGCGTCGCGTACGGCGCGCCCAGCTCGGCCGCGATCCCGGCCAGCAGGTCGATCGACGGGTAGAGCATGCGGTACGACCACCCGTCCGGCGCGCCCGCGTGGCCGGTGTGCGCGGCGTCGGGGTTGACCAGCACCAGCTCGCCCGCCCCCGCCCGGTGCAGGGTGCCCCGGTAGTCGAACTCCTCGACGCCGTCCACGATCACCCCGATGGCGTAGCCGTCGTGGACGTGCCTGGTGAAGCGGTGGGTGACGTAGTGGGCCCTGAGCAGGTCCGTTCCCGGCACCGCCGGGTGCCGCCAGAAGTGCGCCTGCTCTTTCACCGCGTTTTCACAGCGGTTTGAAGGTTTTCGCGAACTGCTCGAAGTAGTGCCTGTCCTGATCCCAGCGGGAGTCCAGGCTCTCCCAATAGAGGGCGTAGGGGCGGCCGTCGGCGGTGCGGAAGCCCCGGTTGATCACGTGGATCAGCTTCCCGTCGCGCACCCTGGTGAACTCCCAGTCGGCTGCCGCGCGCCCGAGGTAGCGGGTGGACGTGATGCCGATCCGGGTGTACTGGCGGAACTCGCCCTTCGCCTGGATGTCCTTCTCCAGCTGGATCCACTGCTTTGCCGGGTCCACCCAGGCCATTTCCGGCACGGTCCACTCCACCCTCATCTCCCCGGGGGTGCCGGGGCCGGTCAGGGAGATGCTGTCCCTGGTGGTGCTCTTCCTGGCGGTCCACTGCTTCGGCACGCCGATCGAGAAGCGGCCCGCCGCGTTCGTGAACGCCCGCCAACCGGCCGGCAGCGGGCGGCTCGTCGCGGTCGGGGTCTGCGACTTGGCCGGGGTGAGGCTGGTGGCAGGGACCGGGCTGGTGACCGGGGCCGCGCTGGTCCGGCTGTTGTAGAGCAGGAAGCCGCCCGTACCCAAGACCGCCACGGCGGCCAGCGTGGCGGACACCCCGATCAGCGGCGCCTTGCCGCGCCGGGGCCTTCTCCGGACGGCCCGGCGCGGGCCGCCGGCCGCCGGGCGCGTCGGTCGTGGCTCGTCGATCGTGGGAAGCGGCCGGTCGCCCGCCGTCTCGAGCAGCCCGCCGTCAGCCCCGTAGCCTGTGGCGGCCGCCACCCGGCCGGGCTCGGGGGACGTGCGCTGCCCGGCGAACGCGGGGGCGTTGGCGACCTCGTACAGCAGCCGGGCGGCCTGCTCGGCGGGCGTGCGCGCGGCGGGGTCACGGTGCAGGAGCCCCATGATGACCGGGGCCAGCGCGCCGGCCCGCGTCGGCGGCCTGGGCTCGTCCCGCAGCACCGCCGCCACCGTGGCCGCCCACGAGCCGCGCCTGAACGGCGGCTCGCCCTCGACGGCCGCGTACAGCGTCGCGCCCAGCGACCACAGGTCCGACTCCGGCCTGGCCGGCTCGCCGTTCAGCCGCTCGGGCGGCATGTACGCGGGCGTGCCCACCACCCCGCCGGTCGCCGTCAGCGCCGCCTCGGTCTCCAGCGTGGCGATGCCGAAGTCGGTGAGCACGACCCGGCCGTCGTCGGCCAGCAGCACGTTCTCCGGTTTCACGTCGCGGTGCAGCACTCCGGTGGCGTGCGCGGCCCGCAGGGCGTCCAGCACCCGGCCGCCGATCACCGCGACCTGCCCTGCCTGCAGCGGCCCCTGCTCGCTGATCACCTGCGCCAGCGAGCGGGAGCGGACGAGCTGCATCACGATCCACGGGCGGCCGTCCTCCTCGACGACGTCGTGGATGACGACCACCGACGGGTGGTCGAGGCGCCCCGCCGCCCTGGCCTCCCTGATGGTCCTGCTATTGAGCTCGGCCCGCTTGGCGTCCCCGACACCCGCGTACCGGACCTCCTTGATCGCCACCGTCCGGTCCAGCAGCTCGTCGTAGGCCCGCCAGACCACGCCCATCCCGCCCTCGCCGAGGGGCTCGATGAGGCGATATCGGTTGCCGACCTGCCTTTCCACGCAGAGCAGCCTACTTGGCGGGTTTGAACGTCGCAGTGAAGCCCTCGAAGAGGTCGTAGTCCTTCTTCCAGTGGCTCTGCAGCACGTGCCAGTAGATGGCGTACGCCCGCCCGTTGTTGGTGACGAAGCCCCGGTTGCGCACGCGGGTCGTGCCCGTGTTGGTGTTCCAGGTGAAGTCCCAATCGGCGGCGGCCTTCATGTAGTCGACCTTTTCGATGCCGATCTTCTTATAGCCGGGGAAGTTGCGCTTGAGGCTCGGCTCCTGCTTCTTCCAGTCCTTGTACGGGTCCGTGCCAGGGTTCTCCGCCTCCTCGACCATGACGTACGCGTTCGGCGCTGACGCAGGGCCCTTGAACTTGACCTGCCGGCCGCTGCGGTCCCACACGTCCCAGCCCTTGGGCAGTCCGATGGTGAAGCCCCACTTCTTGTCCTTGTACCAGTGCCAGCCGGCCGGCAGCACGTCGGCCGTCTTCGTCGGGCTCGGGCTCGGGCTGGCGCTCGGCGCGGCGGTCGGGGCGGCGCTCGGCGACGTGCTGGGCGTCGCCGACGGCGGCTGGGAGGCGCTGGGCGAGGCCTGGGACGGCGTCGCCGTGACGGCCACGACCTGCGAATTGTCCGGCTCCGGCGTGTCCTCGCCGCCGGTCGGAGCCGAGCGCAGGCCGAGATAGCCGCCCATGCCGGCGACGAGCACCACCGCCACCGCCGCCGCGATGACCGGCCCCGCCCGCCGCCGGTCCACCTTGCCCGCGTCCATCGTGGACTCGGCGGGCGGCTCCGGGTTCTCGGGGGCGCCGCCGGTGGCCGGGGTGAGCCGCGCGCCGGTCTCGGGCACGGCGGGGGGCGGGACGAGGTCCGGGTTGGTCGGCGTGTCGTCCTCTACGGGCGCCTGGTGCAGCACGGGCTGGTACGGCGCCTTGCGTGGCTTGGCCGCCTTGACAGGCTTCGCCGCCTTGGCGGGCTTGGCCGGCGACGGCACGGTCAGCGGCTGGGCCACCGGGAACTGCGTGGTCGCCTGCGGGCTCGCCTGCGCGATGGCCTGGCGCAGCAGCCGCCCCGTCTCCTCGTACGTCAGCCGCTGCACCGGCTCCTTCGCCAGCAGCCCGCTGATCACCGCCGTGAGCGGCCCCGCGTGCGGCGCGGGGTCGGGCTCGTCGGTCAGCACGGCGTGCATCGTCGCCAGAGCCATGCCGCGCTCGTGCGGCGAGCGGCCCTCCACCGCCGTGTACAGCGTGGCGCCGAGCGCCCACAGGTCCGACTCACGCCGCGCGGGCAGCCCCTTGAGCCGCTCGGGCGCGATGAACGCGGGCGTGCCCGCCAGCCCGGTCACGGTCAGCTGCGTCTCGGTCTCCAGCGTGGCGATGCCGAAGTCGGTGAGCACGACCCGGCCGTCGTCGGCCAGCAGCACGTTCTCGGGCTTCACGTCCCGATGCAGCACACCCGCCTCGTGCGCGCGGTGCAGCGCGTCGAGCACCGCTAATCCGATCTCCGCCACCCGCTTCGGCGGCAGCGGCCCGTCCTGCTTGATCACGGCGCCCAGAGAACGCGATTGCACGAGCTGCATGACGATCCAGGGACGGCCATCCTCCTCGATCACGTCGTGCACGACGATCACGTTCGGATGCTCGAATCTCGCCGCCGCCCTCGCCTCGCGCATCGTGCGCCGGTTCAGGAGCTGCACCTCCTCGCCCAGGGCGGCGGCGTACCTGACCTCCTTGACCGCGACCGTGCGGTCGAGAAGCTCGTCGTGGGCACGCCAGACAATGCCCATCCCGCCCCTGCCGATGGGTTCCTGCAGCTGGTAGCGGCCGGCGATGCGACGTCCGTCCTGCTTCCGATCCGACATCAACGGCCTCAAACCCTCCTCTAGGCCAAGAAATACTCCCATAGCGAGGGATCAACGGCGACTCGCCTGAAGGACAGTCCACCATGTGAGAGCCACCGTCCACCAGGTAGAGGCCCGGGTGTAGGGTTCAGACATGACTTGTCGCTACGCGTTTACCGAGCCGGCTCCGGGAGGGCCGGTCGGAGTCTAGCGACCGCTTGGAGTCGGCACGAGGCAGAGACCCCCGTCTCTGCCTTTTTGGTTTTCCACGCCGGTTCCAGGGAGCCGGCCCGATGGGGGAGTCGAGATGTCATCGACCTTGGAACGGCACGCGGTGGCCGTCGGAGACCTGCTCGTGGGGGAGGGGCCCGCCGTCGTGATCGCCGGCCGGGTGAGCCTGCGGGCCCATCATGGGCAGGCGGACGCGTTCGAGGTGCTGCGGGAGCGGGCCACACTGGCGGAGCCGTACTCCGCGGCTGATCTGCCGGCGATCGCCGAGCTGGCCGACGCCGTGGTGGTGGGGGCGGCGTGGACGCGCGACATCCCGCTGGTCCGGGCGGCGGCCGGGCTCGGGCTGCCGGTGGTGGTCGAGCGGCGTGCCGCGGCCTCCATGGAGGAGTGGCTGGGGCTGGCCGACTACTGCGCGGCCGCCGGTGACGGGCGGGTGATCCTCTGCGAAGGCGGCCGCCTGGACCTGGGGCTGATGCGGGCGGCACAGGCGGCGTCCGGGCGGCCGGTCCTGGCCGACGTTTCGCGGAACATCGAGCTGTCGGCGGCTGCGGTCGCGGCCGGGGCGGACGGGTTGATCGTCGACGGCCCGTGCCGGACGGCGGAGGCTCCGGAGCAGGGCAGCGGATGGACGGCCACGCGGACGGACGCCGAGCCGCTGCCGGACCTGCGCGTGGCGGAGGAGGCCGTGACCGTCGCCGGGGCGCTGCTCCGGCCCGAGTCGCCCGCCACCCTGCCGGAGTGCAGGCAGGCGATCGACCGGGTGGACGCCGCCCTGGCCACGCTGCTCGAACGCCGCGCCGCGCTCGCGGGCGTCGTGCAGCGGCTCAAGCCGGTCGGCGGCTTCGCGGGACGCGACATGGCCAGGGAACGCGCCCTCGTCGCCAGGATGGCGCTGCGGGCCCCCTCGCTCGGCGAGAAGCACCTCGCGCCCATCATGAACGCCGTGATCGAGGCAGGCCTCCACCTGGCCGAGGAACGCTCGGAGCGGTGAACCCGCACGGCGGCGCCCCGCGCGCGTGCCGCGTGCCACCGCTCCGGGGCCGGCGGGGTCACGGGGTGACGATGCGGAAGTTGTTCATGGGCCGGCCGGGGCCGGCGGCGATCTGCTGGGTGACGAGGTCGGCGAAGCGGCGATAGCCGTCCCCCGTCGGGTGGTAGCTGCGGGCGTTGACCCTGAGCTCCTCCATGTCCACCCGCAGCCCGTTCAGGTACGGCTGCGGCCGCCCCACCTCGTGCCCCGTGAACGCCTCGTACGCGTCCACGTATTCGACGCTGCCCGGCCCTCCGAACGCCGCGATCGCCCGGTCGAACTCGGCCACCACGGCGCCCACCGTGTCGTTGAGCCGCCGCGTCATGCCGTTCAGCCACCGCTGGTCCGCGGCGCTCAGGTTGTCGACGCTCTGCGTGGGCTCCTGCGGGAACGGCCGGGGATAGCCGAGGACGATGATCCGGGCGTCGGGCGCCCGGACGCGCAGCTCGCGCAGGACCTTGGTGAGGTTGGGGCGGAGCTCGTCGATGCGGCGGGTGACGGCCGCGTCCTGCTCGACGCACGCCGTCGACCCCGGCAGCTTGACGATGCAGCCGGTCAGGACCTCGGTGAACCCCGCGTCGTTGCCGCCGATGCTCAGCGTAACCAGGCTCGCGGACCGGTCCACGCGGGTGATCTGGGGCCGCTGGCCGTACTGGCCGGACAGGATCTGGCTCGTGGTGGCGCCGCTGCAGGCGTAGAAGGCGGTGCCGCCGCCGAAGTGGTAGGACTTGGCCACCAGCGGGACGTAGGAGCCGGTCGCGCGGTGACAGCGGTCGGCGCCGTCGTTGACCGGTTGCCCGTCCAGCTCGTAGACGCCCTCGCCGGAGGAGTAGGAGTCGCCGAGCGCGACGTAGGTGCCGCGCTGCGCGACCTGCACGGGCGTCAGCCGGTCGACCTGCGGTAAGCGGCCGCGCGGCGCCTGGTCGGGGCAGCCGGCGTCCAGCACGGCGCAGGCGAGCTGCGGCAGGACGCCCAGGGGCAGGCACGCCAGGGCGAGCGCCGCGCCGACGGCCGCCGCGGCCACGACCCGGACGATGCCCCCGGCCCTGCGGCGCGCCGCAGCTTGCCCACCGGACTCACGCCGTGACGCAGCCTCCCCACCGGACTCACGACGCGCCGCAGCCTGCTCATCGGACTCACGACGCGCCGCAGCCGGGGTCTCTCGCTGCGGTGCGGCCGCATCCTCGCCGGTCTCCGGCTGCGCTGCCGACGGGGTCTGGACGATCTTGAGACTCGGCTCCTCCAGCGCGACCTCCCCCGAGCGGCGAACCCCTGCCTCATCGAGATTAACCCGCGATCCGGCCGCGCTCGCCGGGCATCGCGCGGGCACGCCGGCGGCTGACGACCCGCCAGCCGAGCGCGATGGCCACGACCAGCACCGGGATGAGGAAGAACGCGACGCGCTGATCGCGGTCGGCGAACGGCATCAGCAGCACCACCAGCGCCAGGAACGCGAGCGTCAGCCAGTTCGTGTACGGCGAGCCCGGCATGGGGAACGCCGAGCGATGCCCCGACCTGCGCAGCCGCAGCTGGCAGTAGACGAGTACGCCCCACGTGGTGATCACCCCCAGGGACGCGCCCGCGGTGGCGATGTTGAAGGCGCGCTCGGGCAGGAAGTAGAACAGCGCCACCCCCGCCAGGAACATGATCGCGGTGAACAGGATGCCGCCGATCGGCACGTGCCGGGAGCTGAGGTTGCCGGCGAAACGGGGCGCCTCCGCCTTCATGGCCATCGAACGCAGGATGCGGCCCGTGGCGTACAGGCCCGAGTTGCACGACGAGAGCGCGGCGGTGATCACGACGAGGTTCATGGCGTCGGCCGCCCACGGGACGCCGAGCCCGGAGAAGACGGTCACGAACGGCGAGACGCCCGCGCGGTAGACGGTCCACGGCAGGACCATCGCGAGCAGCGCCACCGAGCCCACGTAGAAGATCGCGATCCGCCACACCACGCCGTTGATCGCTTTCGGCATGACCTCGTGCGGCCTGGCGGTCTCGCCCGCCGTGATCCCGACCAGCTCGATGGACGCGTACGCGAACACCACCGACTGCAGGCTCATCAGCACCAGCGGGAACCCGGTCGGGAAGAACCCGCCGTGGGAGACCAGGTTGTGCGGCCCGGCCTCGCCGATCGAGAACACCACCAGCACCAGCCCCACGACCAGGAAGACCGTGATCGCCAGGACCTTCAGCATCGCGAACCAGAACTCCAGCTCGCCGAACAGCTTGACCGACAGCAGGTTGACCGTCAGCACGAAGCCGAGCGCGATCAGCGCCGTGACCCATTCGGGGAACGCGGGCGCCCAGTAGTAGATGTACGCGGCGATCGCGGTCAGCTCGGCGATGCCGGTGAACGCCCAGTTGATCCAGTACATCCAGCCGCTGGCGAACGCCGCCCACGGGCCGATGAACTCGCCCGCGTACTCGACGAACGACCCCGACGCCGGGCGGTAGAGCACGAGCTCGCCGAGCGCCCGCATGACGAAGAACGCGGCCAGCCCGGCGGCGGCGTACGACAGCACGAGCGCGGGACCGGTGGCGGCCAGCCGGCCCCCGGCGCCGAGGAACAGGCCCACCCCGATCGCCCCGCCGATCGCGATCATCTGAACCTGCCGGTTGCCCAGCGCGTGCGTGTATCCCTCGTCGGTCTGCGTGCGCACGGAGTGTCTCCTTCGCTACTCACCGTAAAGGCGACGATATAGGCGCCGGTGATCGCGGGGGTCCTCGGCACGCCGTTGCGCGAGAGGGCGCGGTGCGGCTCCGGGATGTCGGTCCGGGCCACTAGAGTCAGAGCGCACAATCACATCAGACCGGGAGGCGCCGCTCCATGTCGTCCAGCGACTCGTTCGTTCATCTGCATGTGCATACGGAATATTCGATGCTGGACGGGGCCGCCCGGCTCAAGCAGATGTTCAAACAGGTCGGCGAGCTGGGCATGCCCGCGATCGCGATCACCGACCACGGCAACATGCACGGCGCGTACGACTTCTACAAGCAGGCGACCGGCGCCGGCATCAAGCCGATCATCGGCATCGAGGCCTACGTGGCGCCGGAGCTGCGCCACAACAAGAAGCCGGTGCTGTGGGGCGAGCCGCACCAGAAGAAGGACGACGTCTCGGCGGGTGGCTACTACACCCACATGACGATCTGGGCGCGTAACAAGACCGGGCTGCACAACCTGATGAAGCTCAGCTCGCGCGCCTTCACCGAGGGGTTCGTCCGCAAGTGGGCGCGGATGGACGCCGAGATCCTCGCCGAGCACGCCGACGGCCTGATGGCCACCACAGGCTGCCCGTCGGGCGAGGTGCAGACGAGGCTGCGGCTCGGCCAGTACGACGAGGCGGTCAAGGCCGCGGCGAAGTTCCAGGAGATCTTCGGCAAGGACAACTTCTACCTGGAGGTCATGGACCACGGCCTCGACATCGAGCGCCGCGTCCGCGACGGGCTGACCAGGATCAGCAAAGAGCTGAACATCCCGCCGCTGGTCACCAACGACTCGCACTACACCTACGAGTCCGACGCCGCCTCCCACGACGCCCTGCTGTGCATCCAGACCGGCAAGCAGCTGTCGGACCCGGACAGGTTCCGCTTCGACGGCAGCGGCTACTACATCAAGACCGCCGACGAGATGCGCGCGGTCGACTCCTCCGACCTGTGGGCGGAGGGCTGCCGCAACACGCTGCTGGTCGCCGAGAAGGTCGATCCCGCCGGGTTCTTCGAGTACAAGAACCTGATGCCGACCTACCCCGTCCCGGACGGCATGACGGAGGAGGAGTTCTTCCGCCAGGAGGTCTGGAAGGGGATGGAGCGCCGTTTCCCCGAGGGCGTGGACGAGGAGCACCGCGCCTGGGCGGAGAAAGAGCTCACCGTCATCATCCAGATGGGCTTCCCGAGCTACTTCCTCGTGGTCGCCGACTTCATCATGTGGGCCAAGACCAACGGCATCCGCGTCGGCCCGGGCCGTGGCTCGGCGGCCGGCTCGCTGGTGGCGTACGCGCTGGGCATCACCGACCTCGACCCCATCCCGCACGGCCTGATCTTCGAGCGCTTCCTCAACCCCGAGCGCGTGTCCATGCCCGACGTCGACATCGACTTCGACGAGCGCAGGCGCGGCGACGTGATCCGCTACGTGACCGAGAAGTGGGGCGCCGACAAGGTCGCCATGATCGCCACGTTCGGCACCATCAAGGCGAAGGCCGCCATCAAGGACGCGGGCCGCGTCCTGGGCTACCCCTACGCGCTCGGCGACAAGGTGTCCAAGGCGTTCCCGCCGGCCGTGATGGGCAAGGACATCCCGCTGTCGGGCATCTTCGACAAGGACCACCCGCGCTACGCCGAGGCCGGCGAGCTGCGCAGGCTCTACGAGGAAGACGTCGACGTCAAGGCGACGATGGACCTCGGCAAGGGCCTGGAGGGCCTGATCAGGCAGACCGGCGTGCACGCCGCCGGCGTGATCATGTCGGCCGAGGTGCTGACCGACCACATCCCGATCATGCGCCGCGACTCCGACGGCGCGATCATCACGCAGTTCGACTACCCGACCTGCGAGACGCTCGGCCTGCTGAAGATGGACTTCCTGGGCCTGCGCAACCTCACGATCATCGACGACTGCCTGAAGATGATCGAGGCCACCAGCGGCGAGCAGATCGACCTGCTGAAGCTGCCGCTGGACAACCGCAAGGCCTACGAGCTGCTGGCCCGGGGCGACACGCTCGGCATCTTCCAGCTCGACGGCGGCGGCATGCGCTCGCTGCTGCGGCTCATGCGCCCCGACAACTTCGAGGACATCTCCGCCGCCCTCGCGCTCTACCGCCCCGGCCCGATGGGCGCCAACTCGCACACCAACTACGCGCTGCGCAAGAACGGCCAGCAGGAGATCACCCCGATCCACTCCGAGCTCGAGGAGCCGCTGAAGGAGATCCTCGACACGACCCACGGCCTGATCGTCTATCAGGAGCAGGTCATGGCCATCGCGCAGAAGGTCGCCGGCTACTCGCTCGGCGGCGCCGACCTGCTGCGGCGCGCGATGGGCAAGAAGAAGAAGTCCGAGCTGGACAAACAGTTCGAGTTCTTCGAGAAGGGCATGCAGGACAACGGCTTCTCGGCCGCGGCCATCAAGGCGCTGTGGGACATCCTGCTGCCGTTCTCCGACTACGCCTTCAACAAGGCCCACACCGCCGGCTACGGCCTGGTCTCCTACTGGACGGCCTACCTCAAGGCCAACCACCCGGCCGCCTACATGGCCGCGCTGCTGTCGTCGGTGAAGGACGACAAGGACAAGTCGGCTCTCTACCTCAACGAGTGCCGGCGCATGGGCATCAAGGTGTTCCCGCCGGACGTCAACGACTCCGACTTCGACTTCACCCCGCGCGGCACCGACATCCGCTTCGGCCTTTCGGCCGTCCGCAACGTCGGCGCCAACGTCGTCGACGGCATCATCGCCGCCCGCAAGGAGAAGGGCCGCTTCGGCGACTTCAAGGACTTCCTGCGCAAGGTGCCGGCCATCGTCTGCAACAAGCGCGTGATCGAGTCGCTGATCAAGGCAGGCGCCTTCGACTCGCTCGGCCACGTCCGCAAGGGCCTGGTCATGGTGCACGAGCAGGCCGTCGACGCGATCATCGACATCAAGAAGAACGAGGCCATCGGCCAGGACTCGCTGTTCGGCGCGATCGAGGGCGGCGAGGACCAGACGTTCGACGTGCAGATCCCGCCCGGCGAGTGGGACAAGAACACCCTGCTGCAGTTCGAACGCGAGATGCTCGGCCTCTACGTGTCCGACCACCCGCTGTTCGGCGTCGAGCACATCCTGTCGGCCGGGGCCGACTGCTCGATCGCCGCCGTTCAGGACGAGAGCCGGGCCGACGGGCAGGTGGTGACCCTGGGCGGCATCCTGAGCGGGGTGCAGCGCAAGGTCACCAAGAAGGGCGACACGTGGGTGCTGACCCAGTTGGAGGACCTCGAAGGGTCGATCGAGGTCATGATCTTCCCGTCGGCGTACCAGCTGTGCTCGACGATCCTGGCCGAGGACGCGATCGTGTTCGTCAAGGGGCGGATCGACAAGCGGGAGGACGTCGCCAAGATCATCGCCATGGAGGTGACGGCGCCGGACCTGACGCAGGAGGCCGGCGGGCCGCTGCTGGTGAGCCTGCCGCTGAACCGCTGCACGCCCCCGGTGGTCGGGCGTCTCAAGGAGATCCTCACCACCCATCCGGGCACCTCGGAGGTCCACCTGCAGGTCCACAACGGGCCCAAGACGACCGTGATGCGTGTGGACGACCGCCTGCGCGTCACCCCGTCCCCGGCGCTGATGGGCGACCTGAAGCAGCTCCTCGGCCCGGCCTGCCTGGGCGCCTGAGAGAAGACGGCGCCTGGATTGGCAAACCTCGCCGTCGCCCGCCCTTGGAGCGTGGGGCAGGATCACTAAGGTGAGCGAACTGCACTACCTCAGCGCGACCGAGCTGGCCCGCCTGATCAGCACCCGGCAGGTGAGCGCCGTGGAGGTCGTCCAGGCCCACCTCGACCGCATCGAGGAGGTCAACCCGCGCGTCAACGCCATCGTCACCCTGGTCGCCGAGCAGGCGCTCGAAGCGGCCAAGGCGGCGGACGCGCGGGAGCCGGCCGGGCCGCTGCACGGGCTGCCCGTCGCGCACAAGGACCTCGTCGACACCGCCGGCATCCGCACCACCTACGGATCGCCGCACTTCGCCGCCAATGTTCCGGCGCAGGACGACCTGATCGTGCAGCGCCTCCGGGCCGCGGGGGCGATCACCGTAGGCAAGACCAACACCCCGGAGTTCGGCACCGGCTCCCACACCGTCAACGAGGTGTTCGGCGCCACCCGGAACCCCTACGACCTGTCCAAGTCCGCCGGTGGCAGCAGCGGGGGAGCCGCCGTCGCGCTGGCCACCGGGATGGTGCCGCTCGCCGACGGCTCCGACATGGGCGGCTCCCTGCGCAATCCGGCCTCCTTCTGCAACGTCGTGGGCCTGCGCCCCACCCCCGGCCGGGTGCCCGCCCCGTCCGACGCCAACGCCTGGTACACCCTGTCCGTCCTGGGGCCGATGGCGCGGACGGTCGAGGACGTCACCTTGATGTTCGGGGCCATCGCCGGATTCGACCGGCGCTCTCCCTACTCGATCAAGGAGGTCTTCGCCCCCGAGCCCGAGGAGGGCGTGGCGGGGATGCGCGTGGCCTGGAGCCCGGACCTGGGCGGGCTGCCGGTGGACCCGCGGACGGCGGCGGTCACCGCCACCGCGCCCGGCGTGTTCGAGCGGCTCGGCGCCCATGTCGACCAGGTCGAGCTGGACCTGTCCGACGCGGAGGACGCCTTCCGCACCTACCGGGCCTGGAACTACGCGCTGTCCTTCGGCGACCTGGACGGACTTGGCCCCAACACCGCCTGGAACGTCGAGCAGGGCCGCAAGGTCACCGGGGCCGACCTGGCCCGCGCCGAGCGCGCGCGCAGCCGCCTCTACCAGCGGATGGCCGCGTTCTTCGACACCTACGACGTGCTGATCACGGTGGTCAGCCAGGTGCCGCCGTTCCCGGTCGAGCACCCCCACGTCAAGGAGATCAACGGCCAGCAGCTCCCCGACTATCTGGCGTGGATGCGCTCGGCGTACTGGATCAGCGTCCTGCACGCCCCGGCGGCCTCCGTGCCGGCCGGGTTCACGCCGGACGGGCTGCCGGTGGGGGTTCAGATCGTCGGCAGGCCGTTCGAGGACGCCAGGGTGCTGCGCGTGGCCCGTGCGTTCGAGCAGGCCACCGGGCACGGCCTGCGCCACCCGCCGCTCTAGAGCGGCTCCCCGTAGGGATGCCGCAGCGGCGACTCGCGGTAGCCGTGCATGCCTTCGAGAACCCCGAAGAACCCCACCGCGAGCAGCGACCAGGACACCAGCACGCCCGAGGCGGTCAGCTGCAGCGCCCCCGGTACGATCTTCGCCCCGGGCACCACCGCGGCCTCCACCGTGACCGCGCCGATCGTGACCGCGGACCCGACCCACAACGTCAGGAACGCGCCCAGCACCCCGCCGGCGCAGAGCCCGAGCAGCACCGGCAGCATCCACTGCCGCGCCGCGAACCACGCGACCCCGCCGCACAGCAGCCCCAGCCCGCCCGTGATCACCGCGAACCAGCCGTCGGCCGCGATCAGCGCCTGCGTGGACGGGTCGGCCAGCACCGTTCCATCCGCCGTGACCTGGTACGGGGCCCGCGGCGACACCCCGGACCAGAGCAGCCCGGCAGCGGCTCCGAGAGCGGCGAGTGTGAGGACAGTTACCGCAAAAGCGCGTACTTCCCTCGACACGCCACTCCCCCTCACATCTACGTCCGAATCAGCTCGATGGTATCCCCCGGATAGGCTCGCCCCGTGACGCAAGAAGAGGTCTGGCTGATTGAACCCTCCGGTCCGCTCCGGGGAGACGTCCAAGTACGCGGTTCCAAGAACGGCGTGTCCAAACACATGGTCGCCGCCATGCTCGGCAGTACCGAGAGCAGCATCCACAACGCTCCCGAGGTGGGCGAGGTCGGCATCACGGCGGCCATGCTGGAGGCGCTCGGCATCCACGTCCAGATCTCCCGAACGGAGATCAGGATCGAGCGCGGCCCGGAGATCGAACCGAGAGTGCCCGACGCGTTCACCGGGCTCAACCGCATCCCCATCCTCATGCTCGGCCCGCTGCTGCACCTGGCGGGCGAGGCGTTCGTGCCGCTGGTCGGCGGCGACCCCATCGGGCGGCGGCCGGTGAACTTCCACGTGGAGGCCCTGCGCGCGATGGGCGCCGAGGTGGAGGTGGGCGACACCGGCATCTTCGCCAAGGCCAAACGCCTCAACGGCACCCGGATCGAGCTGCCCTACCCGAGTGTCGGCGCCACCGAGACGATCCTGATGTCGGCGGTGCTGGCCGAGGGCAAGACCGTGCTGAAGAACGCCGCGATGGAGCCGGAGGTGGTCGAGCTCGCCCTGTTCCTGCAGCGGATGGGGGCCAGGATCGAGCTGTCGCCCGACCGCAGGATCGTCATCGAGGGCGTCGAACGGCTGCGCGGCGCCTCCACCTGGCTGAACGGCGACCGCATCGAGGCGTTCTCGTACCTGGCGGCGGGCCTGGTCACCGGGGGAGAGGTGCGCGTGCACGGCTGCCCGCAGGACCGCCTGGTCACCGCGATCACCACGCTGGCCAGGATGGGCGCCCAGTTCGACATCAACGACGAATACCTGTGCGCCACCGCTCCTCCCGAGGGGCTGCGCTCGGCGGCCGTGCAGACCGACACCCACCCCGGGTTCATGACGGACTGGCAGACGCCGCTCATGGTGCTGTTCACGCAGAGCCAGGGCATGTCGGTGCTGCACGAGACGGTCTTCGAGAACCGCCTGGTGTACGTGCCCGCGCTGCAGAAGATGGGCTGCGAGATCGAGGTGTTCGACCAGTGCCTGGGCGGCCCGGCCTGCCGCTACCACGACACCAACGCCCGGCACTCGGCCGTGGTGCGCGGCGTGTCCAAGCTCAAGGGCGCCGACGTGACGCTGCCCGACATCAGGGCGGGCTTCTCGGCCGTGCTGGCCGCCGCGGTGGCCGACGGGCCGTCCACGCTGCGCGGCGTGCACCACATCGAGCGCGGCTACCACCAGCCGTTCGAGCAGTTCGCGTCCCTCGGTCTGAACATCCGCAGGCATAGGTAAAGACCCAGGAACAGGGCGTTTGCCGGGGTTCGGTGGGTTGCAGACCATCTGAGTGACCGTACTCAGATCCGTCGGCGGGCTCGGGCTGGCGGGAGCGCTCGGTGGAGTGCTGGTGGCGGCGCTGGCCGTACCCGTGGTGAGCGGGGGCGGCCTGGCGGCGAAGAACGTCGCCAACACCTTCGTCGACCTGCCGCCCGCCCCGCGCGAGGAGCCCCTCGCGCAGGTGACCAGGCTGCTGGACAAGGACGGCCGGCCGTTCGCCCAGTTCTACGAGGCCAACAGGACGGCCGTGCCGCTTCGCGCCGTCGCGCCGGTGATGCGCAAGGCGATCGTGGCCATCGAGGACGCCCGCTTCTACGAGCACGGCGGCCTGGACATCAGGGGCACGTTCCGGGCGCTGCTGACCAACACCCAGGCGGGCGGCATCAAGCAGGGCGGCTCGTCCCTGACGCAGCAGCTCGTCAAGAACATCCTGGTGGAAAGCGCCCGCACCGACGCCGAACGCGACCGGGCCCGCGCGCCCAACCTCGGCCGCAAGATCACCGAGCTGCGGTACGCGCTCGCGCTCGAACGCAAATACCGCAAGGACGAGATCCTGGAGCGGTATCTGAACATCGCCTATTTCGGCGCCGGCGCGCACGGCGTGCAGGCGGCGGCCAGGCGCTTCTTCTCCACCTCGGCCGCCAAGCTGACCCTGACCCAGGCGGCCACGCTGGCGGGCGCGGTGCGGATGCCGTACTCGACCGATCCCTCGATCGGCCCGGCGCAGCGCACGCGGCTGAGGGAGCGGCGGGACCTCGTGCTGGACCGCATGGCCGGGCTCAAGATGATCAGCCAGCAGGAGGCGGCGAGCGCCAAGCGCTCGTCCCTGAACCTCAAACTGAGACCCGAGCCCGGCGGGTGCGAGCAGAGCACCTACCCGTTCTACTGCCTGTACGTCCAGCGCGAGCTCCTGTCCAACCCGGTGTTCGGCAACACGGCGGCCGAGCGGCGCATGAGGATGGAGCGGGGCGGGCTGGTGATCAGGACCAGTCTGGACCCGATCGCACAGCAGGCCGCCGAGCGGGCCATCCGCCACCACGTGAACCCCGAGGACACCGAGGTGGCCGCCGAGGCCATGGTGGAGCCGGGGACCGGGCGGATCAGGGCGATGGCCGCGAGCAAGCGGTTCGGCCGCAACCCCGGCGACCGCAAGAACGGTCCCAAGACCACGTTCAACCTGGCCGCGGACGTGGCGCACGGCGGCGGGCAGGGCTTCCAGGCCGGCTCGACGTTCAAGGTGTTCACCCTGGCCACGGCGCTGAAGCAGGGGTGGCGGTTCGGCGACGGCTTCATCACACCGGGGGCGCTGGTGCCGGGACAGGGCTATCGCAACTGCGCGGGCCGGCCGGTGAACGACCCGGGCACCCGCATACTCAACGCCAGCGGAGAGGGCTCGGGCGGCCCCCACAGCATCGAGACCGGCACCTGGAAGTCGGTGAACATCTTCTACATGATGCTGGAGCGCAAGGTCGGGCTCTGCAACGTCGTCAAGACGGCCAGGGCGCTCGGCGTCACCAGGGCCGACGGCGGGCCGCTGCGCGAGGTGCCGACGTTCACGCTGGGCGTCAACGAGATGGACCCGGTGACGGTGGCGGCGGCGTTCGCGGCGTTCGCGGCCCGCGGGGTCTATTGCCGGCCGCTGGCCATCGTGGAGATCACCGGCAGGGACGGGCACCGCGCGCACGTGCCGCCGGCCTGCAAGCAGGTCATCGAGCGGCCCGTCGCCGACGCGGTCAACCACGTGCTGAGCGGCGTGTTCGACAAGGGCACCATGCAGGGGCAGAGCATCGGCCGGCCGGCCGCGGGCAAGACGGGCACCAACAACGGCTACACCTCGGCCTGGTTCGCCGGCTACACGCCGCACCTGGCGGCCGCGGTCAGCGTCGGCGACATCCGCGGCTCGTACCGGTTCCCGCTGCAGGGGGTGGAGATCGGGGGCCGCTACTACGGCTCGGTGCAGGGCGCGTCGCTGCCGGGGCCGATCTGGGTGGAGTCGATGGGGCCCGCGCTGCGCCGCGTCGAAGCCGAGGGCTTTCCCGGTCCGGACATGGCGCGCTTCGGCGGCGGCCACACGCCCGGGCTGGCGGAGGCCATCGCCGAGGAGGAGCGCCGCAGGCAGGACGGCGACCGGACCATCGCCAGGCGGCACCGCCGGATCATGGAGTGGCTGCTGGGCCGCGGTCCGGCGGACGGGGAGCTCGGGTGGCCGCGGCGGCATACGGGTCCCAGGTGGCCGCGGCGGCACGAGGAGCGCGGGGGCCCGCGGCGGCACGAGCATGGAGGGCCGCGGCGTCAGGAGGAGCAGGGGGGCCCGCTGCGGCAGGAGGAACCTGGAGGCCCGCGGCAGCAGGAGGAGCACGGGGGCCCGCTGCGGCAGCAGGAACCTGGAGGCCCGCCGCGGCAGGAGGAGCATGGAGGGCCGCGGTCGCGCCACTAGCCTCGGATCCGGTGTGGGCGCCTAGCCCGCCTTGCCGATGGGGGCGGTGACGGCCCTGGTGAGCGTGATGAGGTTGTCGGGCGCGGTCTCGATCTGCAGGCCGCGCCGGCCGGCCGAGAAGTAGATCGTCTCGAAGTCCAGCGCCGAGGAGTCGACCACGGTCGGAAGCTGCTTGCGCTGCCCCAGCGGGCTGATGCCGCCCACGACGTAGCCGGTCACCCGCTCCACCTTGGCGGCGTCGGCCATCGTGGCCCGCTTGCTGTCGAGCGCGCCGGCCAGCGCCTTGAGGTCGAGCTTGCCCGAGACCGGCACGACCGCCACCGCGAGCCCGCTCTCGACCTCGGCCACCAGGGTCTTGAAGATCCGCTCGTACGGGACGCCGAGCGCGTCCGCGGCCTCCTCGCCATAGGCCTGGGCGGAGGGATCGTGCTCGTAGGGGTGGAGCGTGAACTCGGCCTTGGCCTTGATCAGGGCCACGGTGGCCGGGGTGCCGCCCTTGCCTTTCGATTTGCTCACGGGAAACGATTGTAGCGAATCTACAATGTAAAGGCGCGGCCCGGGGTGTAGCCGAACGCCCGCCTGAAGGCGTCGATGAACGCGCTCGCCGACGCCCATCCGCACCGATGCGCGACGACGGTCACGGGAGCGCCGTCGGCCAGCAGCAGGAGCGCGTGGTGCAGGCGGAGCTGGGTGCGCCACTGCGGGAAGGTCATGCCGAGCTCGCGGCGGCAGAGCCTGGCCAGCGTGCGCCCGCTGGTGCCCGCCTGCGCGGCCAGCCGCGCCAGCGTCCTGCCGTCGGCGGGGTCGCGGTGCAGGATCGCGCAGACCGCGGCCAGCCGGGGATCTTCGGGGGCGGGAAGGTGCAAGGGCTGCTCGGGGGCTCGCCGGAGCTGGTCCAGCAGCACGGCCAGCAACCGTCCCCGTTCCCCGCCCATGCCGCCGCAGTCGCCATGGTCGCGATCGGCCGGGACAGCGGGAGCGGGGGCGGGCGGGGTGGCGGCGTCGGTCGTGTAGGCGATGATCAATTCGCGGAGCAGGGGGCCGACGGCGAGGACGGCGGGGCGGTCGAGGCCGAGCGGGTTGCTGGTGAGGCCCACCAGGCGCAGGTCGGTATCGCCGTGGGCGCGATGCTCGTGGACGGTGCCCGCGGGAACCCAGATCGCCCGGTTCACCGGCGCCACCCACGTGCCGGCGCTGGTGGTGACGGACAGGACGCCGCGGCAGGCGTACACGATCTGGTGGGTGTCGTGCCGGTGCGCGTCGATGCCAGCTCCCGGCGCCAGCGGGCGCCGCCCCGTGGGCGCTTCGGGCAGATGGCGGATTTCCGGCATGGATTGGCACTTTATCGGAAGCGCGCCATGCACGGGCCGGGAAATGATCGGGGAGTGACCAACAGAATCCCGATGCTCGCCGCCGGCCACGCGACTGTGGACTTCTACCAGGGTGCGGTCCCGGCGCTCGTGCCGTTCCTGGTGGCCGAGCGCGGCTACGGCTATGTCGCCGTCTCGGGCGTCGTGCTGGCGGCCACGCTGCTGTCGTCGATCGTGCAGCCGGTGTTCGGTGTGCTGACCGACAGGTGGCGGATGCCGTGGCTGATCCCGGTGAGCATGGTCGTGGCCGGCGCCGGGGTGGCGGTGGGCGGCGTGACGGACTCCTACGTGCTCACCTGGCTGGCGGTGGCGCTGTCCGGGCTGGGCGTGGCCGCCTACCATCCCGAGTCGGCGCGGCTGGCCAGGGTCGCCAGCGCCGGCGGGCATGTCCGGATGAGCTGGTTCTCGCTGGGCGGGACGCTGGGGTTCGCCTCGGCTCCGGTGCTGGTGACGCCGTTGCTGTCGGTGTGGGGCCTGGGCGCCTCGCCGCTTCTCGCCGCGCCGGCCGTGGTGGGCGCGCTCGTGACGCTCCCGGCCGTCCGGGCGCTCGCCGGGGGCGGGCAGGCGGCGCGGGCGGCTGAGCCGGTGTCCGGCCGGGACGACTGGCGGTCGTTCGCCCGGCTGACGCTGGTGATCGTCTTCCGTTCGATCGTGTACGTGGGGCTGAGCGCTTTCGTGGCCCTCTACATGGGAGGCGGGGCGGCGGGCGCGGTGGCGCTGTTCGTGCTGTTCGCGGGCGGGGCGGCGGGCACCGTGCTGGGCGGCCGGCTGGCCGTCCGCTGGGGCCGGGTACGCACGATGCGCCTGGCCTACGCGGTGGCGATCCCCGCGGTCGCGGGCGTGGTGCTGGCGCCGGGGCCGGCCGCGTACGCGTTCATCGCCGCCTCCTCGATCGCCCTGTACGCCCCGTTCTCCCTGCATGTCACGCTGGGCCAGGACTTCCTGCCGCGCCGGGTGGGCACGGCCAGCGGCGTGACCCTGGGGCTGGCGGTGAGCGTGGGCGGCCTGGCCAGCCCGCTGGTGGGTGCGATCGCGGAGGCCGCCACGCTGAGGACGGCGCTGGCCTGCCTGATCGCGTTCCCGGTCCTGGCCTGGCTGGTGGCCCGCACGCTGAAGGAGCCCGCGCTCGAGCCGGCGACTGACGAAGGGCGCCGGGTCTAGGAAGGAACCGCTCAGGCGGGCAAGCGCGCGACGTCGCGGTGCCGCGCCCGCGCGGCCGAGGAGCGTCGGACTGACGGCCGGCCGGGACGACGGTGGGTCGCGGCCACCTCGGCGGCGCCGTAAAGACCGGGAAAGCCCGGCGCCCGCGCCCGGGGATGGCGCGATGCGGGCGTCCGGCCGCCGCAGAGAGACGATCAAGATGGTCAGCCGGTCGCGGCGTTGCCGCCGGGGTGTTGGGGGAGGAGGTCGGCGGTGGTGGCGTCGGCCGGCGCGCAGTCCGGGCGCAGCCCGCGCCAGGAGGGGTGGCGCAGCATGCCGTCGGCGGTGACCGCGGCGTACTGCACCTCGCCGACCACCTGCGGTTCGACCCAGTGCGCGCCGCGGGCGTGCTCGCGCGGCACCGGCTCGGCGAACGGCGGGTCCGGCCGTTCCAGCGGCGTCAGCCGGGCGTGCAGGTCGCGCAGCATGGCCTCGGTGAACCCGGTGCCGACGTGTCCCACGTACAGCAGCCGTCCGCGCCGGTCGTGCGCGCCCAGCAGCAGCGATCCGATCGTTCCCGAGCGCCGTCCGCCGCCGGGCTGCCAGCCGCCGATCACGACCTCGACGGTGCTGACGTTCTTGACCTTGAGCCACTCACCGGTGCGCTTGCCGGGCCGGTACGGCGAGGCCAGCCGCTTGCACACCACCCCTTCGAGGCCGAGTTGCCGGGAGGAACGGAGCGCGTGCCGGGCGTCGTCGGCGAACCAGACGGGCACCTCCCACCGGTATCCGGGCGTGAAGGTGTTCTCGAGCAGGTCCCTGCGCGCGGTGTACGGCAGGGGGACCGAGCTCGCGTCGTCGAGATGCAGGATGTCGAACGCCATGAACGTCACCGGCACCGCCTTGACCAGCTCCGCCACGGCGGCGGGGTGTCGCTGGTGCATGCGTGGCTGCAGGGCCCCGAAGCTGGGCCGTCCGGCCTCGTCGAACGCCACGATCTCCCCGTCGATCACGGCCGGGTGTCCGCCGGTGGCGCCGGCCATGAGCTGGAGCTCGGGGTAGCCGGGGGTCATGTCGTTGCCGTTGCGCGACATCAGGCGGACGGCGCCGCTCTCGATGTAGGCCAGGGCGCGCACGCCGTCCCATTTCATCTCCACGGCCCATTCCGTGCCCTGGACGGAGGTCAGGGTGCCGGGCTGGGCGAGCATCGGCGCGTACGCCGGCAGCCGCACCATGGCACATGCCGTACCCCGTCCGGCTGATCGACAGTGGCGGATCGGGGTTTGCAGATGGTCAAGGCGTGTTGTCGCGCTGCTGGTCGCCGCGACGTGCCGGTGAGTCGCCTTCACCGAAAAAGATGACTTAACGTTACTTTGCAGTGCGGAGAGTATTTCGTGGTACGCGCGTTAGGGCGGGCGCGTGATGGGCAGTGGAAGCCGCCGGAAGCGTTTCCCCAGCCGTGGCCGCGCCCCCGTGGCGGCCACGGCGCCCGCCCCGGCAGGCCCGGTCCGGGGTGGCGACGGCCGTGGGGAGCGGCGTCGCGAACGCCGCCCCCACGGCCGTCGCGTGTTCCCGCGAACGTCCCGCAGTATGGACAGAACGAGATTCAGGTGCTGGACTCCGTAGACTGTCAGGGTGATTTCCCGTATCGACATGCGCGGTTCACTTCCGGAGGACCTGCGCCACGTGCTGCCACGCGCCGAGCTCGACGTCGAGGCCGCCCTGGAGAAGGTGCGGCCCATCTGCGACGACGTGCGCCATCGCGGGGCGGCAGCCGTACGGGAGCTGACCGCCAGGTTCGACGGTGTCGAGATCGCCACCACCCGCGTCCCCGCCGAGGCCATCGATCGCGCCCTGCGCGAGCTCGACCCCAAGGTGCGGGCGGCGCTGGAGGAGTCGATCAGGCGGGCCCGGCTGGTCCACCGCGACCAGCGGCGCGCCGACGTCACCACCCAGGTGGTGCCCGGCGGCACCGTGACCGAGCGATGGGTGCCGGTCGATCGGGTGGGGCTCTACGTCCCCGGCGGGCGCGCCGTCTATCCCTCCAGCGTGGTGATGAACGTCGTCCCCGCCCAGGAGGCCGGCGTCGGCTCGCTGGCGGTCGCCAGCCCGGCGCAGAAGGAGTTCGGCGGGCTGCCGCACCCCACGATCCTGGCCGCGTGCGCGCTGCTCGGCGTGGACGAGGTCTACAACGTCGGCGGGGCACAGGCGGTGGCCATGTTCGCCTACGGCACCGAGGAGTGCCCGCCGGCCACCATGGTGACCGGTCCCGGCAACATCTGGGTCGCCGCGGCCAAGCGCCTGCTCAAGGGGCGCATCGGCATCGACTCCGAGGCGGGCCCGACCGAGATCGCCATCCTGGCCGATGAGACGGCCGACCCGGTCCACGTGGCCGCCGACCTGATCAGCCAGGCCGAGCACGACACGATCGCCGCCGCCGTGCTGGTCACCACCAGCGTCGAGCTGGCCGAGGCGGTCGAGAGGGAGCTGCCCGGGCAGGTCGCGGCCACCAAGCACGCCGAGCGCATCACCGAGGCGCTGCGCGGCCGGCAGTCGGGCATCGTGCTGGTCTCCTCCATCGAGGACGGCATCAAGGTCGTGGACGCGTACGCCGCCGAGCACCTGGAGATCCACACCGCCGACGCCGCGCAGATCGCCGCGCGGATACGCAACGCCGGTGCGATCTTCGTGGGCACGTACGCGCCGGTCTCGCTCGGCGACTACCTCGCCGGGTCCAACCACGTGCTGCCCACGGGCGGCTGCGCCTGCCACTCCAGCGGCCTGTCGGTGCAGTCGTTCCTGCGCGGCATCCACGTCGTCGACTACACCCGCGAGGCGCTCGCGGGAGCGGCGGCCCACGTGTCGGTCCTGGCCGACGCCGAAGACCTGCCGGCGCACGGCGCCGCGATCCGCGCCCGTTTCGACTGGCGAGTGCCCACGGAGACCGAGTGAACCTGGACGATCTGCCCATCCGCGACGACCTGAGGGGCAAGACGCCGTACGGCGCGCCCCAGATCGACGTCCCGGTCCGGCTCAACACCAACGAAAACCCCTACCCGCCCTCCGCGGAGCTGGTCGCCGACCTGGCCGAGGCGGTCCGCGCCCATGCGGGCGAGCTCAACCGCTACCCCGACAGGGACGCCGCCGACCTGCGCGCCGACCTCGCGGACTACCTCGGGCACGGGCTGAGCACCGAGCAGGTGTGGGCCGCCAACGGCTCCAACGAGGTGCTCCAGCAGATCCTGCAGGCGTTCGGCGGCCACGGCCGCACCGCCATCGGGTTCGAGCCGTCCTACTCGATGCACCCGATCATCACCAGCGGCACCAACACCGAGTGGATCCGGGCCAGCCGTGAGGAGGACTTCTCCCTCGACCCCGGCAAGGCCGCGGCGGCGATCGAGGAGCACCGGCCCGACATCGTGTTCCTGGCCTCGCCCAACAACCCGACGGGCACCGCCCAGCCGATCGAGACGATCGAGGCGGTCCTGGCCGCCGCGCCGGGCATGGTCGTGGTCGACGAGGCCTACGCCGAGTTCGCCCGCGAGGGCACGCCGTCGGCGCTGACGCTGCTGCCCGCGCACCCGAGGCTGATCGTCACCAGGACGATGTCCAAGGCGTTCGCCATGGCCGGCACGCGGCTCGGCTACCTGGCCGCGCACCCGGTCGTGGTGCAGGCGCTGCTGCTGGTGCGGCTGCCGTACCATCTGTCGACGCTCACCCAGACGGCGGCGCGCGTGGCGCTGCGGCACCGCGCCGAGCTGCTCGGCACGGTGGACGCGCTGCGGCGCGAGCGTGACGAGACCGTGGCGTGGCTGCGGTCCCAGGGGCTGGCGGTGGCCGACTCCGACGCCAACTTCGTGCTGTTCGGGCGCTTCCCCGACCGGCGCAAGGTGTGGGAGGGGCTGCTGGAGCGCGGTGTGCTCATCCGCGAGGTGGGTCCGCCCGAATGGCTGCGTGTGTCGATCGGCACCGGCGAGGAGATGGCGGCCTTCCGCGCCGCCCTGGAAGGAGTCCTGTGAGTCGCGTAGGCCGCGTGGAGCGCGTTACGAAGGAGACCTCGGTCCTGGTGGAGGTCGGCCTCGACGGCACCGGCCGGGTCGAGGTGGCGACCGGGGTCGGCTTCTTCGACCACATGCTGGCCCAGCTCGGCAAGCACGGGCTCTTCGACCTGACCGTCAAGACCGAGGGCGACCTGCACATCGACGCGCACCACACGATCGAGGACACCGCGCTGGCGCTGGGTACGGCGTTCCGCGAGGCGTTGGGTGACAAGTCGGGCATCAGGCGGTTCGGTAGTGCGGCGTGCCCGCTGGACGAGTCGCTCGCCCAGGTCACCGTGGACCTGTCCGGGCGGCCTTACCTCGTGCACTCCGAGCCCGAGGGCATGGCGCCGATGATCGGCCCCGACTACGACACGACGATGACGCGCCACATCCTCGAGTCGCTCGTCGCGCAGGCCGCGATCTGCCTGCACGTGCACGTCCCGTACGGGCGCAACGCCCACCACATCGTGGAGGCCCAGTTCAAGGCGCTGGCCAGGGCGCTGCGCGAGGCGTCGGAGCTGGACCCGCGAGCCACCGGGGTGCCCAGCACCAAGGGCGTCCTATGACGGACAACCTGATCGCCGGTGTGATGGTGTTCATCGGGTTGTTCCTCATCGGCGGCGTGTTCTCCCTGGCCAGGCAGGGACTCAAGATCGGTGCCGTCGTCTGCGCGGTCGGCGCGGCGATGGCGGTCACGGCGGGGGTGCTGTGGTGGTGAAGAAGAACATCGTGGTGCTCGACTACGGGTCGGGCAATCTGCGCTCCGCGGAGCGGGCCCTGGCCCGGGCGGGCGCCGACGTGACCGTGACATCCGACTTCGAGACCGCGCTCGACGCCGACGGGCTGGTCGTGCCCGGCGTCGGCGCGTTCGAGGCGTGCATGGCCGGGCTCAAGAGCGTCCGCGGTGAGCAGATCATCGGCCGGCGCCTGTCCGGCGGCCGCCCGGTGCTGGGCATCTGCGTCGGCATGCAGATCCTGTTCGCCCGGGGTGTCGAGCACGGCGTGGAGACCGAGGGCTGCGGCGAGTGGCCGGGCACCGTCGAGCGGCTCGACGCGCCCGTGCTGCCCCACATGGGCTGGAACACCGTCAAGGCGCCCACCGGCAGCGTGCTGTTCGCCGGCCTCGACGCCGCCACCCGCTTCTACTTCGTCCACTCCTACGGCGTGCGCGAGTGGGAGCTGCGCACCGGCGAGGGGTTCGCCGAGCCGCTCGTCACGTGGGCCGAGCACGGCGTGCCGTTCGTGGCCGCCGTGGAGAACGGCCCGCTCATGGCCACCCAGTTCCACCCGGAGAAGTCCGGCGACACCGGCGCCGTACTCCTCAAGAACTGGCTCGCGACCGTTGAGTAAGGAGCGGGCGCGCCGGCGGGCCGAGCGCGAGGCCGAGCGGGCCCGCGCGATGCGGGCCAACGAGGAGCGGCAGGCACGCCGGGCGCGCCGCCGTGCCCTCCTGGCCCGGCTCACCCCGCGCCCGGTGCGGATCGCCCGCCAAGGCGGCCTGCTCGCCCGCCGCCAGCGCGCCCAGAACGCCGCGGTGGCCGCCGGCTTCCTGCTCGTCCAGGCCATCGTCTGGCTGATCTGGGGATCGTTCTTCCTCAGCTTCGCCGTCCTGGTCTTCTCCCTGCTGCTCGCACCCGTTGTCGTGACCCTCGCCTTCGACCGGAGGATCTGAATGTCGCTCGTATTGCTGCCCGCCGTGGACATCGTCGACGGCCAGGCCGTACGCCTGGTCCAGGGCGAGGCCGGGACCGAGACCGGCTACGGCGAGCCGCTCGCCGCCGCGCTGGCCTGGCAGGAGGCAGGCGCCGAGTGGATCCACATGGTCGACCTGGACGCCGCGTTCGGCCGGGGCGGCAACCGGGAGCTGATCGCCGACGCGATCGGCAGGCTGGACGTGGACGTGGAGCTGTCCGGCGGCATCCGAGACAACGCGTCCCTGGCCGCCGCGCTGGCCACCGGCTGCCGCCGGGTCAACATCGGCACCGCCGCGCTGGAGAACCCCGACTGGTGCCGGAAGGTCATCGCCGAGCACGGCGACAAGATCGCGGTCGGGCTCGACGTGCGCGGCACCACCCTGGCCGCGCGCGGCTGGACCGAGGAGGGCGGCGACCTGTGGGAGGTGCTCGACCGCCTGGAGGCCGACGGCTGCCCCCGCTACGTGGTCACCGACGTGACCAAGGACGGCATGCTCCAGGGCCCCAACCTCGATCTCTACCGCCAGCTCTGCGCCCGCACCGACAAGCCCGTCATCGCGAGCGGCGGCGTCTCCAGCCTCGATGACCTGGTCGCACTCGCTTCTCTCGTCCCCGACGGAGTGGAGGGGGCCATCGTGGGCAGGGCCCTGTACGCTCACGCGTTCACACTGGAAAACGCGCTTGCCGCGGTTCGCGTGTAGCTTCGCCGGGAGGGGGCGGAATGAGTGTCGGTAGCGTCAGCATGCACAGAAGCGGACCAAGGGTGTTCTCTGGCGGCGTCTGGGAGGAGAAGTACGGCTACGCCCGTGCCGTAGTCGTGGGAGATCGGGTGATCGTGTCCGGCTGCACGGCCACGGTCGACGGAGAGGTCCATCACATCGGCGACGCCTACCAGCAGAGCCTGACGGCGCTCGAGATCGCGCTGGAAGCCGTCTTGACGGGCGGTCTCACCCGCGAGGACGTCGTCATGGTCCGCTACTACGTGGTGGAGCAGCGCCACTTCGACCTCGTGGGCCGGGCCCTCGCCGAGGTCTTCGCAAGCGTGCGCCCCGCCTGCACGGGAGTGCGGGTGGCCGGCCTGGTCGACCCTAGAATGCTGGTTGAGATCGAAATCGAGGCACTGCGAGCATGACCGTAGCGGTAAGAGTCATTCCCTGTCTCGACGTGGACGCCGGACGCGTGGTCAAGGGCGTCAACTTCGAGAACCTGCGCGATGCGGGCGACCCCGTCGAGCTGGCCAGGCGCTACGACGAGGAGGGCGCCGACGAGCTGACCTTCCTCGACATCACCGCGTCGTCGGGCGAGCGCGAGACCATGCTCGACGTCGTACGCAGGACGGCCGAGCAGGTGTTCATCCCGCTCACCGTCGGCGGCGGCGTGCGCTCGGTCGAGGACGTCGACCGGCTGCTGCGGGCCGGCGCCGACAAGGTGTCGCTCAACACGGCCGCCATCGCCAGGCCAGAGCTGCTCACCGAGGCGTCCCGGCGGTTCGGCGCCCAGTGCGTCGTGCTGTCCGTCGACGCCCGCCGGGCGCCCGGCACCCCCAGCGGCTTCGAGGTCACCACGCACGGCGGGCGGCGCGGGACCGGGATCGACGCGGTGGAGTGGGCGGCGCGCGGCGAGGAGCTGGGCGTGGGCGAAATCCTGCTCAACTCGATGGACGGCGACGGCACGCTCGACGGTTACGACCTGGAGATGCTGCGGGCCGTCCGGGAGGCCGTCCGCGTCCCGGTGATCGCCAGTGGCGGGGCCGGGCGCCTGGAGGACTTTCCGCCCGCGGTGGCCGCGGGCGCGGACGCCGTCCTGGCGGCCTCGGTGTTCCACTTCGGCACACTCAAGATCTCCGAGGTCAAGAACACGCTCCGCCTGGCCGGCCACCCGGTCCGGTAGGCGTGCCGCCGCCCGGACGCGTATGCGCCGGGCGGCGTGGTGCGGTGCCCTGCGCCGGCGTGCCGGGTGGTGTGGCGCGCTGCCGAGTCCCCTGGGCCGTGCGTGCGGCGCGGTGCCGCCCACGGGACCCGGTGACACGCGTCAGAACACCCGCATGTGGTGGAACAGCTCGTACGAGACGTCCTTGGCGGCGAACGCGGCCGCCTCGGAGCGCTTGACCGCCAGATACGCGCTACGCCGCAGCGGCCCCAGCGCCTCCATGAGCACCTCGTCCGCCTCCAGCGCGTCCAGCGCCTCATCCAGTGAGGACGGCAGGCGCGGGTAGTGCCCCGGCCGGGTGTCCGGGTCCACGTCCACGGGCGATCCCGGATCCAGCTTGCGCCGGATCCCGTCCAGTCCCGCGTGGATGACGGCCCCCAGCGACAGGTACGGGTTCGCGGAGGAGTCCGACGGCTTCAGCTCCAGATTGGGCTCGCCGGTCTCGCCCAGCGGCGAGCACACGCGGATCGCCGCCTCCCGGTTGTCGGGCCCGTACACGGCGTACGCGCCGGCCCACGTACGGGGCGCCAGGCGGCGGAAGCTGTTGACGGTGCCGCACGTCAGCGCGGTCAGGGCGGGCAGGTGGGCGATGAGCCCGCCGATGAAGGCGTCACGGACCTCGCCGTCGTCGGCGAAGACGTTGTGGGTGTCGCTCCACAGCGAAAGGTGCAGGTGGGCGCCGTTGCCGGCCTGGTCGGCGAAGGGTTTGGGCGCCAGCGTGGCCCACATCTGCATGCGCATGGCCATGCCGCGTACGGTCTCGCGGTAAAGAACGTGGTTGTCGGCGGCGCGCATCGCGGGCGCGTGGCGGATCGACAGCTCCTGCTGGCCCGGTCCGAGCTCGGGATGGTAATGCTCGACGCGCAGCCCTTGCGTCTCCAGGGCGCGGATGAGCTTCATGGTGTAGTCGTGCGCCGTGTCGAATCCGGTGGCGGCGTAGCACAGGGTGTCGTCGATGGGCACGAGCCGGTCGAGGCCGCCGGTCGGGTCGGGCAGGCGGCGGCCGATGGTGAACTCCGGCTCGAACGCCGCGACCAGCGTGTAACCCTCCGTGGCGAGCTCTGCGATCGCGTCCCTGAGAAACGTCCGCGGGCACGCCTCCCAGGGCGAGCCGTCCGGCAGGCGCAGGTCCGACATCATCGCGGCCGCGCCCGGTGCGTGCGGCAACGGGACGTACGTGGCGGGGTCCGGGACAATGCGGACCTCGCCCACCGGACCCATGTGCTCGACCTCCTGGAGCTGGTCGAGCATGTTCATCGCCATCATGGCCACCGTGTGCCCGATGCCTGTGCCGAGCCGTTCGGCGAGCCGTGACCGTGATGTCGCCTTGCCACGGATCACGCCACCGTGGTCGGCGTACAGGAAACGGATCAGCTCGATGCCCTCGAGCTCGGCTCGCTCGAGGATGCGCCGCGCGTTCGGATCGAGCTGATTGATCTTGATGCCGCTGGGGCGATCTCTCATCCTGCCTGCGTAACACGATCTGGCAGCGCGGGGAAGCATCTAGCGCAGACAGAACTCCCCGTCAGGTCAGAACATTTGTGAAGAAGACAGCCAGTTGGTTGGCTCCTTGAAGAATCCCATCAAACACTCCGTTGACCGCCGCCGCAGCCTGGGCCGGCTTGGTGAACAGGTAGAACACCACGAACGCGACAGCCACGTAGGTGAGCACCTTCTTGACCTGCATGGGGGGCCTCCTGCAGTCCATTCCCAGCCGTATATACCCGGATCTGGGCGATCACTGGCATCTTCTGTGAAGATGTTCATGATCCTAACCGGGGGGCTTCTTTCCTATGCCATGGTACGGGCTTGGGATTGCTCGCAAGCGCCTGCCACACCGTGATTTTCGCAATAGGCCCGATAACTCCGCCTGCCCCTGGAAGCCCCTAGAGGCCGAGGGAGGCGCCGCGAAGCAGGTCGACGTCATGGGGCTCGCCCGTGAGCTCCACCCTGGCGTGCTCCTGGCGGCCGAAGCAGAACATCAGCAGCTCCGAGGCCGTCCCCGTCACCTCGACCCGGGAACCGTGCCGAGGGCCGCCGAGCGCCACACCGCCGCCGAGGCGGTGCATCACCACGCCCACGGGCGACCTGCGCAGCATCAACCGGGCGCCGGTCGAGACCCGCTTCCAGATGAGCCGGTCGAAATCGGCGGGCAGTTCGCGGGGCTCCCACGACGGCTGGGCGCGGCGCACGTCCTCGTGGTGCACGAAGTACTCCAGCGTGTTGACCGCCTCGTCGAGGACGGGCAGCAGGCCGTAGATGCCGCCGGGCCGGCGTACGAGGCCGACCAGTTCGGGATAGGGATGCTTGGCCTTGAGGCCGTTCTGCACCGCGGCGGTGTAGCCGGCCAGCGGCTTGAGCGCGATGCCGCCCATCGCGTCCGGTCTGCGCTCGCGCAACACCAGGTGGGCGGCCAGGTCATAGGTGGTCCAGCCGGTGCAGAGCGTCGGTGCGTCGGGGCCGAGCCGGTCGAACAGATCGCAAAGCGCGGAGCGTTCGCCACTAGCGTGAGTCACATGCTCAACCCTACCTGCGGGGAATAACGAGACGATCAGCAGTGGGGAATAACGAGACGATCAGCAGTGATGTAGTGACTTACGCAGATAAGTCCGTTTGAAAGGATGCCTACCGAGTGGCGAGCAAGGTCACCTCGGCCGTCATGCGTCAAGGACTGCGCGTCCTTGGGGTGGCCATTCGCACTGAGAAGGCGGTGTTCGCGCTGGCCGTGCTGGCCAGCGCGGTCTACGGCGGCATGACCGTCGCCTCCGCCTGGGCGCTCGGCTGGGCAACCCAGAACGTGGTGCTGCCCGCCTTCGCCCAAGACCACGTCGCCTCGGGCGCACTGTGGACGGGAACGTTCCTCATCTTCGGCACGGCGCTGCTCAAGGCGCTCGGTGTGGCGGGCCGGCGCATCATGGCCGGGCTCATGCAGTACCGCATGCAGGCCAGGTCCCGCAGGGACGTGTCCAAGCAGTACCTGCGGCTGCCGCTGTCCTGGCACCACCGGCACCCGACCGGGCAGCTGCTGTCGAACGCCAGCTCCGACGCCGAGGCCGCCTGGGCGCCGCTCGCGCCGCTGCCGATGGCCGTGGGCGTGATCGTCATGCTGTTCACCGCGGCGATCGCGATGCTGTTCACGGATCTCGTCCTGGCCGTGGTGGGTTTCCTGATCTTCCCGGCGATCGCCGTGCTCAACCTGATCTATCAGCGCAGGCTCAGCCCGCTCGCCACCCGCGCGCAGCAGCTGCGTGCCGAGGTCAGCGAGATCGCGCACGAGAGCTTCGACGGCGCGCTGGTGGTCAAGACCCTCGGCAGGGAGGAGCTGGAGACCGAGCGGTTCCAGCGCCGGGCCCACGAGCTGCGCGACGCCAACATCGCGGTCGGGCGGGTGCGCGGGCTGTTCGACCCGATGCTGGAGGCGCTGCCCACGATCGGCGTGCTCGCGGTGCTCGCCGTCGGCGCGATGCGCCTGTCCGGCGGCTCCATCGACTCCGGCGACCTGGTCCAGATCGCCTACCTCTTCACACTGCTCGCCTTCCCGATCAGGGCGCTGGGCTGGGTGCTGGCCGAGCTGCCGCGCAGCGTCGTGGGATGGGAGCGGGTGCAGGCCGTGCTGGAGGCGACCGGCTCCATGGAGTACGGCCAGACCGCCACGACCTCGGCCGCGCCCGCCGAGCTGGAGGTACGCGGCGTCTCCTACGCCTACGGCGAGACCGAGGTGCTGCACGACGTCAGCTTCGACGTGCCGGCGGGCCGTACCGTCGCGCTCGTCGGGCCCACCGGATCGGGCAAGTCCACGCTGGTGCAGCTGCTCGCGCGGCTGGTCGACCCCGACGCGGGACAGGTCCTGCTCGACGGCGTCGACCTGCGGCAGCTCGCCTACGGCGGGATCGCCGAGTCGGTGGCGCTGGTGCCGCAGCAGACGTTCCTGTTCGACGACACCGTGCGCGGCAACGTCGCGCTCGGCCTGGAGACCACTGACGAGGACGTGTGGGCGGCGCTGCGGCTGGCGCAGGCCGACGGGTTCGTCGCCCGGCTGGGCTCCGGGCTGAACACGCGCGTGGGCGAACGGGGCACGTCGCTGTCCGGCGGCCAGCGCCAGCGCCTGGCCTTGGCCCGCGCGGTCGTGCGCCGCCCGCGCCTGCTCATTCTCGACGACGCCACCTCCAGCGTGGACCCCCAGGTCGAAGCCAGGATCCTGTACGGGCTCCGCGACGCGGCCGAGTCGTCCACGGTCGTGGTCGTCGCCTACCGGATGGCCACGATCGCGCTCGCCGACGAGGTCGTCTACCTCGACCGCGGCCAGGTCGTGGACCGCGGTTCGCATGAGGAGCTGCTCGCCCGCTGCGCCGGCTACCGCAACCTGGTGACGGCCTACGAGCGGGAAGAGGCCGAGCGCGCCGCCATCGACATCATCCCGGACGAAGCCGACGCCGAAGAGGAAGAGATCACCGCATGACGGCCCAGAGCATCCGGCGCGACTCAGAACGCTCTGCGCTGGCGACCATCCGCCGGGGGCTGTCGTTCACGCCCGAGTTCCGCAAGGGCCTGGCCGGCACGCTGGTGCTGGCCATCGTCGCGACCGTCGGCAAGATCATCGTGCCGATCGCGGTCCAGCAGACCATCGACAGGGGGCTGAAGGGCGGCACGCCCGACATCTCGTACATCACCACGGCCGTCCTGGTGTGCGCGGCCGCCGTGGCGCTGACAGCCTTCGCCGGCTACGTCATGAACGTCCGCCTCTACAAGGCCACCGAATCGTCGCTGGCCACGTTGCGCGTACGCGGCTTCCGGCACGTCCACGACCTGTCCGTGCTCACCCAGAACACCGAGCGGCGCGGTGCCCTGGTCTCGCGCGTCACCGGTGACATCGACCAGATCAGCACGTTCATGCAATGGGGCGGGCTGATGATCATCGTGGCGTTCGGCCAGCTGTTCGTGGCGACCGTGCTGATGTTCGTCTACTCCTGGCAGCTGACGCTGCTGGTCTGGGCCTGCTTCATCCCGCTGATGATCGCCCTGCCGCGCTTCCAGCGGCTGCTGTCGCGGGCGTACACGGCCGTGCGCGAGCGTACCGGCGACATGCTCGCCGCGATCAGCGAGTCCGTCGTCGGCGCCGCCGTCATCCGCGCCTACGCCTCCGAGCGCCGCACCGCCGAGCGCATCGACAAGGCCGTGAACGCCAACCGGGCCGCCCAGGTCAAGGCGCAGACCATCGTCGGCTTCGTCTTCCCGCTGACCGAGATCGTGGCCGCCGTCGCCATCGCCGGGATCGTGCTGCTCGGCGTGCGGCTCGGCCTGTCGGGCGCCATCACGCAGGGTGAGCTGGTGGCATTCCTCTTCCTGGTCACGCTGTTCGTGTCGCCGCTGCAGACCGCCACCGAGGTGCTCAACGAGGCCCAGAACGCCGTCGCGGGCTGGCGGCGCATCCTCGGCGTCCTCGACACCCCGCCGGACGTGGCCGACCCCGGCGACGACGGCGTGGAGCTGCCGCGCGGCCCCATCTCGGTGGCCTTCGAGGACGTGCACTTCTCCTACCCCGGTGGCGCGCCCGTGCTGCGCGAGGTCACGCTGGAGATCCCGCCCCGCTCCCGCATCGCGGTGGTGGGGGAGACCGGGTCGGGCAAGACCACGTTCGCCAAGCTCCTGACGAGGCTGATGGACCCGGAGGCGGGCCGCGTCACGGTCGACGGCCACGATCTGCGCCGGGTCCGCTTCTCGTCGCTGCGGGAGCGCATCGTCATGGTGCCGCAGGACGGCTTCCTGTTCGACGGGACGCTGGCGGAGAACATCCGTTACGGCAAGCCATCGGCCACCCGCGACGAGATCGAGCTGGCGCTGACCGAGCTGGGCCTGGCCGACTGGCTGGAGGGCCTGCCCGCCGGCCTCGACACGCCCGTCGGCCAGCGCGGCGAGTCGCTGTCGGCGGGCGAGCGCCAGCTCGTCGCCCTGGCCCGCGCCTACCTCGCCGACCCCGACCTGCTGCTGCTCGACGAGGCGACCTCGGCGGTGGACCCGGCCACGGAGGTACGGCTGGCCCGCGCGCTGGAGGGCGTCACCCGCGGCCGCACCGCCATCTCGATCGCGCACCGCCTGTCCACCGCGGAGAACGCCGACGAGGTCCTCGTCTTCGACGCGGGCCGGCTGGTGCAGCGCGGCCCGCACGCCGAACTCGTCAAGGAGCCGGGCGTGTACGCCGACCTGCACGACTCCTGGATCTCCGCCGCCCGCTCCTGACGATCATCCGCGGCTCACCCATGAGCCTCACTCGCGTACGGCGGCGAACGTCACGGTCGTCCCCTTCGGCCCCGACACGATCGTGACGTGATCGCACAGCAGCCGCGTCAGCCACAACCCCCGCCCGCCGAACTCGAACCCGGTGGGCGGCCGCATGTCGCTCATCCACCCCGGTGGCAGCCCAGGCCCCTCGTCGGTCACCTCGCACCACAGCCGTCCGCCGTGCGACCACAGCCGCAGCCGCCCGTGCCCGCCGCCGTGCACGACCGCGTTCGTGGTGATCTCGTTGACCGCCAGCACGAAGTCCTCCAGACGCCGCCCGGTCAGCCCCTCGCAGGCGGCGTGCTCGGCCACCGCCCTGCGAAGAAACGTGATGCGCCCCCGCGCGAAGCTCGCGCAGAGCACCTGCCTACACATCGCCCACCCGGCGAACGGCGAGGAACTCCTCGGCCCTGATCAGCCGCAGCACCCGGGCCACGCGGTCGCCGCAGACGACCACCGTGGCCGCCTGCCGCCTGGCCATGGCCAGGGCCGTCAGCAGCTGCGCCGACCCGGCGTCGATGAAGCCGAGCTCGGAGGCGTCGATCACGACCTCGCCCGGCTCCTTCTCCAGCGGCGCCAGCAGCGACGCGAACGCCTGCCTGTTGGTGAGGTCGATGTCGCCCCACACCCGCAGCCCCGGCGAGCAGAGGTTGGCGAAGCGCAACAGCGCCTGCTCGGGCGAGATCGGATGCACGGCGGTGGCCCGGTCGATGGCCTCGCGGGGGAAGAGCTGGCGATCGTACTGGCACACGGCCGCCAGCCACCGCTCGCCGAACAGCTCGTTGGCCGCCGCCTCGAACGCCGCCTGCGCCGGCGCGTCCCGCACGCCCCAGGAGGCGTCGATCAGCGCGTACACGCCGTGCTGCCCGTGCCTGCGCGCCCGGTCCTTGGCCTTGCTCAGCCCGCAGAGCACCCGCTCCGGATCGAGGCAGCCGTCGGTGAAGTGGGTGTCGGCGCAGGCCAGGATCTCCACCTGACCCGCCGACTCGGCGTCGGCGAACCCCGGCACGAGCGGCGCCAGCCAGTCACGCGTCCGCGCGGGGCTGTCCGCGTGCGTGATGATCATCACTTTGGTACGGCGGCGCAGCCCGTTCAGGGTGAACGTCCTCGTGGCCGACATCCGCTCACGCTCGCCCTCGAACGGCAGGCAGATATGGTCACCCAGGTCCGGATCGAGAACGGAGCCCGTGACGTGCACCACGATGGTCGTCCTCCCTAGCACGCGTCGCCACCGAAAATACTCCGTCGCCTGCCCTCACGTTGCGCATTCTCGGTAAAACCCACCGTGACGCGCCCCTGGCCGGTGTACCTTTTCGGCGGGGCCGCTCGCGGGGAGTCCGCTCCCCGTGGTGACGAAACGTCTCGTCCGCGCTTTTGGGGGGAAAGCGCGGGGTGCGTGCCTCCGGCGGGGGGAGGGGTCGTGAGGAGCAGGGGCGTGGAAGTGCTGCGGATGACGCGACGGCGGCATGGTGAGCACGTGGTGGTCAGCCTGGCGGGCGAGGTGGACGTGGACAACGCCTCCCAGATGCGGCAGTGCCTCGACGAGGCGGTGGAGACCCACGGCCCCCGGCTGGTGGTCGACCTGACCGCGCTGACGTTCATCGACACGACGGGGCTCGGCGTCCTGGTGCGCCAGCTCGCGACCTTGCGCGAAAGGGACGGCACGATGGCCCTGGTGGCGCCGGACGGCCAGGTGCTGCGGCGGCTGCGCAGGACCAACCTGGCGCCTCTGTTCCGCATCTACGACACGCTCTCCCAGGCCCTGGCCTGACGCCCCGGCCAGGACCGGCGCGCCGTCGGTGGCGGGGCCGCGGTGGCCGGCTGGTTGAATGGAGTCATGTCCCTTGACCCCAAGATCGCCGCACGGTTGAAGCGCAATCCCGACGGTCTCGTCCCCGCGATCGCCCAGCAGTACGACACCGGCGAGGTGCTCATGCTGGCCTGGATGAACGACGAGGCGCTGCATCGGACGCTCACCACCGGCCGGGCCACCTACTGGTCGCGCAGCCGCGGCGAGTTCTGGGTCAAGGGCGGCACCTCCGGCCACGTCCAGCACGTCAAGGCGGTGGCGCTCGACTGCGACGGCGACACCGTCCTGCTCAAGGTCGACCAGGTGGGCGCCGCGTGCCACACGGGTGACCGGACCTGCTTCGACGCCGATCCGCTCGAGATCGTGCTCGGTTAGATGGGCTCGACCGACACCGCCAGGCCCGCCGCGGCGCGCGGAGAGCTGTGGGGCTGGGTGGCGCTGACCGTCCTGGGCTGCGCCCTCGTGCTGCTGGCCGCAGGCCGGGCCTGGGTGCGGGTCGCGCAGGCCGGGGCGCAGGCACCCACCGGCGGTGAGCTCAGCCCCGTGCTGACGCCCCTCGCGCTGGCCGGGCTGGCGGGCGTGGTCGCCGTGCTGGCCACCAAGGGCGCCGGGCGCCGCGTCGTCGGCGTGCTGCTCGCCCTGTGCGGGGCCGGCGCGGCGGCGGGCACCTGGGCGGCCCTGGACGCCGCCACCGTGACCGGCTGGCTGGCCGAGCGCAACGCCCTGCACGGCGCCGCCGGTCTGTCCTGGGAGCTCATATCGCTCTGGCCCGCCGTGGCAGGCGTGGGCGCGGCCCTGGTGATCGCCGGGGGAGCCGTCGCGATCGTGCGCGGCGGCACGTGGGCGGGCATGTCCGCGCGGTACGAGCGGGGCGAGGGCAAGAGCGCCGCCGAACGGGCCGACGGCGACAAGGCGCTGTGGGACGCGCTCGACCGCGGCGAGGACCCCACGGACTCCCGCTGACACGAGGCGGTCAGGAATTCTCCGCTCTGCTGAACCTCTGCCTGCTCGGTAGGCGTTTCCTCAATAAGCTGCCATCGCAACCCTCCATGACGACGAGGAGCCAGGCGCATGAGCTACGGAGATCAGGGCGGCAACGGCGGTTACGGTGCGCAGCCGTCTGGCGGGGGCTACGGTCAGCAGCCGCCAAGCCACGGCGGCTATGGCCAGCAGCCGCCAAGTTACGGCGGCTATGGTCCGCAGCCCGGCTACGGCCAGCAGCCGCCCAGCTATCCGCAAACGCCGCTCGGCTACGGTCAGTTACCGCCGAGCGCCGGGTTCAGCCAGCCGGGCGGCTACGCCCAGTACGGACCGCCCCCGCAGCCCAGGCCGATCAACGGCATGGCGGTGGCCGCGCTGATCCTCGGCATCGTCGGCCTGATCACGTGCGGCCTGACCAGCATCCCCGGGGTGATCGTCGGGCACCTGTCCCTCAGCCGGATCAAGCGCACGGCCGAGGAGGGGCAGGGGATGGCGGTGGCGGGTCTGGTGACGTCCTACATCATGGTGGCGATCGGCGCGATCCTCTGGCTCTGGTTCGGCAGCCTGATTCTTTCCATCATCGGGCTCGGCGCCGCCGCCTCGACCGCGACCTACGAGTAAGCCGCCGCCTCGGCCGCGACGTACGAGTGATCCGCTGCTAACCTTTCCCGGGCGTAGCCGTGCCGTGACGACCCGCTTGCAGTCCGATTACGAATTGTCCGCAAAGCGGACTTTATTCCGCGTCCCAGGGGCATTCTCGCTAGGCTGCCGCGCACTCGCCACAAAGCTGACGAACGACATGAGAGGTCCCTAAGCATGAGTTACGGTAACCAGGGCGACGGCGGCTACGGCGCCCAGCCGCCCGGCGGCGGCTACGGCCAGCAGCCCCCCAGCGGTGGTGGCGGCTATGGGCAGCAGCCCCCGAGCGGCGGTGGCTACGGCCAGCAGCCGCCGAGTGGCGGCGGCTACGGTGGTGGCTACGGGCAGCAGCCCCCGAGCGGCGGCGGTTACGGCCAGCAGCCGCCGAGTGGCGGCGGCTACGGGCCGCCCCCGGGCGGCGGCTACGGCGCCCCTGGGCAGCAGCCGCCGGACAACCATCTGGTCGCGGCCATCCTCACCACCCTGTTCTGCTGCCTGCCGTTCGGCATCGTGTCGATCGTCAAGTCGTCGCAGGTGAACCAGAAGTGGCAGATCGGCGACTTCCAGGGCGCGATGCAGGCCTCCGAGGAGGCCAAGACGTGGTGGAAGCGCAGCCTGATCTTCGGCGGCATCATGTGGGGCCTGATCGTCATCGCCTACGTGCTGATCTTCGTCATCTTCGCCGCGAGCATGTCCGCCACGTACTCCTCGTACTGATCCGGCGCGACGTACGGAAGACGGATACTGGGAGCATGGGCATCGCAACAACCGAGCAGCGCGGCACGGAACGCCTCAAGGGCCTGCTCGCGCCGCTCGGTGTTGCGGCCGCGACGGGGGCGGTGTTCGCGTTCGTCGGCTCGGTGGACCCCAACGAGCCCGGCCACTACCCGACCTGCCCCTTCCTGTGGCTCACCGGCCTCTACTGCCCGGGTTGCGGCACGCTTCGCACCATCCACGCGCTGGCGCACCTCGACCCGGTCGCGGCGCTCGGGCTCAACCCGCTCGCCGTGGTGATGATCCCGTTCCTGGTGTTCTGGTGGGGCAGGTGGGTCGTCCGCGCCTGGCAGGGCAGGCCAAGGCGCACGTCACTGGCCCATCCGGCGTGGCTGTGGGCGTTCATCGCGGTCATCATGGTGTACTGGGTCGTCCGTAACCTGCCCTTCGGGGCGTTTCTCGCCCCCTAATGCGGGGCCTGTGGTGAGGCGAGCCCACCGAGGCCGATACCATCGCAGGACAAGGCGGAGAGCGGACACGGACGCTCAGCCACCCCCACAGTCGACCGGAGGGACCCCAAGCGCGTGAGTGAGCGGACGGAAGGGCCGAGTGTCCTCGACGACATCCTCGACGGGGTGCGCGCCGACCTCGCGACACGTCAGCAGGTCGTGTCCATTGACGAGCTCAAGGAGCGGGCCGAGCGGGCACAGCCGTCCAGGGACGCGATGGCCGCGCTCGGGGGTGACAGAATCTCGGTGATCGCCGAGGTCAAGCGATCGAGCCCGTCCAAGGGCGCGCTGGCCGCGATCGCCGACCCCGCCGCGCTGGCGGCCGACTACGAGGACGGCGGCGCGCACGTCATCAGCGTGCTGACCGAGCGGCGCAAGTTCGGTGGCAGCCTCGACGACCTGGCCGCGGTCCGCGCCCGGGTGGACATCCCGATCCTGCGCAAGGACTTCATCCTGACCTCCTACCAGCTGTGGGAGGCGAGGGCCCACGGCGCCGACCTGGCCCTGCTGATGGTCGTCTGCCTGGAGCAGGAGGCGCTGGTGTCGCTGATCGAGCGGGCCGAGTCCATCGGGCTCACCCCGCTGGTCGAGGTGCACACCGAAGAGGAGCTCGACCGGGCCGTCGCCGCCGGTGCCCGGGTCGTCGGGGTCAACGCGCGCAACCTCAAGACGCTCGAGGTCGACCGCGAGGTCTTCGCGAAGCTGGCGCCGAAGATCCCCGATAACGTGATCAAGATCGCCGAGTCGGGCGTGCGCGGCCCGCACGACCTGCTCGCCTACGCCAGGGCCGGCGCCGACGCCGTCCTGGTGGGGGAGAGCCTGGTCACCGGCAAGGATCCGCGCAAGGCAGTGGAGGCGCTGGTGACGGCCGGCGCCCACCCGTCGACGCGCCCCGACCACTCAGCAGAGGGATAGCAGTGGCATACGAAGGCTCCATCCTGACCGCCGCCGACCTGGCGGGCAACGGCGCCCATGGGGACGACCCGGACGTGCACGGAAAGTTCGGCATCTTCGGTGGCCGCTTCGTGCCCGAGGCGCTCATCCCGGCGCTTGACGAGGTCGCCGCGGTCTACGAGAAGGCCAAGAACGACGCGCAGTTCCTGCGCGAGTTCGACCACCTGTTGCGGACGTACGCGGGCCGGCCCACCACGCTGACCGACGTGCGGCGCTTCAGCGAGCAGGCCGGCGGGGCGCGGATCATCCTCAAGCGCGAGGACCTCACGCACACCGGCGCCCACAAGATCAACAACGTGCTGGGCCAGGCGCTGCTGACCAAGCGGCTGGGCAAGAAGCGCGTGATCGCCGAGACCGGCGCGGGCCAGCACGGCGTGGCCACGGCCACCGCGGCGGCCCTGCTCGGCCTGGAGTGCGTCATCTACATGGGCGCGGTCGACTGCGAGCGCCAGGCGCTCAACGTGGCCAGGATGAAGCTGCTCGGCGCCACGGTCGTGCCGGTGACCAACGGCTCGCAGACGCTGAAGGACGCCATCAACGAGGCGTTCCGCGACTGGGTGACCAACGTCGACAGCACGCACTACCTGTTCGGCACCGTGGCCGGGCCGCACCCGTTCCCGGAGATCGTGCGCGACTTCGCCCGCATCATCGGCGTGGAGGCCCGCCGCCAGATGCTGGAGCTGACCGGCAAGCTGCCCGACGCGGTGTGCGCGGCGGTCGGCGGCGGCAGCAACGCGATCGGCGTCTTCCACGCCTTCATCGGCGACGAGGGCGTTCAGCTGCACGGCTACGAGGCCGCCGGGCGCGGCCTGGAGAGCGGCGAGCACGCGCTCACGCTCACCGCGGGCTCGGTCGGCGTGCTGCACGGCTCGCGCACCTACGTGCTGCAGGACGACGAGGGCCAGACCATCGAGTCCCACTCGATCTCGGCCGGCCTCGACTACCCGGGCGTCGGCCCGGAGCACGCCTGGCTCAAGGACTCCGGCCGCGCCGTCTACCACGGCATCACCGACGACCAGGCGATGGCCGCGTTCTCGCTGCTGGCCAGGACCGAGGGCATCATCCCGGCCATCGAGTCCTCCCACGCCCTGGCGGGCGCGCTGGAGCTGGGCCGCGAGCTCGGCCCCGAGGCGACCATCCTGGTCAACCTCTCCGGGCGCGGAGACAAGGACATGGGCACGGCCATGAAGTACTTCAACCTGTGAGCTTCCAGCCGAGCTCGCTGCTGCCATGACGGCGTGACCTCCGCCGGCACGGCGGTCCACCGAGGCCCCCGGGCCAGGTCACGCTGGAGGTCTCCGGGCCGAGCCGCGCAGCTGCCCCGCCGCACCGGTGCGGGGATTTTCGGGCGGCGCGACCGGCAGGGCATCATGGTGAGACTCGACCTTCGAAACGGACAGACATGACGACTCTTCAGACGGTTTTCGCCAAGGCGAAGGCGGACAACCGGGCCGCGCTCGTCGGCTACCTGCCCGCGGGCTTCCCCTCCAAGGACGGCGGGATCGCCGCCGCCGCGGCCCTGGTGGAGGCCGGCTGCGACGTCATCGAGATCGGCCTGCCTTACTCCGACCCGCTCATGGACGGGCCGACGATCCAGGACGCGGTGCACCGGTCGCTGCTCAACGGCACGCGCATCGCCGACGTGATGCGCACGGTCGAGGGAGTGGCCGCCACCGGCGCGGCAACGCTCGTCATGACCTACTGGAACCCGATCGACAAATACGGCGCCGAGCGGTTCGCCCGCGACCTGGCCAACGCGGGCGGCGTGGGCACGATCACGCCCGACCTGACGCCCGAGGAGTCCGAGCCGTGGCGCGCGGCGTCGGCGGCCGCCGGCATCGACACGGTGTTCCTGGTGGCGCCCAGCTCGACGGAGGAGCGCATCAAGGCCGTGGTCGACTGCTGCACCGGCTTCGTCTACGCGGCCTCGCTCATGGGCGTCACGGGCGCCAGGGAGAGCGTGAACAGCGCGGCCGAGGGCCTGGTCGAGCGGACGCGCCCGCACACGGACCTGCCGGTGTGCGTGGGCCTGGGCGTCGGCACGGGCGCGCAGGCGGCCGAGGTGGCCGCCTACGCCGACGGCGTCATCGTGGGGTCGGCGTTCATCCGGCGCCTCCTGGACGCGCCGGACGAGGCCGCGGGCCGGGCGTCCATCGCCGCCCTCGCCGGCGAGATGGCCCAGAGCGTCCGCCGCTGACCGGGCGACCTGCCGAGCGCGGTTCTTCTGACGAAGGGGAGCCGCGCTTTACCATTTATGTCAGATGGTGTGACGAAATTTTTGGACAAGTGAGAAGATCTGGCGCGTAAGTCCCTGGCGTGGCCTCCCTCGCCGGGTGATGATCGGGGTTCCCGAGCGGTGTGACGCATGACCCGGGAAGGACACCGATGCGTCAAAGTCCCGTCATTCTCGCAGCAGCCCTCGCACTCGCGGCCACGGCCATGGCCGCTCCGGCACGCGCCACCCCCGAACCACCGTCCGCCGCGCCGCCATCCCTCGCGCCGGCACAGCACGATCCGCCGCCATCCCTCGCGCCGGCACAGCAGGATTCGCCGGCTCCCACGCCGACGTACGAGCTGCCGTCACCGCAGCCGTCGCCGACCGGCGCGCCCCCGCCGAGCCCCACCGCGCAGAACCTGCCGCCCAGACCGGCGCGGGTGGCCGAGCCGATCACGATCTCGTCGCAGGCGCTGAGCGTGGATCTGGATCCGGGCTTCCCGCGCGTCCTGCGCTACACGGACCGGGCGAGCGGCGCCTGGCTCGGCGGCAGCGCCGGCGTGCCGGCCGTCGTCCTGAACGGCCGGCCGCATGCCGCCACCGTGACGCTGACCGGGAACGACGGCGCCACCGCCCGCTACCGGCTGACCTTCGCCGACCAGCCCGGCGTCGCGCTGGAGGCGAGCATCGGGGTGAAGGGCAGGGTGACGACGTTCGCGATCGACTCGGTGGCCGACACCGAGGCCTTCCGCGTCGGCACGATCGACCTGCCGGGACACGACCTGGTGTCCGTCTCGAGCGCGCAGCCGGGCGCGGCGACCGCGTTCACCAGGCTCGACCCCAACTCGACCCGCACCGCGGACGTGTTCGCCCAGGTCACCCCCGACACGGCGGCCGACGCCGCCCCGGTCGGCGCGACGTACGCGATCGTGAACACCGACCGGCTGGCCGCGGCGATCGAGTCGAACTCCACCTACGACCGCCCCTCGGGTGTCACCGACCGGGACGCCGCCAGGTTCTGGCACCAGGCCAGGAAGGACGCCGGCGGGACGGTCACGGTGGGCGTGTGGAGCGGCCAGTGGACGCACCGGGCGGCCGGCTCGCCGTTCACCGAGGAGCCGCCCTGGGCCAAGGTCGTGGTGACCCCCGACGCCAACGGCGACCGGACGCTGGACTGGCAGGACGGCGCGGTCGCGTTCCGCGACATCGGCGTCAAAGCGCTCGGCGCCGAGCAGACCAGGAACCGCGTGGTCGTGCACATCCCGTTCAACTTCTCCAGCCAGGCCACGCACCCGTTCTTACGCACGCTCGACGACGTCAAGCGCATCTCGCTGGCCACCGCCGGGCTCGGCCAGCTCGCGCTGCTCAAGGGCTACCAGTCCGAGGGCCACGACGCGGCGCACCCCGACTACGGCGGCAACTACAACCGCCGCGCGGGCGGTTTGCCCGACCTGAACACGTTGCTCAAGGCCGGCAAGGGCTGGAACGCCACGTTCGGCGTGCACGTCAACGCCACCGAGTCCTACCCGGAGGCGCGCGCCTTCAGCGAGGAACTGGTCGACAAGGACGCCGAGGGCTGGAACTGGCTCGACCAGGCATACCTGATCGACCAGCGCGGCGATCTGACCAGGGGGACGCTCGCCAGGAGGTTCAGGCAACTGCGGGAGGAGGCCGACAGGAATCTCGCGGTGCTGTACGTGGACGTGTTCAGACCGTTCGGCTGGGTCGCCGACCGCACGCTGGCCGAGCTGCGCGAGCAGGGCTGGCAGGTGACCACGGAATGGTCGGACAAGCTGGAACGCGCGTCGCTGTGGGCGCACTGGGCCAACGACCTCAACTACGGCGGCGTCACCAACAAGGGCCTGAACTCGCAGATCATCAGATTCATCCGCAACCACGAGAAGGACGTCTGGAACGCGCATCCGATCCTCGGCAACGCCCGCATCGTCGAGTTCGAGGGCTGGACGGCCGAGAACGACTTCACCGCGTTCTACCGCAACATCTGGGAGTACAACCTGCCGGCCAAGTTCCTGCAGCACTACAAGATCATGGACTGGGGCGCCGACGAGATCGTCTTCACCGGCGGCGTGCGCGGCACGTACCGGAACGGCAAGCGCGAGTGGTACGCCGGCGGGCGCAAGGTGCTCGACGGGGCGACGTACCTGCTGCCGTGGCAGGGCAGGCTCTACCACTACAACCCGGCGGGCGGCGTCACCACCTGGGAGGAAGACCGGCCGCTCACCGTGTACAAGCTCACCGACCAGGGCCGGGTGCCCGCGGGCACGGTCCTGCCGGCCGGCGGGAAGATCACGCTGCGGGCGGAGGCGGGCGTGCCGTACGTGCTCTACCCGGGCAAGGCGCCCACGCAGCCCGATCCCGCGTGGGGGCAGGGGAGCGGCGTGCGGGACCCCGGCTTCAACGGCGACCGGCTCGACGGCTGGCGCGTCACGGGGCCCGTACGCGTCGAGCGGAACGACCTGGGCCACAGGGTGGCGCTGCTCGGCGGCGGGGCGCAGGCGCGGCTGGAACAGCGGCTGACGGGCCTTGAGCGCGGCCGCACGTACACCGCCTCGGCCTTCGTCGAGGTCGAGCCCGGCAAGACGCGTGCGACCACGCTGGAGGCCGGGGGCGCGGCGGTGACGATCCACCGGTCCACGGCCAAGAACTACATCGCCTCCGACGAGAAGCACGACACCTACTTCCAGCGGGTCAAGGTGACGTTCACGGCGCCGGGCGAGTCCGTGACGCTGCGGATCACGGCCGCCGCCGCGCCCGGGGACGTGCGAGTGGACGATGTACGGGTGTTCCGGCGGCAGCCGCCGGACCCGGTGGAGACGTTCGAGTCGGCCGAGCCCGGGTGGGGGCCGTTCGTGAAGGGGGACGCGGGCGGCTCGTTCGACGCGCGTACGCACCTGTCGCAGCGCCACGAGCCGTACACGCAGGCCGGATGGAACGGAAAGACGGTCGACGACGTGCTCAACGGCGACTGGTCGCTCAAAGCCCACGAGGAGCGGCAGGGGCTGATCTACCGCACGCTGCCGTGGACCGCGCGCTTCGAGCCCGGGCGCGCCTACGAGGTGTCGTTCAGCTACCAGAACGCGCTGGCCGGCACCTACGAGTGGGTCACCGGCTACGACAAGGGCGGCGTCAGCGTCGAGACCCGGCGCACGCCGATCCCCGAGCGGCGGGCCACGGCCACCTTCACCGAGCGGGTGGCCGGCGCTTGCGGCGACGTGTGGGTCGGGCTGCGCTCGCTGAAACCCGAGCAGGCCGGAGCCGATTTCATCCTCGACGACTTCTCCGTCACCGACCTCGGTCCCGCGCAGGACACGCAGGCGTGCGGGTCGCTGGAGGTGGCGCCCGGCTCGCCGGTGTTCGAGCAGGGGGCGGCCAACGACGTCACCACCACGTTCACGAATCTGGAGGACGTGACGGCGCAGGACGTACGGGTGGCGCTGGACGTACCGGAGGGGTGGGCGGCCGACGGCGACGGGATCGGCGCCGTCGAGCCCGGCGGCAAGCTCACCACCGCCTGGAAGGTCACCCCGCCCGCCGCCGCCCCTTACGCGTCCTACGAGCTCAAGGCCACCGTCACCTACACCGCCGGCGGCGCGGCCAGGACGCTGACCGCCTCGGCGCGGGTGCGGACGCTGCCGCCCCCGCCCGAGGCCGACGCCTACGCCGGCGACCTGGAATGGGTCAGCGCCGACAACGGCTGGGGACCCGTCGAGCGTGACCGGTCCAACGGCGACCTCGGCGAGGCCGACGGCGGGCCGATCGTCATCGGCGGGCGCACCTTCGCCAAGGGCCTCGGGACGCACGCGCCCGCCAAGGTGCGGTTCTATCTGGGCGGGCGGTGCACGGCCTTCAGCGCGTTCACCGGAGTGGACGACTCGCAGGCCACGCGCGGGTCGGTACGGTTCGGGGTGCTGGCCGACGGCGTGGAGCGGGCGCGCAGCCCGGTGCTGCGGGCCACCGACGAGGCGTACGAGCTGCGTGCCGACCTGACCGGCGCCCGGTACGTGGACCTCGTGGCCGACGACGGCGGGGACGGCATCGGCAACGACCACGCCGACTGGGGCGAGGCCCGGTTCATCTGCGGCTGAGCCGCGGGCCCGCGATGCGCTTCCGGCCGGCGGTGTCGCCGTCATGCGCGGGCGTGCGGCGACGTCCGAGGCCGGAGAGCACGTCCCGGCAATTGGGATAAACGCCCAGGTCGTGGGCCGGAAATCTTGTTTAGCTGACGCTTATCCCGGGCGTGATCAGATGAGATCCCGGTACTGTGCGCTACCGGCACAAAGACAGAGGAGATGACCTGTGACCGCGTCACAACCGTCACGCAGAGCCAGTGTAGCGATACCCTGGGTGACGACCGGTGCCCGGCTGCTTCTGGGCGGGGTGCTGATCGCAGCGGGCGCGCTGAAGATCGGCAACCCGGTGGACTCCGTGGTGGCGGTCAAGGCTTACCAGCTGCTGCCCGAGCCGATCGCCGTCCCGGTGGGCTACACCCTGCCGATCCTGGAGATCGTGGTCGGCCTGCTGCTGGTCGTCGGTCTGCTGACCAGAGTGGCCGCCGTCATCGCGGGGCTGCTCATGTTCGCCTTCGTGTTCGGCATCGCCTGGGCCTGGGCGAACGGCCTGCGGATCGACTGCGGCTGTTTCGGCGGCGGCGGCCAGCTGGGGACGGGACAGGAGCCGACCTACCTGCTCGACATCCTGCGGGACTTCGGCCTCGTGCTGCTCGGCGCCTGGACCGTGCGTTTCCCGCCGGGCCGCTTCGCGCTCGACGGGCCCCTCGGCCTGGGGGGAGACACTGGTGACAACGAGGAGAACGAGCGATGAGCAAGGGTGAGCGCACGAAGACGACGTCGGCGCGCGACAAGATCAGGGAGCAGCAGGCCGCCGCCCGCGCCCGCGACAAGCGCAAGCGCCTGGTGACCTACGTGACCGCCGGCGTGGTCGCGGTGGCCGCGGTCGGGCTCGGCTGGTGGTACACCGCCAGCACCTACCGCTCCGAAGAGGCCGCGGGCGCGGTCGCGCCGATCACCGTGCAGTCCGACGGCAGCGTCGTGATGGCCCAGGCGGGCGTCACCAAGCCCGTGGTCGACATTTACGAGGACTTCCAGTGCCCGGCCTGCAAGGAGTTCGAGCGGATCAGCGGGCAGACGTTCAAGAACCTCGCCGCCGAGGGCAAGGCCAAGATCGTCTACCATCCCATCACGATCTTCTCGCAGGAGCCGACCAAGTCCAACTCCGTACGCGCGGGCAGCGCCGCCCGGTGCGTCGCGGACGGCAAGCAGTGGATGACCTTCCATGACCTGCTCTACGCCAAGCAGCCCGCCGAGACCGTCGAGGGCTTCAAACCCGCCGAGCTCGTGCAATGGGGCAAGGAGGCCGGCGTGACCGCACCCGGCTTCGAGCAGTGCGTCACCACGGAGAAGAACGCCCAGGCGCAGCTCGCGTACAGCAAGAAGATCGGCGACGAGCAGAAGCTGACCCAGACGCCGACGGTGAAGCTGAACGGCACAGAAATAGACAATCAGGTAATCTTCAGCCCTCAGGAACTGCGCGATGCGGTTACGGAGGCGGCTAAGTAGTCTCGCTTCCGCTACCCTCACCTGACATGCCCCTTGCCTCGATTCCCAGCCCTTCCCAGGGGGTCTGGTATCTCGGAATCATCCCGATCCGGGCTTATGCGCTCTGCATCGTGCTCGGCGTCATCGTTGCCGTCTGGCTGAGCGAGCGCCGCTGGGTCGCTCGCGGTGGCCAGAAGGGGACGATCATCGATATCGCGGTCCCCGCGGTCATCTTCGGCTTGATCGGCGGCCGCCTCTACCACGTCATCACCGACTGGCAGACCTATTTCGGCAGCCGCGCGATCAAGCCCGCCTACAAGGCGCTCTACATCTGGGAAGGCGGCCTCGGCATCTGGGGCGCGATCGCGCTCGGCGGCGTCGGCGTCTGGCTGGCCGCGCGCAGGCGCGGCCTGTCCATGGGCGCCATCGCCGACACGGTCGCGCCCGGCATCGCCTTCGCCCAGGCCATCGGCCGCTGGGGCAACTGGTTCAACCAGGAGCTGTACGGGTCGCCGACCACGCTGCCGTGGGGCCTGGAGATCGACGCCCTCCACGGCGGCGAGCCCGGCGTCCTCTACCACCCGACTTTCCTGTACGAGTCGATCTGGGACGTGGCGCTCGGCTTCGTGCTGATCTTCGCCGGCCGGCGCTTCGCGCTGCACCACGGGCGGCTGTTCGCCCTCTACGTCGCCGGCTACACCCTCGGCCGCTTCTGGATCGAGGGGCTGCGCATCGACCCGGTCGGCGGGGTGGACTACGCGGTCACCTTCCTCGGGATGCGGATCAACCAGTGGACGTCGATCGTGCTGTTCGTGGGGGCGCTGGTCTACCTCTGGGTGACCAGGAACAAGGACGGAGTGGAGATCGTGGTTCCGGCTTCCGCCGCCGATCCGGCGCACCCGGCCGACCAGGCGGACACCGATTCGCCGGAGGACGCCGACACGGCCGTGAAGGCAGCGACGGGGGAGGCTGGGGAGACCGCTTCTTCGGCGGCCGACGAGCTTGGTGAGGCAGCTGGGAAGGACGTCACGGCGGCGGCCGGGCGCGCTGAGGACGGCGCCGACGCCGAAGAGGGCGACGCGCCCGGCCGTGGCGGCGAGGCCGGGGCTCCCAAGGCCGACGGCTCCGAGGCCGGAAGCTCCGAAGCGGAGGACGGCAGGACCGACGGCACCGAGAGCGATGCCACCGATGACAGCCCGGTGGGCGACGACGACGTTCGCGTCGAAGGTGGCGATGCCGAAGCCGTGACGAAGGAGAAGAACTCGCGATGAGCGATCGCGCGGAGAGACACCACGAGCATCGCGACGTCACCGGAGGCTGGTCGCGGCCCTCGGTGTTCGGCGCGATGGACGGACCGGTGTCGAACTTCGCGCTCATCGCGGGCGGCACCGCCAACACCAAGGTCATCGCCCTCGGCGGCGTCGCCGGCCCGGCCGCCGGCGCCCTGTCCATGGCAGGCGGCGAATACGTCTCCGTGGCCAGCCAGCGCGAGCTGGCCCAGGCCGAGCTCGCCGTCGAGCGGCGCGAGCTCGCCCACCACCCGGAGGACGAGCGCGCCGAGCCGGCTCAGACCTTCGTCGACAAGGGCGTGGAGCCGGCGCTGGCCCATGAGGCGGCCAGGCAGATCTCCCAGGACCCGGACCGGGCGCTGGAGGTCCACTCACGCAACGAGCTGGGCGCCGGCCCCGGTGAGCTGCCGTCGCCGATGCCGGCCGCGGTCTCGTCGTTCCTGCCGTTCGCGGAGGGGGCGGTGTTGCCGTACATATTGAGGGCCGGGGGGCTGGTGATGTCGTGCGTGGCGTTGTTCGCGACGGGGGCGATCGTCTCTGCCGTGACGGGGCGTAGCCGGTGGTATTCCGGGCTGCGCCGGCTCGTGGTCGGCGCGGTGGCCGCCACGGCCACGTTCGGCGTCGGCGACCTCATCGGGGCGGCGGCGCTGTGATGGCCCGCAGACGAGCCGGCTCCCGCCCGCACAGCGGCCGCCCGGCACCAGGCACAGATGGCGGCCGCCCGGGGGCGGGCGTGGACGGTCGCTCTGAGAGTGGCGGCCCCTTCGGTGGCGGTCCCGTGGGGGATGGCACGTTCGGCGGCGGCCCAGTTGGCAGTGGCCCTGTGCCTGGTGGCCTAGGCGGCGGTGCTGTGCCCGGTGGTCTGCCTGGTGGCGGTGCTGTGCCCGGTGGTCTGCCTGGTGGCAGTGCTGCGCCTGGCGGCCCCCTGGGCGCTGGGCCCATGGCTGGTGGCCCCGCGGGCAGCGGACCCATCGGCGGCGGTCCCGTGGACGGTGGCGGCCGGGCACGGATGAACGGTGCCGAATCCGTCAGCGGCGGTTGGCCGGCGGCGGGTGCGCATGGCGCCCCTGCGGCAGGTGGCGGGTGGTCGGCGGGCGGACCGCAAAGCGACGCCCGATCGGCGCCTGGCCAGCGCGGCGAAGCCTGGTCGGCAGGCGGCGCGGGCGAGCGCGGCCGGTTGGCAGGTGGTGCTGGCGGGCACGGCCGGTTGGCAGGTGGCTCGGGTGACCACGGCGGGCTGGCAGGTGGTGCTGGCGGGCACGGCCGGTTGGCGGACGATGCGGGGGAGCACGGCCAGCAGCCGGCGGGCGGCGCAGATGAAGATGGTCGGTCGGCTGCGGGCAGGGGTGCTGCGGGTCGGTCGGCGCGCGCCCGTGGTCGTGGCCGCTCGTCAGAAGGCAGGCGGGCCGGCAGCCGATCATCGGTGGGCTCCGGTAGCGCGGGCGGGTCGCCGGAAGGCGCGGATGGCGACGGCTGGCTTGCGGCCGACGCCGGCGGCACGTGGCCGCCAATCCGTCCCGATGTCGATGGTCCGGCGGCCGCCGACGGCAGGCGGGTAACCGATGCTGAGGCCGGTAGCCGGGCCGCGGGCGGGCGCAGACGGTCGGCGGGCGGTACCGATCCCGGCAACCGGGCTGCGGCCGCCGATGCGGGCAGCGGATCGGGTGCCGCTCATGAGAGCAGCGGGCCGGCGGGCGGTGCCGGTGAGGGTGGCCGGGTGGCGGCCGCACTTCGCAAGCGGCGCCGTTACCAGCGCTCTGACTGGCAATTCCCGCTGCTCACCGACTGGGGCATGCGCCCGGAGAAGCAGCGGCTGCTGGTCATCATCGCCACCGTCGCCGGAGTGCTGGCGGGCGCGGCCGGCCTGGTCGCTGCCATGGTCTCGCTCGGCACCTACTCGCCGGAGCGACAGGCCGGCGCCGCCGTGCTCGGCCCCGACACGGCGCTGCCGCAGGTGTTCCGCGGGTGGAACTCGCCCAAGCTGTTCGATCCCGTCGTCGACAGGACCAAGGACAGCCAGCCGCTCACCGAGAAAGAGGTGTTCGGCCAGAAGGAGCTCGCGGTCTCCAAGAGGCTCAAGCTCAAGCTGGTCGCCAAGCAACTCGACACCGGCTGCTCGGCCGCGCTCTGGGGTGGGAGCCTCCTCGAACAGGTGTCGGAGGCCGGATGCACCCAGGCCGCCCGGGGCCTCTATGCCAGCTCCGACGGCCGTTACATCGGCCAGTACACGCTACTCAATCTCAAAGACGGCCAGTCGGCCTCGGAGTTGGTCGAGTCATTGAAGACGCTTTACCGAGGCGGGTGGGCGCGTCCCCTGGCCTCGTCCAAGGTCGCCTTCCCCGCGGGGGGCTATTCCGAGGCGGGCGGCTACGCCCTGGGCCACTACGTCGGCCTGGTCTGGCTGGGCAGGGTCGACGGCGCCGAGCCGGGTTCCAAAGACGACTACGTCTCACTCACGCTGGCACTGCGCGGGGCGGAGAAGGCCGTTTACCGCCGAGTCGTCGCCATCGCGGGGCCGCCCTCCTGATGTTCGCCCAGCCGACTCTTCCGACGTCCAGCCGATGCTCTCCCGGCGCCCAGCCGAGCGGCCCGCGTGCAGCGGGCCCGTCTCCCGGGAATCCGGGTGCCGGCGTCGTCCGGGGTGCGGAAGGGGCTTTGATGGTTCGTAATGTCGTCTGCAGCAGGGGAGCGGCCGGCTGATGTCCCGACGTGTCGTCATCTCCGTCGTGATAGCCAACGTGGTGATCATCGCCGTGGCCGGCTGGCTGTGGTTGCGTCGTGACGATCCGCGGCCTGGCGCCTTTCACGGCGAGCCCACCTCAGCGTTCTACCAGGCCATCGACACCCGCCAGAACGACGCCGCCCCGCTGACCATGCAAGAGGTCTTCACCGCCGCCACCCAGACCCTGGGCGCCATGCGCAGGGATTCCACGCGGGAATTCACCGACTGCGACGAGGTCCTCTGGGGCGCCTCCGCGATGGGCTGCACGCAGGCGCTGCAGGCCACATACAAGGGGAACGCGATCGCGGGCCAGTTCGTCATCTTCAACCTGAACGACGGGCGCGCGGCCGACGCGTTGGTGTCGGCGCTGGGCAAGGAGGGCTTCGTACGGCAGAGCATCCTGTTCGACGCCGCCGGCAGCCGCGCGCAGGCCCGCGCCATGGGTCACTACGTGACCGTGAGCTGGGCCGGCGGCTCGGCATCGGCCCAGGAACTGGTCGCCGCCCTTGTCGCGCTCGACGGGCTGGGACGCGTGGTGCAGGGCCGCATCGTCGCCGCGACCTGACTCCCAGCCCGCCCCGAGGCGGCCCCCAGGCGGTCTCCAAGCGCGGCCTCCAAACGGCCCGGCTCCGACGCCCAGGCGGCCCGGCTCCGACGCCCAGGCGGGCCCGGCTCCGACGACACCAGGGCGACCGGCTTCGACACTCAGGGTCTGCTTCGAACACCAGGGTGGCCGACTCCGGCACCTAGGGGGTCGTCCTACGGCCAGAGGGCGGCTTGGACACCAGGGCGGCCGGCTGCGAAGGCCCAGGGTGCCGGTTTCGGCTCTCAGCCGGTCGTGGTGAGGGCCGAGACCGTCGCCTCGACCGCTTTCGGGAGGCTTGCCAGGCGGTGGAGCGGCGCCTCCAGCGGGGTGAGGTCATCCGACCAGGAGGCCGCCTCGCGGATGAGGACGCGGGCCTCGTTCTTGGTGAGCGTCGTGCCCTGGGCGCGGGCCACCGCGATCAGGGCCTCCCGCCAGGTGTTGGCCAGCTTGGCGTGGCCGTTGTCCAGGATCCTGCGCAACACGCCGGCCGCCGTGTCACCGCTGGGCGGCGGGAGGCGTACGGCGTCGAGCGTGCCGCCCTCGGCGCTCAGCTCGTAGACGGCGGACAACACGTCCGGGAGGGGCGGGAAGTCGGTCCCGAGGACGCGTACGTGCCCCGCGCGGGCCGCCAGGAGCAGGCGGGGCAGCGCCGCCTCCAGGCCGGGAGGCAGGGCGATGGCGACCCGGTCCACGGCGGCGGCGTATGGCTTGGCCAGCCACGTCGACAGCCTGACCCGAGGCTGACGCAACTGCTTGGGCCACTCGCCCACCAGCAGGTCAGGCTCGAAGTCCGCGGGCAGGCCGGACGGGGCGGGGCCGGAACCGGGCGTTCCGAGGGCTGAGGGGGTGTTCTGGGCGGCTTCGATGGCTTGAGGGCCCTGGGTGTAGATGGCGGTGGTCTGGCGGCTCAGGCGGGACATCACTGCCGGGCGTGTCTTGGTGGTGGGGCGCAGGATGTAGAGGTCGGCGGCGGAGCCGATGGCCTCTGCCCCGAAGTATCGGTTGAAGTCCGGGTAAATGGCTTCGAACGTGAGATTGAGCTCCGACAGCGCCTGCTGCACCTTCAAGGCCAGCATCGGGGTGCGCTCGCTGGCGCCGTACGCCAGCAGCACCCGCCCGTCGTCCTTCAGCCCTTCCACGGCTCGCGCCACGAACAGGCTCGTACCCTCCGGTGTGTACGGCGGGTCGGTGAGCGCCAGATCGTGGGCCCTGACCGAGGACGGCAGACTGAGCCGCAGGTCGGCCCAGCGCGTGCGGACGCCAAGATCCTGGTCGTCGATGTAGGCGAGGATGCGCTCGTCGATGTCCACCACTGTGACGTCGGTCTCCGGGTGGACCAGCTTGACGGCCAGCGAGGTGAGGTCGTGGTCGCCCACGCACAGCAGGCGCGTGCCCCGGAGCCAGAAGCGGGCGCCGAGCAGGAGCGCGCGTCGCAGCACGGTTTCCGGCGTGGCCGAAACGTGGTCCAGCGTGTGACGGGCGCGCGGGGCGCCGGCGACCAGCCGAGTGAGGCGTTCGAGCGCCTGGGAGTAGTGGGGGACCAGGTGGCCCACCGGGTCCTCGGGAGGCGGGGCCAGGGCGAACAGGTCCTGGTAGTCGGGCGCGTGATCGAGCGGCACCCGGAAACGGTCCCCGGCCCGCTCCAGCGGCAGCTCCCGGAGCAGGGACTCGATCGTACGCCGTCCCGTGGCGGTCCCTCTGACCAGGTCCGCCAGCGTCCACCACTGGCCGTCGCACAAGAGCGTCAGCGCGTGCCGCAACGGCCTGCTCCCTGCCCCGGCCGCGTCGAGCAGGCGCTCCACCCCGTCACGCTCCATGACGCAACCCTATCGAGGGTCTGCGCGGACTCCGGCCCAGCGTGCCGCCCTGGCGTGTGGGCCCCACACCGTACGCGAGCCGGGGCGTGGGGCGCGGCCAAGAGACGGGTCCGGGCGGCCCCTTCGAGGGCCCGGCTGGAAATCGCGCCCTGTGTCGTAAATCGCCGACCCGCAGCGGGAATTTCGCCGCCTGGATCCGAGTTTTGGGATAGGGAGTTCGGATGATGGACAAGGTCGAATGTTCGCAATGCGGACGTGGCGGGCACCATTCCGGCAGGGTGCGGTAACCTCTACCCACAATATGCAGCAGGGCCAACGTCGTCCCCGCCTGTAGAGCAGTTTGAGACAGACGATGACGACGGGAGGGATTACATGCCTGCTGCCCACCTCGGGTTCCCCGAGCCCCAGGGCCTCTACCACCCCGCCAACGAGCACGATGCCTGCGGTGTCGCCATGGTCGCCGACGTCGCGGGACGCCGGGGGCACGGGATCGTGGTCAAGGCGCTGACGGCGCTGTGCAACCTTGATCATCGGGGGGCCAAGGGTAGCGAGCCGGACACCGGCGACGGAGCCGGGATCCTGACGCAGATGCCCGATGCGTTCTACCGCGCCGTCGTGCCGTTCGGGCTGCCCGCGGCCGGCGCGTACGCCACCGGCATCGGCTTCCTGCCGGCCGACGAGCAGGCCCGTGGCATCGCCGCCAGGCTGATCGAGGAGATCGCGGCGGAGGAAGGCCTCACCGTGCTCGGCTGGCGCGAGCTGCCGGTCGACCGCGACCTGCCCGGGCCGAGCGCCAGGGCCGTCATGCCGCACTTCGCCCAGCTGTTCGTCGCGGACCCGGAGGGCCGGGAAGGGCTGGAGCTGGACCGGCTGGCGTTCTGCCTGCGCAAGCGGGCCGAGCACGAGGCGGACGTGTATTTCCCCTCGCTGTCGGCGCGCACGATCGTCTACAAGGGCATGCTCACGCCCGGCCAGGTCGAGCCGTTCTTCCCCGACCTGTCCGACGAGCGGTACGACACCGCGATCGCGCTGGTGCACTCGCGCTTCTCCACCAACACGTTCCCGAGCTGGCCGCTGGCCCACCCCTACCGCTACGTCGCGCACAACGGCGAGATCAACACGGTCAAGGGCAACCGCAACTGGATGCGGGCTCGCGAGGCGATGCTGGCGTCCGCCCACATTCCGGGCGATATTTCGCGACTTTTCCCCATCTGTGACCCGGATGGCAGCGACACCGCCAGCTTCGACGAGGCCCTCGAACTGCTGCACATGGGCGGCCGGAGCCTGCCGCACGCCGTCCTGATGATGATCCCGGAGGCGTGGGAGAACCACACCGAGATGGACGCCGCGCGGCGGGCGTTCTACGAGTTCCACTCCTCGCTGATGGAGGCGTGGGACGGCCCGGCCTCGATCACGTTCACCGACGGCACGCTGGCCGGCGCCGTGCTCGACCGCAACGGCCTGCGCCCCGGACGCTTCTGGGTGACCGCCGACGGCCTGGTCGTGCTCGCCTCCGAGGCCGGCGTGCTGGACTTCAAGCCCGAGGACGTCGTCCGCAAGGGCCGCCTGCAGCCGGGCAAGATGTTCCTCATCGACACGGCCCGCGGCAAGATCATCGAGGACGACGAGATCAAGGCCGAGCTGGCCGCCGAGCTGCCGTACTCCGACTGGCTGCACGCCGGCCTGGTCCGCTTCGAGGAGCTGCCCGCGCGCCAGCGCGAGATCCCCACGCACGAGGCGCTCGTCAAGCGGCAGCAGACCTTCGGCTACACCGAGGAAGAGCTGCGCATCATCCTGTCGCCGATGGCCAAGAGCGGCATCGAGCCGATCGGCTCCATGGGCACCGACACGCCCGTCGCCGTGCTCAGCGAGAAGCCGCGGCTGCTGTTCGACTACTTCAGCCAGCTGTTCGCGCAGGTCACGAACCCGCCGCTGGACGCCATCCGGGAAGAGCTGGTCACCTCGCTGGCCAGCACCATCGGCCCCGAGGGCAACCTGCTCGACCCGGGGCCCAGCTCGTGCCGCCAGCTCGTGCTGCCGTACCCGGTGATCGACAACGACGAGCTCGCCAAGATCATCCACATCAACGACGAGCACGACCTGCCCGGCTTCCACCCGCACGTCATCAGCGGCCTGTACGAGGTCGCCGGCGGCGGCGAGGCGCTGCTGCGCCGCCTGGCGGAGATCAGGGCCGAGGCGTCCAAGGCGATCGCGGACGGCGCGCGCATCATCGTGCTGTCCGACCGCGGCTCCTCCGACGCGCTGGCGCCGATCCCGTCGCTGCTGCTGACCGGCGCGGTGCACCACCACCTGATCCAGGAGAAGACCCGCACCAAGATCGGTCTCGTCGTCGAGACCGGCGAGGCCCGTGAGTGCCACCACATGGCGCTGCTCATCGGCTACGGCGCGGGCGCGATCAACCCGTACCTCGCGATCGAGACCATCGAGGACCTGGTCGACACCGGCGCGCTCCAGATCGACAAGCGCAAGGCCGTGCGCAACCTGATCAAGGCGTACGGCAAGGGCGTCATCAAGGTCATGTCCAAGATGGGCGTGTCCACGGTGGCCTCCTACACCGGCGCGCAGATCTTCGAGGCGCTCGGCCTGAGCCAGGAGGTCATCGACTCCTGCTTCACCGGCACCACCTCGCGCCTGGGCGGCGTCGGGTTCGACGTGCTGGCCGAGGAGACCGCGCAGCGGCACCTCCACGCCTACCCGCGCGTGGAGAACGCCCACCGCAGGCTCCAGGTCGGCGGCGAATACCAGTGGCGGCGCGAGGGCGAGCAGCACCTGTTCAACCCCGAGACCGTCTTCAAGCTGCAGCACGCCACCAGGACCCGCCGCTACGAGATCTTCAAGGAGTACACGAGTCTCGTGGACTCCCAGGCGGAGCGGCTGATGACCCTGCGCGGCCTGTTCAAGCTGCGCAAGGGCAACCCGATCCCGATCGAAGAGGTCGAGCCCGTCGAGAGCATCGTCAAGCGGTTCTCCACCGGCGCGATGTCGTACGGCTCCATCTCGATGGAGGCGCACGAAACGCTCGCCATCGCGATGAACCGGCTCGGCGGCAAGTCCAACACCGGCGAGGGCGGCGAGGACCCCGAGCGGCTCTACGACCCCGCCCGCAGGTCCGCGATCAAGCAGGTGGCCTCCGGCCGGTTCGGCGTCACCAGCGAATACCTGGTCAACGCCGACGACCTGCAGATCAAGATGGCCCAGGGCGCCAAGCCCGGCGAGGGCGGCCAGCTGCCCGGCCACAAGGTCTACCCGTGGATCGCCAAGACCCGGCACTCCACGCCCGGCGTCGGCCTCATCTCGCCGCCGCCGCACCACGACATCTACTCGATCGAGGACCTGGCCCAGCTCATCCACGACCTGAAGAACTCCAACCCGGAGGCCAGGGTCCACGTGAAGCTGGTCGCCGAGGTCGGCGTCGGCACGGTCGCCGCGGGCGTGTCGAAGGCGCACGCCGACGTGGTGCTCATCTCCGGCCATGACGGCGGCACCGGCGCCTCGCCGCTGACGTCGCTCAAGCACGCGGGCGCCCCGTGGGAGCTCGGCCTGGCCGAGACCCAGCAGACGCTGCTGCTCAACGACCTGCGCGACCGCATCGTCGTCCAGGTCGACGGCCAGCTCAAGACCGGCCGCGACGTCGTCATCGCCGCGCTGCTCGGCGCCGAGGAGTACGGCTTCGCCACCGCCCCCCTCGTCGTCTCCGGCTGCGTCATGATGCGGGTCTGCCACCTCGACACCTGCCCCGTGGGCGTCGCCACGCAGAACCCCGAGCTGCGCAAGCGCTTCACCGGCAAGCCCGAGTTCGTGGTCAACTTCTTCGAGTTCATCGCCGAGGAGATCCGCGAATACCTGGCCGAGCTGGGCTTCCGCTCGCTCGACGAGGCGATCGGCCACGTCGAGATGCTCGACACGGCGGCGGCCGAGGAGCACTGGAAGGCCAACGGGCTCAACCTGTCGCCGATCCTGCACCAGCCCGAGCTGCCCGCCGGCACCGCGCTGCACAGGGTCGTCGAGCAGGACCACGGCCTGGACCACGCGCTGGACAACACCCTGATCCAGCTCGCCGAGGGCGCGCTCAACGACGGCACCCCGGTCATGCTGGAGCTGCCCATCCGCAACGTGAACCGCACGGTCGGCACCATGCTCGGCTACCAGGTCACCAAGCGGTACGGCGGCAAGGGCCTGCCCGACAACACCATCGACACCTCCTTCACCGGCTCGGCGGGCAACTCGTTCGGGGCGTTCGTCCCGCGCGGGATCACGCTGCGGCTGACCGGCGACGCCAACGACTACCTCGGCAAGGGCCTGTCCGGCGGGCGGATCACCCTCCGGCCGCACGAGGCGGCCCCGCTCGACGGCCACATCATCGCCGGCAACGTCGCCCTGTACGGCGCCACGTCCGGCGAGGTGTTCATCCGCGGCGTCGTCGGCGAGCGGTTCTGCGTCCGCAACTCCGGCGCGACCGCGGTCGTGGAGGGCGTGGGCGACCACGGCTGCGAGTACATGACCGGCGGCAAGGCCGTCGTCCTCGGCCCGACCGGGCGCAACTTCGCGGCCGGCATGTCGGGCGGCATCGCGTACCTGCTGGACCTCAAGCCCGAGCGGGTCAACCGCGAGATGGTCGCCATCGAGGCGCTCACCGAGCAGGACGCCGAGTTCCTCAAGGAGACCGTCGAGAAGCACTTCGCGGAGACCGGCTCGCCGGTCGCCAAGCAGCTGCTGGCGGACTGGGACGTGGCGCTCGGCAGGTTCGGCAAGATCATGCCGACCGACTACAAGAGGGTGATGGAGGCCGCTGAGGCCGCCCGCATCGAAGGCAGGGACATCGACGAGGCCGTGATGTCGGCCGCGGTTCAGGGTTAAGGGAGGCGTACCGATGGCTGACCCCAAGGGTTTTCTCACGCACGACCGGGAGCTGCCCACGCGCCGCCCCGTGGACGTCCGCATCAGCGACTGGCGCGAGGTCTACCAGGACTTCTCGCAGGAGAAGCTGACCAAGCAGGCGGCCCGCTGCATGGACTGCGGCATCCCGTTCTGCCACAACGGCTGCCCGCTGGGCAACCTCATCCCCGAGTGGAACGACCTCGTCTACCGCACCGACTGGCGCGAGGCGATCGAGCGGCTGCACGCCACGAACAACTTCCCGGAGTTCACCGGCAGGCTCTGCCCGGCTCCGTGCGAGGCGGCGTGCGTGCTCGGCATCAACTCCGACCCGGTGGCGATCAAGCGGGTCGAGGTCGAGATCATCGACCGGGCGTTCGCCGAGGGCTGGGTGACCCCGCAGCCCCCGGCCGTCAAGACCGGCAAGAAGGTCGCGGTCGTCGGCTCGGGACCGGCCGGTCTCGCGGCCGCGCAGCAGCTCACCAGGGCCGGGCACGACGTGGTGGTGTACGAGCGCGCCGACCGGATCGGCGGCCTGCTGCGCTACGGCATCCCCGAGTTCAAGATGGAGAAGCGGCACATCGAGCGCCGCCTGGAGCAGATGCGCGCCGAGGGCACCGAGTTCCGCACCAGCGTGAACGTCGGCGTCGACATCACCGCCGCCGAACTGCGCGAGCAGTACGACGCCGTGGTGCTGTCCGGCGGCGCCACCCAGTGGCGCGACCTGCCGGTCGCCGGGCGCGACCTCAAGGGCATCTACCAGGCCATGGAGTACCTGCCGCTGTCCAACAAGGTCCAGGAGGGCGACTTCGCGGTCGCGCCCATCTCGGCCGAGGGCAAGCACGTGGTGGTGATCGGCGGCGGCGACACCGGCGCCGACTGCATCGGCACCGCGATCAGGCAGGGCGCCAAGTCCATCACCCAGCTCGAGATCATGCCGCAGCCGCCCGTCTCGCGGCCTGACAGCCAGCCGTGGCCGACGTACCCCATGCTGTTCAAGGTGGAGAGCGCGCACGAGGAGCTGGCCGACGGCGGGGGGCAGCGGGTCTACGCGGTGTCCACCACCGAGTTCGCCGGCGACGCCGACGGCAACGTGCGGGCGCTGCGCCTGGTCGAGGTCGAGGGACCGCAGGCCGGGTTCAAGCCCATCCCCGGCACCGAGCGGGAGATCCCCGCCGAGCTGGTCACCCTCTCCATGGGCTTCGTCGGCCCCGAGAAGGGCGCGCTGCTGCAGGACCTGGCCGAGGACGGCGGCGACGGCTTCTACGACAAGCGGGGCAACGTCGCGCGCGACAAGACCTACATGTCCAAGGTGGACGGCATCTTCGTGGCCGGCGACATGGGACGCGGGCAGTCGCTCATCGTGTGGGCCATCGCCGAGGGGCGCGCCGCCGCCTCCGGCGTGGACCGCTACCTGACGGGCGACACGGCGCTGCCGTACCCGATCCTGCCGACCGCGCGACCGCTGGTCTGACCGTCTCCGGGGCCGGGCCGCGCCGCTGTCAGGCGCGCCCGGCCTCTGCCGTCGCCGGAGAGCACGAGGCCGTGATGGCGTCAAGCGTGCGCTGGGAGGCCGGGTCGGCGGCGCGATAGACGACCAGCCGTTGGCCGGGGGCCTGCAGCGGGACCAGGGCCTCGTACGTGATGGTCAGCGGGCCGGCGGTGGCGTGCCGCAGGCGCTTCTGGCCCCGGCCGTTCACCCGGACGTCGCGCCGCGCCCACAGGCGGGCGACCTCCTCGCTGCCCGAGGTCAGCTCGTCGATCAGCTCCGACAGGGCCTTGTCGTCGGGATGAGCCGCCCACGACGCCCGCAGATCCGCGATGCCCTCGCGCAGTGCCCGCTCCCTGTCGCGGAAGAAGCCGCGCAGGCCGGAGTGCAGCGTGCACAGCCACATGATGTTGCGCTGTTCGGGCGGCAGCGTGCCGAAATCCAGCACCAGGGCCGCCATCTCCGGGTTCCACGCGATGAGGTCGAAGCGGTGGTTGAGCACCATGGCGGGCAGCGGTGACAGGTCCAGCACGAGCCGGGACAGCGGCCCCGCCTCGTCGGCGGGCGCCCGCCGCTCCGGCTTGGGCCGCTGCTGGGCGAGATCGAACAGGTAGAGCCGCTCGTCCTCGCTCAACCGCAGGGCTTCGGCCAGCGCCTCCAGCACCTCCGGCGAGGGCCGTAGCCCGCGTCCCTGCTCCAGGCGGATCACGTAGTCGACGCTGACACCGGCCAGCTCGGCGACCTCTTCCCTGCGCAGGCCGGGCGTGCGGCGCCGGCCCCGGCGGGCGGGCAGCGGGACGTCGCGGGGATCCAGGCGCTCGCGGCGGGTGCGCAGGAAGGCCGCCAGTTCGCGAGTCTGGTCCACGGTGCTCATCCCCTTGATCCTACGGCCGCCTTTCCTGGGACGGTCAGTCCCAGGAAGAGCCTTCCCTTACCGCCGGGCCGCGTGCGGAGCAGGCTGGATGCCATGACGACTCTTGACACGTACCGGTTGCTCGGCCGTTCGGGGCTGCGGGTCTCGCCGCTGGCCCTGGGGACCATGACGTTCGGGACGGATTGGGGCTGGGGCTCCGACAAGGACGAGTCCCGCCGGATCTTCGACACCTACCTGGACCGCGGCGGCAACTTCATCGACACCGCCAGCCAGTACACCGACGGCACCGCCGAGGCGCTGCTCGGCGAGTTCGCGGCGGGCCGGCGCGAGCAACTGGTGATCGCCACGAAGTACACCATGGCCCGGCGCCCCGGCGACCCGAACTCCGGCGGCAACCACCGCAAGAGCATGGTGCAGTCGGTCGAGGCGAGCCTGCGCCGGCTCAACACCGACCACATCGACCTGCTCTACCTGCACGCCTGGGACTTCACCACCCCGGTCGAGGAGATCCTGCGCGCCATGGACGACCTCGTCAGGCTGGGCAAGGTCCTCTACGTCGGCATCTCCGACACGCCCGCCTGGCAGGTCTCCCGCATGCAGGCCATCGCCGGCCTGCGGGGCTGGGCGCCGCTGATCGCCCTGCAGATCGAATACAGCCTGGCGCAGCGCACGGTGGAGCGCGACCTCATCCCGATGGCGCGCGAGATGGGGCTCGGCGTCATCCCATGGTCGCCGCTGGCCAGCGGCGTGCTGACCGGCAAGTACACCAGGGCCGACCTCGACACGGGGCAGGCCGCCGCCGACCCCGCCGGAACCCGCAAGAACGTCGCGGCGGCCAACGGCGCGCTGACCGAGCGGGCACTGGACATCGCCGACGTGGTAAAGCGGGTCGCCGCCGAGCTGGGCGTGCGGCCGTCGCAGGTCGCGCTGGCCTGGACGACGCTCAACCCCGGCGTGACGGCGCCGATCGTGGGGGCGCGTACGCTGGCGCAGCTGGAGGACAACCTGGGCGCGCTCGACGTGCGGTTCACCGAGAGCCAGCTGGCCGCCCTGGACGAGGCCAGCCGGGTCGAGCTCGGCTTCCCGCACGATTTCCTCGCGCTGCCCATGCCGCGCCAGGTCGTGTTCGGCGGCGCCGAGATCGACCTCACCCGCTGACCCCGCCGCGTGGGTCTGGCCCGGCCCGGTCCGTCGCGGGCCGGGGCGCGCGCCCGCCCGCGCTGGGGAGGCCGGGCGCGCCCGCCCGCGCTGGGGCAGGCCGCGCTCACGCCTCGAGGCGATCCAGGCGCTGCCCGAGTCCGCTGACCTGGGGCGGAGCGGGCCTCGAGCTGGGGTCCGCTTCGCTGCTCTTAGACCGGAATTTCACAGGTAAGTTGCATCAGTCGGTTAGTGTCGGGAAGGTGCAGATTTTCTGCGGCTAGTTTTGCGGATGGGAGCGGAATGCGGCGGGTCGCCTCAGGTCTGACGGCGTTGACGGCTGTCGTCGCCCTTGCCGCCTGCTCGCCCGCGACGCCCGGCGGCCGGGCGATACCGGGCGGGACACCGGGCGCGAAGACCGCCGCCCATCCCGGCGAATACCTCGTCTTCTACGCCGGCGGCAAGCAACGCCAGGCAATGGAGGCCGTCCAGCGCGCCGGCGGCACCACGGTGGGCCAGGACGCCAGGCTCGGCTACCTCCTGGCCAAGGGCGGCGGCGACGCGTTCGTGACCGGTCTGGGCGCCGACCAGGCCATCGTCGGGGTGTCCCCGGACCGGGCCATCGGCATGGCCACGGCGGAACGTACCGGATCCGCCGCCTTCCCCGACGCGTCGTCCTTCACCAAGAAGGGCGCCGGAGAGCCGCTCGCCAACCGGCAGTGGGACATGCGGATGATCGGCGCCGACCGCGCGCACGCCAAAGCGCCCGGCTCCAAGCAGGTGCTGGTCGGCATCATCGACACCGGCGTCGACGGCAAACACCCCGACATCGCCCCCAACTTCGACCGCGGCCTCAGCCGCAACTTCGTCACCGACAAACCCAAGGACGACGACGGCGAGACACTCGACGGCCCCTGCGAGGCCAGCGGCTGCAAGGACCCCGTCGACGCCGACGACGACGGCCACGGCACGCACGTGGCCAGCACCATCGCCTCCCCGATCAACGGCATCGGCATCGCCGGCGTCGCTCCCGGCGTGCGGCTGGTGAACATCAGAGCCGGGCAGGACTCCGGGTTCTTCTTCCTCAAGCCCAGCCTCGACGCCCTCACCTACGCCGCCGACATCGGCGTGGACGTCGTGAACATGAGCTACTACGTCGACCCCTGGCTGTTCAACTGCTCCGCCAACAAGTCCGACACCAGAAAACAGCAGCTCGAACAGCAGGCCATCATCACCGGCATGCAGCGGGCGCTCGACTACGCCCGCAAGAAGGGCGTCACGCTCATCTCCGCGCTCGGCAACGGCTCCACCGACCTCGGCCATCCCAAGGTCGACGACAAGAGCCCCGGCTACCCGCGCGGTGACGAGAAGGTCCGCCGCATCGACAACTCCTGCATCAACGTGCCCGCCGAGTCCGGCGGCGTCATCTCCGTCTCCGCGGTCGGCCCCTCCGGGCGCAAGGCGATCTACAGCGACTATGGCCTGGAGCAGACCGACCTGGCCGCGCCGGGCGGCGACGTCCTCGACGGCAAGGGCAGCAAGGCCACCAGGTCGATCCTGGCCGCCGTCCCCGAGCACGTGCTTCGCGCCGGCGGGCGGATCGACTCCTCGGGCCGGCCCAAAGGCGCGGACGTCGTACGGGACTGCACCCGCGGCCCCTGCTCCTACTACCAGTACCTCGACGGCACCTCCATGGCCGCCCCACACGCCACCGGCGTCGCCGCGATCCTCATCAGCCGCTTCGGCAAGCCCGGCGCCGGCGGCCTCGCCCTCGACCCCGCCACCGTCCAGGACCTGCTCTACAAGAGCGCCACCCACAAGGCCTGCCCGTCGCCCCGCCAGTACGTCTACAAGGCCTACGGCGAGACCGACACCCACACCTGCGAAGGCGGCCCGTCCCGTAACGGTTTCTACGGCCACGGCATCGTCGACGCCTGGAAGGCCGCTACCTTCACACCATGATGTATCGCCTCGTCGCGGACACCGCGATGGTGGTGCACTTCGCGTTCCTCGTCTACCTGGCCGTGGGCGGATTCCTCGCCTGGCGGTGGCGGCGCACGCTCTGGGCACACCTCGCCGTGGTCGCCTGGGGCGTGATCTCGATCGTCACCGGCGTAGAGTGCCCATTGACCCTCGCCGAGGACTGGGGACGCCGGCAGGCCGGGATGGAGGGCTTACCGGCGTCCGGATTCATCGACCACTACATCGAGGACGTGATCTACCCGCAGGAGCACACTAACTTGGTGCGTCTGGGGGTTGCCGTTCTCGTGCTGTTCTCTTACGTCGGGTACGTTCTCCGTCGTCAGTGACAGCGAACTGGTCTGTACCAATTAAGGTAGTACTCGTGACTCGTCGCGCGAAAATCGTCTGCACCCTAGGCCCTGCCACTTCTTCCGAAGAACGCCTCCGTGAGCTGATCTCCGCGGGCATGGACGTGGCACGGTTCAACCTCAGCCATGGCAACCATGACCTGCACCGAGAGGTCTACGACCGGGTGAGGAGGGTCGCGGCCGACCTCGGCCGCGGCGTCGGCGTGCTCGCCGACCTGCAGGGGCCCAAGATCCGGGTGGGCACCTTCGAAGAAGGCCCCGTCAGGCTGGGCTTCGGCGACGTCTTCACCATCACCACCGAAGACGTGCCGGGCGACCGCGACCAGGTCTCCACGACCTACAAGGGCCTGCCCAACGACGTACGCCCCGGTGACACGATCCTGGTCGACGACGGCCGCCTCGTGCTGGAGGCCACCCGCGTCGACGGTGAGCGCATCATCACCCGCGTCGTCATCGGCGGCATGATCTCCGACAACAAGGGCCTCAACCTGCCCGGCATCAACGTCAGCGCGCCCGCGCTGACCGACAAGGACGAGGCCGACCTGCGCTGGGCACTGCGCACCGGCTTCGACATGATCGCCCTGTCGTTCGTCCGCCGCCCGTCCGACGCCGACGTGGTGCGCAACATCATGGAGCAGGAGGCCGTGCGCCTGCCGCTGCTCGCCAAGATCGAGAAGCCGCAGGCCGTCGACCGCCTCCCCGAGATCGTCGAGGCCTTCGACGGCATCATGGTCGCCCGCGGCGACCTCGGCGTCGAGCTGCCCCTGGAGCAGGTGCCGATCGTGCAGCGGCGCATCATCGAGCTGTGCCGCGAGAAGGCCCGCCCGGTCATCGTCGCCACCCAGATGCTCGACTCGATGATGAACGCCCCGCGCCCCACCCGCGCCGAGGCCTCCGACGTGGCCTACGCGGTCATGGACGGCGCCGACGCCGTCATGCTGTCGGGCGAGACCTCCGTCGGCAACTACCCGATCGAGTCCGTCTCCACGATGGACCGCATCGCCTGCGCCGCCGAGAAGGCATCCCTGCAGGCCACCCACACGCTGGAGCGCATGCCCGAGACCACGGGCGGCGCGATCGCACGAGCCGCCGCCGAAGTGGGCGCCATCGTCGGAGCCAAGGCGCTGGTGGCCTTCACCATGTCGGGCGAGACCGCCCGCCGCCTGGCCCGCTACCGCTCGCCGATCCCGCTGCTCGCCTTCACCTCGGCACCGCACGTGCGGGGGCAGCTGTCGCTGACGTGGGGGGTCGAGACGTTCCACGTGCCGTTCGTGCACCACACCGACGACATGGTGCGGCAGGTGGAGGCGTCGCTGCTGTCCCTGGGGCGGCTGGAGAAGGGGGACAAGGTGGTCATCGTGGCCGGGTCGCCTCCCGGCACCCCCGGCTCCACCAACGCCCTGCGCGTCCACACGATCGGCTCCGCGGTCTCGCACGGCAACTAAAAGCTTTTAAGATCTTTTCTTTACGGCTTCGCCGGGTCGGCCCCAGTCGCCGACCCTCGCTGAGGACCCTCCAGGGAGACGCTCACCCGCCTCACCGGCGCGCCGCCGCTACGGCGCGCCGGCGGCCAGGACCGTGGTCTTTGCCGGGCCGGCCGAACGGCGGCCGCCACGGGACCGTTCCGTCGCCATCACACCCGCCTGACCGGCTCCGACTCGGTGACGTCGCGCACAAAGCCGCGGCGGGGAGCTTTCGGGACCGCGCGCACCGGGAATAGCCAGCACAAGATCGGTGCGTACGGGGGTGGGGGCCGAATGCCGTTGAGCGTGGCCGCACGAGAAGAATTCCTGGCCGAGCCGCACATCGCGAGCCTGGCCGTGGAAGCCGGCGAGAGACGGGCACCACTGAACGTGCCCGTCTGGTACGACTACAGCCCCGGCGGAGAGATCAGGTTCCTGACCGACGGCGACTCGGTCAAAGCCAGGCTGATCGCGAAGACGGGCAGGTTCTCGATGCTGGTGCAGCGGGCCAGCCCGACATATCGGTACGTGTCGGTGGAGGGGCCCGTCCTGAGCTCCGAACCCACGACGCTGGAGGACCTGACCCGCATCTCCGCGCGCTACCTGCCCGCGGACGCGGTGTCGGGATACGTCCAGGGCTCCGACCTCAACGCACTGGTGACCTTCCGGATGCGCCCCGAACGCTGGCTCTCCGCCGACCTCGGCGCCCTCGGCTGAACCAGGCCGACCTGGGCACCGCCAGGCCGGCCCGGCGGATCTGAGCGCCGCCCCCGACCTGGCGGACCTGGGCACCGCCAGGCCGGCCCGGCGGATCTGAGCGCCGCCCCCGACCTGGCGGACCTGGGCACCGCCAGGCCGGCCCGGCGGATCTGAGCGCCGCCCCCGACCTGGCGGACCTGGGCACCGCCAGGCCGGCCCGGCGGACCTGGGCGCCGCGCCAGACCTGGCCGACCTGAACGAACACACCCGACCGGCGAACGGTATTTTTGGCCCGTGACTGCTATCGATCCCACCTCGACCGGCGCGTTCGGCGTCGGTCTCGCGACCATCGCCGCCGACGGCACCGTACTCGACACCTGGTTCCCCGCCCCCGAGCTGGGCGAGGCGCCCCTCTCGGGCACCGAGCGGCTATCCGCCGACGAGGCCGGTGAGCTGGCCTCGCTGACGGGCCACGACGCCGCGAGAGGCGTGGAGGTGGTGGCGGTGCGCACCGGCATCGCCAAGCTCTCCGAGGCCCCCGCCGACGCGCACGACGCCTATCTGCGGCTCCACCTGCTCTCCGCACGCCTGATCAAGCCGCACGGAGCGAACCTGGACGGCATCTTCGGCCTGCTGGCCAACGTGGTGTGGACCAACTTCGGCCCATGCCCCGTGCCGGACTTCGAGCAGACGCGGCTGCGGCTGCGGGCCAGGGGCGCTGTGACGGTGTACGGAGTGGACAAGTTCCCCAGAATGGTGGACTACGTGCTGCCCTCAGGCGTGCGCATCGCCGACGCCGACCGGGTACGGCTCGGCGCGCACCTGGCCAACGGCACCACGGTCATGCACGAAGGCTTCGTGAACTTCAACGCCGGCACCCTCGGCTCCTCCATGATCGAAGGTCGCGTCTCGGCCGGCGTGGTGGTCGGCGACGGCTCCGACGTGGGCGGCGGCGCCTCCATCATGGGCACCCTGTCGGGTGGCGGCAAGCAGGTCATCTCGATCGGCGAGCGCTGCCTGCTGGGCGCCAACGCCGGCATCGGCATCTCACTGGGCGACGACTGCGTGGTGGAAGCGGGCCTGTACGTGACGGCGGGCACGAAGGTCGCCCTCCCGGACGGCACGGTGGTCAAGGCCGCCGAACTGTCCGGCACGAACGGCATCCTGCTGCGGAGGAACTCGCAGTCGGGCGCGGTCGAGGCCGTCCCGCGCACGGGCACCGGCATCGAACTCAACGCCGCCCTCCACGCCAACTGACCCACGCGGGCGGCCGGCCGTGGGCCGCCTGCAGGCCTCAGACGCCTTGGACCTGCGCATCGGTGCCTGGCCTGAGACGCGCCTTGGCCGGTGCGTCTACGGGCCGAGCACCGTGCGCGTGCCGAACCCGTCCGGGCGTCAGTACTTCGGGCCGACGTAGCGGTCGAGCAGTTCGACGGCCTCCCGCCTGGCGACCGAAAGCTCGTTGCGGTTGTTGAACCGCCAGGCGACGCCGAGCAGGTCGAGCGCCTCACAGCAAAGGGCCATGATGTCGCGGGACTCGTTCTTGAAGTGGTAGCGCGGGTATGCGTACCAGCGGACGCCGCTGGGGAGGACGCGTCGGACGCGATTAAGCCCTCGGCAGCCGTCGGAGTGTATGAGGCCTCTCACGAACTGCCCGGGATGCGCTGTAACGATCTCTCGCTGCCAGTCGGCCAGCTTGATCTTGCGCTGATGCTTCATCCCCGGGCCATGCTGGGGGAACAGACATACCCAGTGCTTGGCGTAGCTCTTCACTTCCGTGCAACCCTGGCGCTGACGGCGGCTGACCGACGAGGTGGGCATGGTCCGCGCCATCGCACGGGCAGCCTCTTCGATCAGGCCTGGCCAGTTGTCGTCGCAGAAGAGGGAGAGCTGAGACACGTCCTTGCGGCAGCGCACGATATGCCCGTCCCCGAGGTAGAGCCCCAGCAGGTGGGCATACGCCACGTCGTCGAGCTCGCGGTCGTGACACCGGGGGCAGCTGCGGTGGCGTCGCAGATCCTCGTCCTCGTGAGCGCGACGGGCGCCGGTCCGCCATTTCTGGACCGCTCCGATGGAGACGCCGCACAGCTCGGCTACCTGGCGATCGAACAGGCCTTGGGCTGAGAGGCCAAGGGCACGGTCCACGGTCTCGCGAGAATGCATGTGGTCAGTTTGGCAACCGTCACTGACGGTTTCCGTTCAGCTACAGGTGCCGGAAGCGGGATTCGAACCCGCACGCCCTTTCGAGCAGACGCTTTTGAGGCGTCCATGTCTGCCATTCCATCATTCCGGCGAAATATCCGGACTTGTCCGGACTAGTGCGGCATCCTACCGCTGAAGTAGATCAGCTGCAGGGGGCCAGCGTGGCTCTAATGTACCGGACATCGGTACTCTTCTGCTCGTGAGTAAGCAGCGGCGAGTAGTGATCGCGGAAGACGAGGCCCTGATCCGCCTCGACCTCAAGGAGATGCTCCAGGAGGACGGCTACGTCGTCGTGGGCGAGGCCGGGGATGGTGAGCAGGCGATCCAGCTGGCCGCCGATCTGAGGCCCGACCTGGTCATCCTGGACGTCAAGATGCCGGTGCTCGACGGTATCTCCGCGGCGGAGCGGATCGTGGCCGAGCGGATCGCCCCGTGCCTGATCCTGACCGCTTTCTCGCAGCGTGACCTGGTGGAGCGGGCGCGGGACGCGGGGGCGATGGCCTATCTGGTCAAGCCGTTCACGAAGGCGGATCTGGTGCCGGCGATCGAGATGGCGGTCAGCAGGCACGAGGAGATGGTGGCGCTGGCGGCCGAGGTGTCGAGCCTGTCGGATCGGCTGGAGACCAGGAAGCTGGTGGAGCGGGCCAAGGGCCAGTTGATGATGCAGCACGGCTGGAGCGAGCCGCAGGCGTTCCGGTGGATCCAGAAGGCGTCGATGGATCGGCGGTTGAGCATGCGCGAGGTTGCCCAGATTGTTATAGATGATGCGGCCAAGCAGTCATAAGAAGGGTTCAGCCGCCGCCCAGGCCGCACGCCTTGAGCGCGTAGGTGATGAGGCGATCCTGCAGCGGCTTGGGCGGCGCCACGATGACCACGCGCTCCTCGCCGCCGTCGATGCTGGCCCGCACGGGAAACAGGAACGCCTTCTTGGCCTCGGCGAAGGCGTGCCCGTCGCAGCGGGCGGGGGTGAGCGCGATGGGCACCGTGAGCTGCTGTGCGGCGGCCTGCAGCACGCCGAGGGGTCGGTGCTCCTGTGTTACGAGGTAGTGGGTGGTGCCGCCCATGTCGGTCAAGGTCACTGCGCCGGGCCCGCGGCGCGTGACGATCAGGTTTCCTCGCATGACCTTGCCCGACTCCTGCCAGTCCGGGCCGAACTCGATGCTCGCCGCTTGTTTGATCAGGAATTCTGAGCATTCGTCACGCAGCAGCCTGACCAGGAGCGGGTCGGGGTGCGGCACCGGGAAGATCACCTTGCGCGGCTGCTCGGAGCCGGTGCTGACGTGTGCCACGACCGTTGCCGGCTGCACCTCGGGCAGGCCCTGGGGGGAGCACTTGGCGGCGCCGTACGGGATGCGGAGGTCCGTACGCTGTGTCCGTTTGATGGTGGCGTCGGCTCTTTGTGGCGGTAGCGTGGCGAAAGACGGGGTGACAAGCTGGACGTCGGCAAAATACACGGGCGTGTCGGTGGTATTGCGGACGGCTACTTGCAACGTGTGCACGGGCTCGTCGGAACGATATTGCGCCAGCGAGACCGATACGCCGGCGGGAGGGGCGGCGGGCGGCGAGGAGGGCTCGGACGTGCTGCAACCGGTCAGGAGGGCCGCCATGGTGAGGGCGAGCGTTATGCGCTTCACCTGCCGCACATTAAGCGTCCTCGCCCGGATCCCGTAAGTTGAGGACTGATTACGACTCCGCATCCAAGTGCCGACAGTTCTCCAGTTCATCTAGTGCCAGCACGCTGCGGTTTTATACGTTTTCGTCATTCGATCGGGAACGTTCGGCGGTGCTGACGGATCCCGGCCTGATTGAAGGAGACACTTCATGATCCGCATTGCTCCCGTGGGGCGGGCGCTGGCTGTCGTGGCTGCCACCAGCCTGGCCCTGACAGCCTGCGGCGGTGGCGGCGGCGACACCGCCTCGCAGACCTCCCCGAGTTCTGCAGCGCCCGCCTCGTCGGCACCCGCGGCGAAGGGCGATGGCACTCTCACCCTCGGTACGCTGCTGCCCCAGACCGGGTCGCTCGCCATCCTGGGTCCGCCCGAGTTCGCGGGGGTCGACCTCGCGCTCAAGGAGATCAACGAGGCCGGCGGCGTACTGGGCAAGCCCGTGGTCAAGTACGACACCGACTCGGGTGACACGACCACGAACATCGCCTCGCAGTCGGTCGACAAGCTGCTGGCGCAGAAGGCGGACGCCATCATCGGCGCCGCGTCCTCGTCGGTGTCGGAGTCGGTGATCGACAAGATCACGGGCGCGGGGGCCGTGCACTTCTCGCCGGCCAACACCTCCGACAAGTTCACCACGATCAACGACAAGGGCCTCTACTTCCGTACGGCGCCGCCGGACAAGCTGCAGGGTCGTGTGCTGGGTGACCTCCTGATCGCCGACGGCAACGACACGGTCGGCATCCTGGCGATGCAGGACTCCTACGGCACGGGCCTGGCGGACCAGGTGCAGAAGACCGTCACCGATGGCGGCGGCGAAGTGGTCGAGCGCGTCGACTACGACCCGAAGGCGGCGGACTTCTCCGCCGACGTCGCCAAGATCAAGGCGAAGAGCCCCAAGGGCATCGTCCTGATCGGCTTCGAGGAGACCACCAAGGTGGTGCAGGAGCTGGTCAAGCAGGGTCTGACGGTCGACAAGCACAAGTGGTACATGGTCGACGGCAACATGTCCAACGAGAGCTACCTCAAGTTCCCGAAGGGCACGCTCGAGGGCGTCAAGGGCACGTATCCCGGTGCCGCGGCTCCTGACGCGTTCCGGAAGAAGCTTCTTGAGGTCAACAAGGCCCTCAAGGACTTCACCTACTCCGCCGAGTCCTATGACTCGACGAACCTGATCGCGCTGGCCGCCGAGTCCGCCAAGAGCGACGCGGGCGTCGACATCGCCGCCAAGCTGATCGAGGTCAGCAAGACCGGTGACAAGTGCACCAGCTTCAAGGAGTGCGTGGACCTGCTGAAGGCCGGCAAGGACATCGACTACGAGGGCGTCAGCGGCCCGATCGAGTTCAACGACGTCGGTGACCCGGCTGTGGCCACCATCGGCATCTACCAGTACGGCAAGGACAACACGTACCCGGTCAAGGCGCTGGAGTACCGCACCGGCAACATCGCCGGCTAGTTCGCCGCAGGAAGGGCCCGGTCACTCGTTGGCCGGGCCCTTCCGCTTGCCGCACCCCGCCACGATCTCGTCGGCGGCCGCGCGGTACTGCTTCAGCAGCGCCACCTGCCGCTCCCTGGGCACGTCGTTCCTGGACAGGCCCGCGGTCGCCGTCTTGACGCGCTCCACGGCGCCTTGCAGCGAGCCGGGCAGTCGGCCACCGTACTCGAGGGTGATCCCGCGCGCCTCCGCGAGGCGGCCGATCACGGCATCCTCGAAGTTCTGCCGGTCTTCCTGGCCCTTCGGCTCCAGCATGAGGCCGGCGTAGCCGATGGCGGAGACCACGCGCGCGCAGGGGTCGTCGGCAGGGTCGCCGCCGGTGCTGTACTTCGCGGTGGAGGAGGCGTTCTCCTGGCAGCCGACGAGCAGGACGGGCAGGATGAGCGCTACTGTCGCTAAACGTTTCACACCGGACATTAAAAACGGAGAAGGGGCTCCCCAGGGAGCCCCTTCTCCGTCTCGTTACTCTTATGCCTTGGCCAGCGTGCCGAGGTAGAGCTCGATGACCTTGGGGTCGTTGGCGAGCTGCCGCCCGGTGCCGCTGTAGGCGTTGCGGCCCTGGTCGAGGACGTAACCGCGGTGGCAGATCTGCAGGCAGCGGCGGGCGTTCTGCTCCACCATGATCACCGTGACGCCCGCTTTGTTGACCTGCTGGGCCTGGATGAACACCAGGTCCTGCAGCTTGGGCGACAGGCCCGCGGACGGCTCGTCGAGCAGCAGCACCGACGGCTCGGTCATGAGCGCCCTGGCCATGGCCACCATCTGCCGCTCACCGCCGGACAGGGAGCCGGCGCGCTGCTTGCGCCGCTCCTTGAGCGCGGGGAACAGCTCGGAGACGAACTCGAAGCGCTCCTTGAACTTCCCCGGCACCTGGTAGGCGCCCATTTCGAGGTTCTCCTCGATGGTGAGGCTGGGGAAGACGTTGTTGGTCTGCGGCACGTACCCGACGCCGCGCGAGACCAGCGAGTGCGCCTTCATGTTCGTGATGTTCTCACCCTTGAGCAGCACTGTGCCGCTGCGGATGGTGACCAGCCCGAACATGGCCTTGAGCAGCGTCGACTTGCCCGCGCCGTTGGGGCCGATGATGCCGATCAGCTCGCCCTCTTTGACGTAGAGGTCGGAGCCGTTGAGGATGTTGACGCCCGGCAGGTAGCCGGCGATCAGCTCGTCGCACCGCAGGATGGCGTCCTTGGCGCCTTCGAGGTGGGCGCTGCGGTCGGTGACGGCCTGCTCGGACTGTGCCGGCTCTGGGACGGCGTTCACTTCTGCGTCTCCTCTTCGATCTCGGCCTCGAGCGCCGCCTCGGCCTCGTGGAGCTGGGCCTCCAGCTCGCTGTCCGTCAGCGGCGCGTCGTGGTGCGAGCCCAGGTAGGCGTCGATCACGCGCTCGTCGGACATGATCGTCGACGGTGGGCCCTCGGCGATGACCGCGCCCTGGGCCATGACGATCACCCAGTCGCTGATGTCGCGGACCATGTCCATGTCGTGCTCCACGAACAGCACCGTCATGCCCTGCTCGCGCAGGTCCTTGACGTGGCCGAGCAGCGACTGGGTCAGCGCCGGGTTGACGCCGGCCATGGGCTCGTCGAGCATGACCAGCTCGGGCTGGACCATGAGCGCGCGGGCCATCTCCAGCAGCTTGCGCTGGCCGCCGGACAGCGAGCCGGCGAAGTCGTTGCGCTTGGCGTCGAGCTTGAAGCGGGCCAGCAACTCCTCGGCGCGCGCCGTGATCTCCTTCTCCTGGCCGCGCCAGAGCTTCGGCACGAGGGCTTGGAAGAAGTTCTCGCCCTTCTGCCGCTGCGCGCCCAGGCGCATGTTCTCCAGCACCGTCAGCCTGGACAGCGCCTTGGTGAGCTGGAAGGTGCGCACCATGCCGGAACGCGCCACCTTGTGGGCGGGCACGCCGTTCATGGGGCGCCCGTTGAACGTCCACGAGCCGGCGTCGGCCGTGTCGAAGCCGGTGAGCTGGTTGAAGAACGTGGTCTTGCCCGCCCCGTTGGGGCCGATCAGCGCCGTGATGGAGCCGCGCTGGATCTCGACGTGGTTGACCTCGACGGCGGTCAGGCCGCCGAAGCGGCGCACCACGTTGTCCACCACGAGGATCGGGTCGGGCTTGGGTACGCCGGGCTCGCGGGCCAGGTCCTGGAAGGCGGCCAGCGCCGCGGCCTTGCGCTCGCTGGTCGTGGCTTCAGCGTGCATCGATCGCTATCTCCCTCTTGTCGCCGAAGATCCCCTGTGGCCGGAAGACGAGCAACAGGATCAAGCCGAGGCCGACCAGGATCCAGCGGACGGCGCCGACCTGGTTCGTGTCCATGAACGTGATGTACCCCGCGCCGACCGCCTCGGCGAGCACGCCGTAGATCAGGACCAGCAGCAGCCAGAAGAGCATCGAACCGATGACGGGGCCGAGCACGCGGGCGGCGCCGCCGAGGATGACCATCGTGTACATGTAGAACGTGGTCTCGGTGCCGAACACGTCGGGCTGCACCGAGCCGTAGCCCAGGCCGTAGATGAAGCCGCCGAGGCAGCCGATGACGCCGCCCAGGACCAGCGACTGCATCTTGTAGGAGAAGACGCTCTTGCCGAGGCTGCGCACGGCGTCCTCGTCCTCGCGGATGGCCTTGAGCACGCGGCCCCACGGGCTCTTCATCAGCAGGTAGACGATGACGCAGCACAGCGCGATCAGCAGCCAGCCGACCGTCAGCACCCACACCGTGCGGTAGTTGAAGAACAGCGGGACGGGGCCGAGGTTGAAGCCGTATTCCCCTTCGGGGAAGGGGTTGAGAGCATAGAAGCCGTCGCTGAAGCCGCGCTGGCCGTCCGAGCCGCCGAAAACGCTCTTGAACTGCACCGAGCGGAAGACGAGCCGGACGATCTCGGCCGCGGCGATGGTGACGATGGCCAGGTAGTCGGCGCGCAGCTGCAGCGTCGGTATGCCCATCAGGAGCGCCAGCAGCACGGCCGCGGCCAGGCCGACGATGATGCCGACCCAGAACGGCAGGCCCAGGACGGTGACGGTGACGGCGAGCCCGTAGCCGGCCACGCCCATGAACGCGGCCTGGCCGAAGTTGAGCAGGCCGGTGTAGCCGAAGTGGATGTTGAGGCCGATCGCGGCGATTCCGTACAGCACCGTCTCGACGCCCACCGCGGCCTTGAGCGTGGTACTGATGATCGTGATCCAGTCCATTCTGATCCTCCCCCGATCAGCCGATCCGCTCGCGGCGGCCCAGGATGCCCTGCGGCCGGACGAGGAGCACGATGATGAGCACGGCCAGCGCGCCGACGCTCTTGAGTTCCGGTGGCACCCACAGGGTCGAGACCTGGACGAACAGGCCTACCACGAGCGAGCCCACCAGCGCGCCGAACGCGGTGCCGAGCCCGCCGAGCGTCACGCCGGCGAAGATGAGCAGCAGGACGTCCTGGCCCATCGTGTACTTCAGGTTCTGCGAGAGCCCGAGCATGATGCCGGCCAGGGCCGCGATGGCGCCGCCTAGCGTCCAGATGATCCTGATCACCCGGTCGACGTTGATGCCGGACGAGGCGGCGAGCGCGGGGTTGTCGGACACGGCGCGGGCCGCCTTGCCGGTCCTGGTGCGCAGCAGCGCGAAGCCGACGATGACCAGGACGGCCAGCTCGATGCCCATGGCGACGAAGTTCTTCGGCGCGGCCGAGATCGGCCCGACGTCCACGCCCGGTTGCGCGGTGTACTGGGCGAAGGCCTCGTTCTGGCCGCCGAAGAAGATCAGGAACACGTAGCGCATGAAGAGCGCCACGCCGATCGAGATGATCATCATGGCGATGGTGCCGGTGCCGCGCCTGCGCAGCTGGCCCCAGAACAGCCGGTCCTGGCCGTAGCCGAGCGCGCCGGCCACCACGACCGCGATCACCGCGGCGGGGATCAGATGGAGCCCGAAGCCCACGTTGAAGGCGTAGGCGAGGATCGCGCCGAGCGTGACCAGCTCGCCGTGGGCGAAGTTGGTCAGGCCGGTCGTGCCGTAGATGAGCGACAGACCGAGCGCGGCCAGGGCGATGATGAGGCCGAGGTTGAGACCCTCGAACGTCAGCTGCGCCGCCTGCGCCCAGAACGAGCTCTCGCCGCTGTCTTGCGGCTGCTGTCCCGGGGCGGTCTTGGGCTGGATGGCGAACAGCACCGTCGAGCAGTTGCCCTCGTAGACGGTGGGGGTGCGGACGTTGTTGCCGCCGCGTAGCTGGGCGTTCTGCGGGAGGGTGCCGAGATCCAGGGTGACCTTGTACTGGCCTGGCTTGTCGACCTGAACGTCCCAGGTGCCTTGAGCGTTGGTGGTGACCTCTTTAACGGGTTGTCCGCTCTCGGTGGTCACCGTTATTTTGGCGCCGTTCACTGGCTGGCCTTGGAGTTTGAGTGTTCCCCTCAATCCCTGGCAGTCCGCGGGACCCGCGTGGGCGGGACCGGCGAGCAGGAAGATGAGTCCACCCAGGAAGGCCGTGAACGCGATCACGGCTCTGCGCAATGGTGCTCCCTCAAAAGTTAGGTCAAGGCGGGGTCGTGCCCCTCCATCTCGACACGCGCGCATCGCAGGCACAACTGGGATGCAATGGCGGGAGCTTATTGCGGCCACGACCGATTCAGTACCGTTCGTCACCAATTAGAGACATGGGTGTGTCACTCATGTGAGGAAACAACAAGCCAGGTCAGGGCCCGAAATCGGGGGGAACGCCGACGATTGGGGCGGAACGAATCGGTAACAATCCCCGGGAAGCGGTGGACGAGCCCGGGGGTGGCCTTTGGGGCCATGTAGGGCTTCCCCGGCCGTACACGTTATCTACCGGGCCTCCCCGCGGGCTCGCGTTCCGACCACCGTAGCGACCCACGGGGGCGGTGCGCAAAGATTCGGCCGAAGTGACCGAAGGGTCAGCGATCGCGCAGCATGCACGTGAGGCGCGAGGTGCACACGCGCCGTCCCTGCTCGTCGGTGATCTCGATGTCGTACGTCGCCAGGCTGCGGCCGCCGTGCAACCTGGTCGCGACGCCGGTGACGTACCCCGACGACGCCGAGCGGTGGTGGGTGGCGTTGATCTCGATGCCCAGCGCCATACGGTCGGGACCCGCGTGGATGGCCGCCGCCACCGAGCCCAGCGTCTCGGCGAGCACCACCGAGGCGCCGCCGTGCAGCAGCCCGTACGGCTGGGTGTTGCCCTCGACCGGCATCCTGCCCACGACCCGCTCGGGGCCGGCCTCGAGGAACTCGATGCCCATCCGATCGGCAAGGGTGCCCTCGTGCATGCCGGCGTACACCGCGAGGTCCCGGGGATTGGTCTGCGTCAAGGGGACGTCTCCACTCTTCCGAGCTCAGGTTTTCTGTCGCAGACGCAGACTAGGCTGCGGGTGTGCCGAAGAGTGAAGTGACCCCCAGCCGCCCGTGCCTGCTGCTGCTCGACGGGCATTCCTTGGCTTATCGCGCGTTCTACGCGCTCAAGGACGCCAACCTGATGACCACCGACGGTCAGCACACCGAGGCGGTCTACGGGTTCACCTCGATGCTGACCAATGTCCTGCGCGACGAGCAGCCGACCCATGTGGCGGTGGCCTTCGACAGGTCGGAGCCGACGTTCCGCCATGAGGAATACTCCGACTACAAGGCCAACAGGGCCGAGACGCCCGAGGACTTCCGCGGTCAGATGCAGCTCATCTTCGAGCTGCTCGACACGCTGCGCGTACCGCGCCTGTCCAAGGCCGGGTTCGAGGCCGACGACCTCATCGCCACGCTGGCCACCCGCGCCTCCGCGCAGGGCATGAGCGTGCTGATCGTCACCGGCGACCGCGACGCGCTGCAGCTCGTCGACGAGCACGTCACCGTCTTGATGACGCGGCGCGGCATCAGCGACATGACGCGCTTCACCCCCGAGGCGGTCCAGGAGAAATACGGTCTCAGCCCGGCGCAATACCCCGACTTCGCGGCGCTGCGCGGCGACCCCAGCGACAACCTGCTGAGCATCCCCAGCGTGGGGGAGAAGACCGCGGCCAAGTGGGTGCGCGAGTTCGGCTCGCTGACGGCGCTCGTCGACCGGGTCGACGAGGTCAAGGGCAAGGTCGGCGACAAGCTGCGCGAGCACGTCGCCCAGGTGCTGATGAACCGGAGGCTCACCGAGCTGCTGCGCGACGTCCCGCTGGAGGCCGAGCTCGAGGACCTCAAGCAGGGCACCTGGGAGCGCGAGGAGGTCAACAAGCTGTTCGACTCCCTGCAGATCCGCGGCGAGCTGCGCGAGCGGGTGTTCAAGGTCCTCGGCACCGCCGAGCAGGAGCCCGACCAGGGCTTCGAGGTCGAGACCGTGCTGCTCGGCCCCGACCGGGTCGCCGGCTGGCTGGCCGCGCTGCCCGAGGACCGTGCGGGGCTCGCCTTCAAGGGCGTCTACGGCAGCGGCACCGGGCGCATCGACGGCATCGCCATCGCCTCATCCGGCGGCACCGCCGCCCACATCGACCCCGTCAAGCTCACCGAGGCCGACGAGGCGGCCCTGCGGGCCTGGCTGGCCGACGAGACCAAGCCCAAGGCCGTCCACGACGCCAAAGGGCCCATCCTGGCCCTCTGGGCCCAGGGCATGGAGCTGCGCGGCCTCGCCTGCGACACCGCGCTGGCCGCCTACCTGGCGCTGCCGGGGCAGCGCACGTTCGCGCTGGAGGACCTGGCCAGACGCTACCTCAACCGGGACCTGCGGGCCGAGGAGGAGAGCACCGGCCAGGCCGCGCTGTTCGGCGACGACGAGGACGCCCCGGCCAAGGACCTCGCGCTGCGCGCGCACGCCGTGCGCGAGCTGGCCGACTCCCTGGAACGCTTTCTCGCCGGGCGCGGCGGCACCCAGCTGCTGAGCGACGTGGAGCTGCCGCTGCTGACCGTCCTGGCCGAGCTGGAGCGCGCGGGCATCGCCGTCGACAGCGAATACTTCACCGGCCTGGAGGCCGAGTTCGGCGCCGCGGTCAAGCACGCCGTCGAGGAGGCCCACAGGGTCGTCGGCGAGCAGTTCAACCTGGGCTCGCCCAAGCAGCTGCAGGAGATCCTCTTCACCAAGCTCAGCCTGCCCAAGACCAAGAAGATCAAGACCGGCTACAGCACCGACGCCGACCAGCTCGCCTGGCTCGCCACCCAGACCGACCACGAGCTGCCCACGATCATGCTGCGCCACCGCGACCAGCAGAAGCTGCGCACCACGGTCGAGGGCCTGATCAAGGAGATCGCCGACGACGGGCGCATCCACACCACGTTCAACCAGATCATCGCCGCCACGGGCCGGCTGTCGTCGGAAAAGCCCAACCTGCAGAACATCCCGATCCGCACCGCCGAGGGCCGCCGCATCCGGCAGGGCTTCGTGGTCGGCGAGGGCTACGAGACGCTGCTGACGGCCGACTACAGCCAGATCGAGCTGCGCATCATGGCCCACCTGTCGGGCGACGAGGCGCTGATCGCCGCGTTCGAGTCCGGGCACGACTTCCACCAGGCCACCGCGGCGCGCGTGTTCGACCTGCCGCCCGAGCAGATCGACGGCGAGCTGCGGGCCCGCATCAAGGCGATGAACTACGGCCTGGCCTACGGCCTGTCCGACTTCGGCCTGGCCGGGCAGCTCAACATCCCGGTGTCGGAGGCGCGGGCGCTCAAGGAGGAATACTTCACCGAGTTCGGCGGCGTGCGCGACTTCCTGCACGCCATCGTCTCCCAGGCCCGCCACGACGGCTACACCGAGACGATCATGGGCCGCCGCCGCTACCTGCCCGACCTCACCAGCGACAACCGCCAGCGCCGCGAGATGGCCGAGCGGATGGCGCTCAACGCGCCCATCCAGGGCTCGGCCGCCGACATCATCAAGGTCGCCATGCTCCACGTCCACCAGGCGATCCGCGAGGAGGGGCTGGCGTCCAGGATGCTGCTGCAGGTCCACGACGAGCTGGTGTTCGAGGTGGCGCCAGGGGAGCTGGAGCGGCTCACGAGCCTCGTGTGCGACCAGATGAACGCCGCCTATCACCTGCGGGTCCCGCTGGAGGTCTCCGTGGGCGTCGGACGCACCTGGGAGGACGCCGGCCACTGAGGCCCGCGCCGTATCCAGGGGCTCGTCCCCGTGCGGCGGTTCTCGTGGTTCCTTCGGATACCGCTGGGGTAGTCCGGCATGCCAGGAGCGCCCGCGGCCATGCCGGTTCGCGGGCCGCCTCCAGGTGGTTCTGCACTACCCTGGAGCGTCGATTTCCCCGAGGGGCACGGGAGTTCAGTGCGGGTATCAGCGTCACTCACGCGGATCATCGGCATCGCGAACATCGTGGTGGTCACCGTGGCCGTCATCGGATTGAGCCTCTTACCGGACGAGGGCCGGCCGCACGCCAAGGCGCCGATCGAGGCCAAGGTCGAGGGCACTGCCGCGCCGCCGACCCAGGCCACGGCCGGCGAGCCGCCCGGCGTCGTGGCCACGCCCGAGTTCGCCCGGCAGGTCGGCGCCAACGAGGCGGGGCTGGTCCCGGTCCTGATGTACCACCGGATCCTCCCCAAGCGGTACGCCGCCATCGACCGGACGCCGGACCAGCTCAAGAAGGAGCTGGAGAAGCTGGCCCAGCAGGGCTACGTGCCGATCACCGCCAGGGAGTTCGCCACCGGCCGGATCCCGGTCCCGGCGGGCAAGTTCCCGGTCGTGCTGACGTTCGACGACGGGCACCCGAGCCACTTCGCGCTCGACGCCAACGGCAACCCCGCCGCCGGCACCGCCGTGGCCGTGATCCAGGACGTGGCCCGCAGATACCCGTCATTCCGTCCTGTCGCCACCTTCTGGATCAACAAGGAGCCGTTCGGGCTGCGCGACCTGGGGTCCCAGGCCACAGCCGTGCGATGGCTGGTCGACCACGGCCACGAGGTGGCCAACCACACCTGGGGCCACCCCAACCTGCGCTCGCTCAAGAAGAAGAAGGTCAAGGAGCAGATCGTCCGGCTCGAACGCCTGCTCGGAAAGCTCGGCGTGCCGTCGTCCAGGACCATGGCGCTGCCGTACGGCATGCTGCCCAAGGTCGAGAAGACGGCCCGGACCGGGTCCTGGGACGGCACACGGTACGACTTCGCCGGCGTGTTCCTCGCGGGAGCCGAGCCGTCGCCTTCGCCCTTCGCGAAAAAGTTCGACCGCGGAGCGATCCAGCGCATCCAGAGCAACGGCACGAAGGGCGAGTGCCGCAAGTGGTGCTCGCAATACTGGCTGGAATGGCTGCGTAAGCACCCTGGCCACCGGTACGTCTCCGACGGCGACCCCGGCCGGATCTCCATACCGGAGGAACTTCGAGGTAATATCATCGCCAAGCGAGGGCTCCAGGTCATCGTCTATTGACGGCTCCCCGGATTGACCTCGCGCTCCAGGTCTCATATGCTGATCGCTGCGCTGTGGGCTCGCGCGCGCCTCAGACGGAGCGGGCTCGCGCTCGGTCACGTCGATGTCGTAATTCCTCGGCTTGATGCGGAAGAGGGCCTGCCGCGCATCCGCCACATCGACATCCTGTCCGCGTTCGGAGCAATTCCACACATGACGTCCAGCACTGAGGCCACCTCGAGCACCCCGCAGGTAGCGGTCAACGACATCGGGTCCGAGGAAGCCTTCCTCGCCGCGATCGACGAGACCATCAAGTACTTCAACGACGGCGACATCGTCGAGGGCACCGTCGTCAAGGTCGATCGAGACGAGGTCCTTCTCGATATCGGCTACAAGACCGAGGGTGTCATCCCCTCGCGTGAGCTTTCCATCAAGCACGATGTCGACCCGGCTGACGTCGTGGAGGTCGGCGAACACGTCGAGGCCCTCGTTCTCCAGAAGGAGGACAAGGAGGGTCGCCTGATCCTGTCCAAGAAGCGGGCTCAGTACGAGCGCGCCTGGGGCACGATCGAGAAGATCAAGGACGAGGACGGCATCGTCACCGGCACGGTCATCGAGGTCGTCAAGGGTGGACTCATCCTCGACATCGGCCTGCGTGGCTTCCTCCCGGCGTCCCTGGTCGAGATGCGCCGTGTCCGCGACCTGCAGCCGTACGTCGGGCGCGAGCTCGAAGCCAAGATCATAGAGCTCGACAAGAACCGCAACAACGTGGTCCTGTCGCGCCGTGCCTGGCTGGAGCAGACGCAGTCCGAGGTTCGCCAGACGTTCCTCAACACCCTCCAGAAGGGTCAGGTCCGCAAGGGCGTCGTCTCCTCGATCGTCAACTTCGGCGCGTTCGTGGACCTCGGCGGCGTCGACGGCCTGGTCCACGTGTCCGAGCTGTCCTGGAAGCACATCGACCACCCGTCCGAGGTGGTCGAGGTCGGCCAGGAGGTCACGGTCGAGGTCCTCGACGTCGACATGGAGCGCGAGCGCGTCTCCCTGTCGCTCAAGGCCACCCAGGAAGACCCGTGGCAGCAGTTCGCCCGCACCCACCAGATCGGCCAGGTCGTTCCGGGCCGCGTCACCAAGCTGGTGCCGTTCGGCGCGTTCGTCCGGGTCGAGGAGGGCATCGAGGGCCTGGTCCACATCTCCGAGCTGGCCGAGCGCCACGTGGAGATCCCGGAGCAGGTCGTCCAGGTCGGCGACGAGATCTTCGTGAAGATCATCGACATCGACCTCGACCGTCGTCGCATCAGCCTCTCGCTGAAGCAGGCCAACGAGGGCGTGGGCACCGAGGTCGAGTTCGACCCGACGCTCTACGGCATGGCGGCCACCTACGACGATCAGGGCAACTACATCTACCCCGAGGGCTTCGACCCGGAGACCGGGGAGTGGCTCGAGGGCTTCGACAAGCAGCGCGAGGAGTGGGAGCGGCAGTACGCCGAGGCCCAGCAGCGCTTCGAGGCCCACAGGAAGCAGATCGAGGAGGCCCGCAAGGCCGAGGCCGAGGCGGGCGAGGCCGCTCCTTCGTCCTACAGCGGCGAGACGCAGCCCCAGCAGGGCAGCTCCTCGGCGTCGGCTCCCGCCGGCGGCGCGCTCGCCTCTGACGAGGCGCTCGCGGCCCTGCGCGAGAAGCTCGCGGGTGGGCAGAGCTGAGCTGAGTTAGCTCGTTGAAAGGCCCCGCACGGCAACGTGCGGGGCCTTTTCGCGTGCCCAGGCAGCGCCGAGCGCAAGAACGACGTCGTGTACTGGGGCGACGCGCACAGCCCCGGCCACATGGTGGCCATGGCCGCGCCTGACTCCCTGGTGTAGGGCATACGCGCCTTTTCCGGGCGATCGGCCGAGGCGGCGGCAGATTTTACCTGAGGGCCTTCGAAAGCCCCGGGCCGGCCGGGTGCGGCGCTGAGAAACTGACCTGCGCTGTGATACCGGCACCGGCACGGACTCTCGGGAGCATTGCAGTGGGCATGGTTCAGCGGGCGATCTCGGTGTGGGCTGTGGCGGCGGTCGTGGCGTCGCCCACACCCCCCGGAGGCGCCGAGGCGGAGAGCGGTGCGGCCCCGGCGACCGGTGGCCGTCCGGCCACCGGCTCCGGGCCGGGTGCGATGGCGGCTGATCCCTCGACGGCTCCCGGCGGTCTCAGGTGGTGGGACTGCTGGGACGGGTTGCAGTGCGCCAAGCTGTCCGTGCCCGTCGACTGGGCCAGGCCGCGCGGGCCCCGTACCGCGATAGACGTGGCCAGGATGCCCGCTCAGGACCCGGGAAGGAGCCTCGGGGCACTGGTGGTGAACACCGGCTCCGGGTCCGCCATCCAGGGCGTCAGGGCGCAGCGGGACACCGTCAGCGAGCTGACGCGGTGGTTCGACGTGGTGCTGGTCGAGCCACGCGGGATCGGCGACCGCGGGAGCGCGGCCACCGTGCGGTGCGCGGTGGCCCAGCCGGATCAGGCGCGGCTCCAGCTCGCCGCAGGACCGGCCGCGTGGCGCTCCTACGCCCGTGACAACGCCGCCTACGACAGGAGCTGCCGTGCCGCCGCCGGTCCCGCGTACGCGGGGCTCACGTCCTGGCAGGTCGCCCACGACCTCGACGCGCTGCGCGCCGCGCTCGGCGAGTCCCGGCTGCGGTATTTCGGCAGCTCCTACGGGGCCGTGTACGGGCAGGCGTACCTGGAGCTGTTCCCGCGCCGGATCGAGCGGATGTACCTGGAGGGCGTGCCCGACCACACCGAGGCCGGACTGGGACGGCGGCTGATCACCCGCGCCCGGGCCGTGGAACGGCAGCTCCACTCCTTCCGCGCCTGGTGTCGCGAGCGCGTTGGGTGCCCGCTGGACCGCGATGACGCCGTGTCGGTGTTCGACGAGCTGATCGAGCGGGCGCCGCTGCCCGCCGGGCCGGCGCGTACGGTGAACGCCCGGCAGCTCGCCGTCGCCGTCGCCGCCGGGCTCGTCCCGCAGCGCTGGCCAGAGCTGGCCCGGGCCATGGCGGCGGCCAGGAGCGGGGACGCGAGCGCGCTGGCCGCGATGGCGGCCGTGGCCGAGCCGGCGCCGCCCGGGCTGGTGGAGCGGGCGATGGCGTGCCATGACTTCATGCCCGTGGTGCCGGGCTACCGGCGGTTCCTGGCGATGGAGTCGCGGCTGCGTACGCTGGCGCCGCGGGTGGGATGGCTGACCGGCCGCCACGAGGTCGCCCGCTGCCTGGGGCTGGGGGAGGGGCCCAGCTGGCCGCCGCGCCCGCTGGCCCAGAGCGCTCAACGGATGAAGGTGCTGGTCGGGGCCGGACGGCTGGACGGCGTCACCCCGGCCGCCGGAGCCGCTCGCGTGGCCCGGCAGATCCCCGGGGCGGCCGTGCTGTGGCATGGGGACGGGCACGGCGCGTACCTGCGGCAAGGGCAGAGCAAACTGCGCGCCACCTGCCTGCGGACGCGCGTGCACGACTTCCTCGTCAACGGCGCGCTGCCCGCGCCCGGCACCGCCTGCCCGAGTGAGCTGACGGCGGACACGCGGTCGTGGGCCGAACCTGGCCGATAGGGTGCTGCTCGTGACGATCGAGCGGGCGGTGGCTGCGGACGCGGGGGAGATCCTCACCGTGCAGCGGGCGGCATACGTGAGCGAGGCCCAGCTCTACGGCGACCCCTACATCCCGCCCCTCGTCGAGTCGCTGGAGCAGCTGCGCAAGGCCATCGAGACCGGCGTCGTGCTCAAGGCGCTCGACGGTGGCCGCATCGTGGGCGCGGTGCGCGGCCAGCTGTCCGGCACCACCTGCCTGGTCGGCCGCCTCGTCGTCGCGCCCGACCGGCAGGGCCAGGGGCTCGGCACGGCCCTGCTGGCCGCGTTACACGAGCAGGTGCCGGAGGCGACGGCGTTCGACCTGTTCACCGGGCATCTCTCCGAGGGGAATCTGCGGCTCTATCGCCGCCTGGGCTATCGGGCGACGCGTCGCGAGCGGATGGACGACCACCTGACGCTGATCCACCTGCGCAGGCAGCCAGATCGATCCCCTCCTCCGCGATGATCACGGCGCGGCCCATGTCGTCATCGACCCAGCTCCAGCCCCATCGCCACTCCGACCCCGCCGGGTGCGCGGCGTTCAGCCGGTCGAGCACCGGCTGCAGCCCGGCCGCCGGCACGACGATCTGGTGCCTGCCGCGCCAGGGGACGTGGACGGGTGGATCGAGCGGCGGCACCTGGACGCCCTGCGCGCGCAGCGCCTCGACGACCCCCGCCGGCTCCAGGCCGAACAGGTGCAGCGTCGTCGCCTCCCTGTCCCACGCCTCGTAGGCCAGCGCCAGCAGCCAGTGCTCGGGCGCCGGGGTCCGGGTGCCCGCGGCGAGCGCCAGGCCGGTGGCGATGCCGTACAGCTTGTGGAAGGCCGGGCCGGCGAAGCCCCCCGCGCCGTGTCCCGGCCTGGCCCCGTGGTGGAGACACTCCAGCGCGTGGTCGCGGTCGAGCCCGGCTCCCGCCAGCACGCGCGCGGCGATCGAGTCGCCGGCGAGCAGCGCCAGCACGACGTGCGGCGGCCCCACCCAGTCGTCCCCGGCCGCCGCGGCCTGCTCGTGCGCCGCCCGGACGATCGTGGTCATCATGCCTTCGATGATGGCCCCATACGGGGCAATGGTGGATAGGCTTCTGCGGTGTTGAAGATTGGGCTCACCGGCGGCATCGGATCTGGCAAGAGCGAGGTGTCCAAGCGGCTGTCCGCCAGGGGAGCCGTGGTGATCGACGCCGACAAGATCGCGCGTGAGGTGGTCGAGCCCGGCACGGCCGGGCTGGCGCGGGTGGTGGCCGCGTTCGGGGACGAGGTGCTGCGTCCCGACGGCTCACTCAACAGGGAGAAGCTCGGGTCCATCGTCTTCGCCGACTCCGAGAAACTGGCGACGCTCAACGCGATCGTCCATCCGCTGGTGGGGGAGCGGGTGGCGCAGCTGCAGGGCGAGGCGGCGGACGACGCGCTCGTGGTCTATGACGTGCCGCTGCTGGCGGAGAACAAACTGGCCCCGATGTACGACGTCGTCATCGTCGTGGACGCGGCCGACGACGTACGCATCCGCCGCCTGGCCGAGCACCGGGGGATGGCGGAGGCCGACGCCAAGGCCCGCATCGCCGCGCAGGCGAGCAGGCAGGACCGGCTGGCGGTCGCCGACCTCGTGATCCTGAACGAGGGCTCGCTGGAAGAGCTCGACGCCCGGGTCGGCGAGGTGTGGGACGAACTGGTGAGGCGCGCCGCCACCGGCTGACCGGGCCCCGTGCTCAACCGTCCTCGGTGGCGCTGTTCCGGGAGGTCTCGGGGTCCGCCGTCCGGCCGGGGACCGGGCCGCTCTGTCCTCGGGTGGTCGGCGCCGGCGACGGCGTTCCGGTGGAGGTGGCGGGTGGCTTCGTGGGGCTGCCATCGAGAGCGTCGCTCGTGTGGCGGGTCGCAACGGACGTCTTCCTGGGGCGGATCCCCTGCGGCCGGACCGCGCGCGGTCCCCGGGTCCCGGTCGTGCGCGCCCCCTGCGGGGGGACGGTCCCAGGCGTGGTCGGGACACCGGCGCTGCTCGAGGCCGGAGGGGAGGAGACCGGGGCGCCGGAGACAGGGGTGCCGGAAGCCGGTGTGGCCGGGGTCGGGGCGACCGGGGCCGGGGTGGCCATGGGACTGCGGCTGAGGGCCGCCGCGGGAGACGTGGTGTGATCGCCGGCCGGTTCGGGAATGGAGTCCAGGGTGGTCCTGAAGCCGGGGATGCCGATCAGGATCCCCGCCACGACCAGATTGACCACGCCGAGCAGGACAATCGCGATCTTGACGGCCGGCCATCGGGAGTCCCGATCCACCGGCCGTGATGTGCTGCCCTGATCGCCGGTCACGGGTGCAGCTCCCGGCAGGTAGCCATACGTGATCCCTTTCGTGATGCTCGGCGTCACCAACGATCCAGACAGGGATCTTTCCACAGTCGCTGTGACTCCGGGCGGCAGTCGTCGCCGTGATCGCCGGTCGTCGGCACCCGGCGCCTGGATGGCGGCCGATGAGATTTGCCGCTCCCGCTGGTCTGCATAATGAGCATCGAGAAGGAGCGACCACATGACCGAGCCCAAGACCTACACCCTCGAGGTTCCCGGCGGCATTCTCCACTACGACATACGGCAGGCCGAGGCGAGCACCGCGCCGATGCTGCTGATGATCGGATCGCCGATGGACGCCAGCGGCTTCGCCGGCCTGGCCGGGCGCTTCCAGGATCGTACGGTGGCGACCTATGACCCGCGCGGGGCCGGGCGGAGCAAGCGGACCGACGGCGCCGGCGAGCTGACGCCCGAGCAGCACGCCGAGGACCTGCACCGGCTGATCACCGCGCTCGGCGGCGGGCCGGTGGACATCTTCGCCAGCAGCGGGGGCGCCGTCAACGGGCTGGCGCTGGTGGCCCGGCATCCGGAGCAGGTCCGTACGCTCGTGGCGCACGAGCCCCCGGCCGCCCAGGCGCTGCCGGACCGGGAGCAGGCGCTGGCCGCGGTGGCGGACATCCGCCGGACGTATGAGCGGGACGGTTTCGGACCGGCGATGGCGAAATTCATCGCGGTCACCAGCCTGCGCGGCGAGATCCCGGCCGACTTCGCCGATCAGCCGGTCCAGAGCCCGGCCGAGCTCGGGTTGCCGACGGAAGACGACGGTTCCCGGGACGATGTGATGTTCGGGCAGAACCTCATGACCTGTACGCACCACGAGCACGACTTCGAGGCCCTGCGCGCGGCACCGACCCGCATCGTCATCGGTGTCGGAGCCGAATCGGAGGGGGAAATGGCCTACCGTGCGGGCGTGGCGGTGGCCGAACGGCTCGGCACGAAGCCGGTGACCTTCCCCAGCCACCACGGCGGTTTCCTCGACGGCGAGTTCGGCATGAAAGGCGACCCGGACGCCTTCGCCGTTACGCTGCGCCAGGTCCTGACCTCATAGGCCGCCGATACCGGTCCGGTCACGCCGGGCGTCCTTCGGCGCCGATCAGCCGAACCCCGGGCGTGACCGGAATCGTCTCCGTGCCCACGCGGTGAACTTCACCCGCCGTGGCCTCCGCCCTGCTCGGCCGCCCGATGGCGGGCACGCCGGAAGCGATGGGCGGCGCGCCGGAAAAGCGCCCGGGGCCGCCTCAGAAGGCTGAGTCGAGCGGCACCTGCCGCACCCCGGTCAAGTAGGAGTCCAGCTCGCCCAGCTCGAACCGGGACATGCCGATGACGTGCCAGAACTGCCCGGCCGGCGCGCCCTGGACCTTGTAGCGGCCGTCGGGTGCCAGGGCCGCCCATCCTTCGGGGAGCCCGAGCAGGGTCGCCCGCCGCTCGCCGTCCTCCCAGAGGATGACCACGCCGTCGTCGCCCGCGCTGGCCAGCAGGTCCGAGGCAGGGCTGAAGGCCACCGACCACACCCGGCGGGCGTGTCCGGACAGGGTGTGCCGCAGCCGCCCGCTCACGGTCTCCCACACCCGCACCTTCAGGTCGTCGCCCCCGGTGGCCAGGCAGTCGCCGGAGGCGCTGAACGCCACGCTCCACAGCCGCCCCTCGTGCCCGTCGAGCGTGTGCACCAGCCGCGGCTGCCACGGCTGGCCGGGCCGCAGCTCCCACACCATGGCCCGGCCGTCGTTGCCGGCGCTGGCCAGATGGCGCCCCGAGGGGGAGAAGGCCACCGAGTAGACCCGGTCGGTGTGCCCTTCGAGGATCGCCACCCGGCCGCCCGAGGCCACGTGCCAGACGCGGACGAGCTTGTCGTCACAGCCCGTGGCCACATAGTCGCCGTCCGGGCTGAACGCGATCGAGCGGACCCGCCCGCGATGATCGGTGAGGTTGACCGCCAGCCGCCCGGTCGGGCGGTACCAGATCTTGACGCTGTCGTCGTCGTTGGCCGTGGCCAGCAGGTTGCCGTCGGGGCTGAACGCCTCGGCCCAGACGTGGTCGGTCTCGGCGTGCAGCTCGCGCTCGTAGTCGCCGGTGGTGGCGTTCCAGAAGTGCACGCCGCCGTCGTTGCTGGAGGTGGCCAGCACCGGCCCGGCGGGGGAGAACACCGCGGAGATCAGCCGGTCGGAGGTCCCGGTGAACTCGCGCAGCCGCCGTCCCGTGCGGGACTCCCACACGCGGACGGCGCCGTCGTTGCCGCTGGTCGCCAGCATCGAGCCGTTGGCGCTGAACCTGACGGAGGAGATGCGCCGCCCGTGCCCGCGCAGCACCCGCTGGCACTTGCCCGTGCCGGGATCCCACAACCGCACGGTGCCGTCGTTGCTGCTGGTGGCCAGCTGCCGGCCGTCGGGGCGGAACACGAACGGCCAGACCGAGCTGCGATGCCCGGTCAGCTCGACCCGCTGCCCGCCGCCCACCTCCTGCATCCGCACGACACCGCCCGAGTCGCCGCTGGCCAGGGTCCGCCCGTCAGGGCTGAACGTCACCTGGTAGACGGCCGCCGCGTGCGTGCTGTGCACACCGAGCGGGCGGCCCGCCGGGTCCCACAGGCGTACGGCGCCCGCGGTGTCGCCGCTGGCCAGCAGCGACCCGTCGGGCGCGAACGTCACGCAGTAGACGCTGCCCGCGTGCCCGGTCAGCGTGTGCAGCAGCGTCCACGTGGCGGTGTCCCACAGCCGGACGGCGCCCGCCTCGTCACCGGTGGCCAGCAGCCTGCCGTCCGGGCTGGGCACCGCCCGGTAGACGCTGCCGTGGTGGCCTTCGAGCGTCCGCCGCAGCTTCCCGGACTCCAGGTCCCAGACCCGGACCACGCCCGCCGAGTCGCCCGTCACGAGCGCCGCGTGGCCGAACGCCGCCGTGTAGATCGGCGCCTGGTGCCCGGCCAGCTCGTGGACGAGCCGTCCGGCGGCCGTCTCCCACACGCGTACGACGCCGTCGCCGCCGCCGGCCGCCACCAGGTCGCCCGCGGCGCTGAGGCGTACCGGCCAGACGCCGTCGCCGTGGCCGGTCAGCGTGTGCAGGCGGGCGCCGGTGAGGGAGTCCCACAGCAGGACGGTCCCGTCGCTGGCGCCCGTGGCCAGCAGGTCGCCGGCGAAGGTGACGGCGTAGACGCGGCCCCGGTGCCCCTGCAGCGTGCGCACCGGCGCGCCGCCGACGCACAGCAGCACGCCGCCGTCCTCGTTGCCGATCGCGATCGTGGCGCCGTCGGGGCTGTAGGCGATCGGCTCGGGCAGGCGGCTGGTCTGGAAGTGGTAGCCGTACGGGACGCCGATGCCGGCCGGGGCGAACTCCACCTCCACCGGCTGCCCGGGCACCACCGCCGCGCCGTGCAGGTGCGGCAGCGTACCGGTCACGTTGATCAGCGAGGCCCGGTGCCAGCGGGCGCCCTCGACCGCCACGTCGCTCATGTCCACCTCGGCCAGGCGTGCCCCGGACAGATCCGCGCCGGTCAGGTCGGCCCCGGTGAGCACGGCGCCGTCCAGCCGGGCGCCCGTCAGCCTGGCCTCGCGCAGGACGGCCCGGGTCAGGTTGGTGCCCGCCAGCGTCGCCTCGGACAGGTCGGCGCCGGTCAGGTCGACCTCGCTCAGGTCCCTGGCCGACAGGTCCTCCCCCTTGAGATTGGCGCCGCGCAGGTCGGCGCGGGCGGGAGTGCGCAGCCTGGCCGCGATCTTGACGGCGTTCGCCCTGGACACGTCGTCGGCGGGCGGGCCGGCCACCCACGCGCGCAGAGCCCGTACGTCGGCGAGGTCGCACAGGAACTCCACCGTGAGCGCGGACAGCGGCCGGCGCGACAGCAGCGCCGGGTTGTCCGCGGCGATGTGGCGGGCGATGAGCCACTCCATCACCGACGTGTGGATGAACCCGAACATCCCCTCCTCGGTCCGGACCAGCAGGCTGCCCGAGCCCATCGCGTGCGCGGCGTGCGCGGCCGACAGCTGCCCGCTGGCCAGGTCGGTCAGCGTCTCGCCGATCTCGGTCAGCTCCTCCACGCCCAGCAGCGACTCGCCGGACTCCCACAGCCGCATCGCCAGCGCCGTCACGGCCTGCCACAGCTCGTCGGTGGTCAGCGCGGCGGCCGACCCGGGGATCCTGGCCCGCCGCTCCTCGAAGGCCAGCCACGAGCTGAGGATCTCCTCGTACAGCAGCGCGGGGCTGATCGTGTGCCGCGCGCCGGCCACCGTGCGCAGCCGGTCGGCGTCGAGGTCGGCGATGAAGCTCAGCATGCGCGGGTTCTGCGCGAGCGCCAGCAGGTCCTTGATCTCCCCCATCAGGGACATGCGGGCCTGGGCCTCGTCGCCGTCGTCGAACCTGTTGGCCAGGTAGGAGCGGATCTGGTCGGGCGTGAAGTCCTCGACGGTGAGCACCCGCCGCTGCGGCAGCACCCCGACCATCTCGCCGAGCGAGGTCAGCACCTGGCTGTGCGACTTGAAGTGCTGGGTACGGCTGGCCACCACGATCTTCGCCTTGTCCTCGGCCGCCGCCAGCAGCGTGGCCAGGTGGTCGGCCGCCCGGTCGTAGGTCAGCCGGGTCACCAGCTCGTCGAACCCGTCGAACAGCAGCACGATCCGCCCCTGCCGCAGCAGGTAGCGGAACGCCTTGAGGTCGATGAACTCCTCGCCGTGCCCGGCCAGGTGCGCCGCGACGAGGGCGTCCACCGAGTGCGCCTTGTCCAGGGCGCGCAGCTCGATCAGGATCGGCGTCAGGTGCGGCAGCTCGGCCGGGATGCGGCGGGCCAGCTCGCGCAGCGCGAACGTCTTGCCGTGCCCGAAGTCGCCCAGCAGTAACAGGAACCTGCCGTGGTCGGCGGACAGCAGCCGCATCAGCTCGTCGGTCAGCCCCGGCTTGACCTGGTTGCCGGGGCGGTCCAGCTCGCGGTAGCGCTGCGGCACGTACAGGTCCGGTGGGTAGCGGCGGTCGGTCGTCAGCCTGGCCGTCTGCTCGGCGACGTAGCCGGTCAGGTCGAGCAGCCCCTGGAACTCGGTGAAGCTGCGCAGCCGCACCCCCTTGCGCATCAGGTCGTCGCGGATCGAGCGGGAGACCGGCGGGCCCTGGTAGACCAGCTCGGCGGCCAGGTCGGCGGCGCGCGCCTGCCGTACGAAGGCGTCGGCGGCCTCCTCGGTCAGCTCGCCCACATGCGCGCCGATCATCGTCTGCCGGACGAACCCGTCCTCGGGGTGGGTGACCACGAGGTGGGAGGCGAACCTGCGGATCCTGGCCCGCTCGTGCCGGGCCTCGCACACCTCGGAGATCCGATCCAGCAGCAGCTCGACCGGGCTCGGCGCGCGCTCGTCCGGCTTGGGTCCCGGCGGCGGGCCGGGCGGGCTCTCGCCGGTGAACGTCGCCTGCGCGGCCCGCCACCGGTACGGGATGCGCTTCGGTTCGCCCTCGTCCGGCCGCCACGTGCGCAGCCCGCTGGGGGTGATCTCGACGACCTGGTGCCGCCCGGCCCGGGGCGCGGCGATCCGGCCCTCGGCCCCATCTCCCGGCCCGCCGTGGAAGAGCAGGTTGAGCCGGTGGGCCAGCAGCCGCTCGAACGTCGGCGCGTCCCTCAGCTCGCCCGGCGGGTGCCCGATCGCGCCCAGCCGCAGCCACGCGTTCTCCTCGTAGGGCCGCAGCCGCTCGGCGAACCAGGCCGCCTGTGCCTCGCCCAGCAGCGCGTACGCGTCCCGCTCCAGATGGCTCATCGCCATCGTCGAGTTGAGCCCGGCCACGACCACATTCAGGTCGGGCACCTCGAACAGCGTCCACGGCTGCCCGCCGTCGAACACCCGGTCGTCCAGCCCTTGGTACACCTCGCCGAACAGGCTCGCGAAATGCCGCCACTTGGGCCAGTAGGGCGGCTGCGGGCTCACGTCGTCGGCCTCGCACGTCATGAAATAGGCGCTGGCCGCGGCCTTGGTGACGTCGCGTGGCCCCGGCAGCAGCACCAGCCGGTGCGGCTCCAGTCCGATCAGCAGCCTCAGGTCCGTCACGAACCGCGTCGCCTGCCCGAACTGGCCCAGGCTGCCGGACTCGGTCAGGTCGCCGCTGACGACCATGAGGTCGGGGCGGGGCATGCCCCGGTCGTACATGGCGGTCAGGTCCGCCCAGATCCGCGCCTGCATGTCCTCCGGCGTGAACGGGTCGCCGGGATCGGGCAGCGCCCGCCCGAACCTCGGCCCGCCGATGTGCAGCACGTTGATCGACTCGCGCCCGCGTCCGGCGCCGGCCGCGGGCGGGAACTTCGGCGCCGTGACCGGCGTGCGGCGCGCCCTGGCCCGCCCGCCGGGCGGCGGCAGGGTCGGTGCGGCCACCGGCACGCTGGAGCCGTCGGGGAACGCCGGCGCCGCCGCGGGCTTGGCGCGGCCCGCCAGCGCCTCCCTGACCCGGCCCAGCAGCAGCGCCCTGGCCTCGCCGGGGTCGGTGACGCCCAGCAGGTCGACCCAGGTGATCGTGGACAGCAGGCCCTCCAGCTGGACGTCCTCCAGCCGGATCGTGACGAGCTTGTTGGAGGGGTTGTCGGGGTCGGCCCGCAACGCCGCCTGCCACTCCATCCGCCCGTAGCGCGAGGTCAGGTAGTTGCGCGAGAGCACCGCCACGACGAGCTGCGCCTCGCTGACCCCGCGGTCCATGAAGTCGATGAAGTTGGTGCCCGGCACGAAGTCCCACGCCTGGATCATCGTCCGGTAGCCCGACGCCTCCAGCTCCCAGGCGATCCAAGTGGCCCACGCCGTGTCGGCCGGGGAGTAGCTGACGAAGATCTCGGTCGGCCTGCCGTCACGTGACATGCCCCCAGTATCCCCGCGAGGGAGTGCCGTCGTCTGGAGGAGCGGCGGGAGCGTAGCGACCAGAGCGGGGGAAGGCGGCGGCGTCGGGCGACCGAGCCCGCCTCACGGAGTGAGGCCATGTGCAGGGTGGGAGTGCCGTCGTCTGGAGGAGCGGCGGGAGCGTAGCGACCAGAGCCGCCTCACGGAGTGAGGGCATGAATACAGCAGGGGCGGGGTTTTGGAGAGATGTGCGATCATCGTCGGGTGTGGCGGCGTCTTGGCGTGCTCGACTGGATCAGGATCGGGCTGCTGGTCCTGGGACTGGTCTTCGTGGCGACCGGATTGCTGCCGTGGGACGCCGCGACCGAGAGCCTCGACGAGATCGGCCCGCTGCTGATCTTCCTGGTCGCGATCATCATCCTCGCCGAGCTCACCAAGGAAGCCCAGGTCTTCGACGCCATCGCGGCGCGGATGGCGGTGCTGGGCCGCGGCAACTACACCGCCCTATTCCTTCTTTGTACGGCTTTCGCGTCATTTGTCACGATATTTCTTAACCTGGACACCACGGCGGTGCTCCTCACCCCGGTCATGCTCGCCCTCGCCCCCAAGGCCCGCATCGCCGCCCTGCCCCTGGCCATGACCACGATCTGGCTGGCCAACACCGCGAGCCTGCTGCTGCCCGTCTCCAACCTGACGAACCTCCTCGGCATGGAGAAGATCGGCCTCGACGCCCAGGAGTTCGCCGGCCGCATGTGGGCACCGCAGATCGCCGCCATCCTGGTGACGATGGCGTTCCTGTGGGCGTTCTACTGGCGCCCCGGCGAGCGGCGCGACCTGCGCTACACCCCGCCGGTGCTGGAGCCGGTCGCCGACCGCGTGCTGTTCGCCGCCGCGTCGGCCGGGTGCCTGCTGTTCATCGCCCTGCTGCTGATCGAGGCGCACGTCGCCGTCGCCGCCACCGCGGCCGCCGCGATCGTCGTGGCCGCCTTCCTGCTGCGCGCCCGCGAGCGCCTGACCTGGAGCCTGATCCCCTGGCAGCTCATCGTCTTCGTGACCGGCCTGTTCCTGGTGGTGCCCACGCTCAGCAGGCTCGGCCTGTCCGACGTGATGACCTGGCTGATCGGCACGGAGGGCGACCCCTACCGCACGGCCGCCGTCGGCGCCGGGCTGTCCAATATGATCAACAACCTGCCCGCCTACCAGGCCGTCGAGGCGGTCATCCCGCCCGCGGACCGGGATCGCCTGCTGGCCCTGCTGGCCGGCACCAACGTGGGCCCGGTCGTCACGCCGTGGGCGTCGCTGGCCACGCTGCTGTGGTTCGAGTCGTGCCGCCGCCACGAGGTCCAGGTGCCGATGCGCCGCTTTCTGCTCACCGGCCTGGGCCTGGCCGTGGTCGGGCTGGCCGCCACGGTGTGGGCACTGGTCGAGTTATCCTGACCGGCGCTCAGGCAAGCGAACTCATCGACATTCGACACACAGAATCTGCGGACTTCCTCATCGGAGGAGGGAGAGCAGCCCGGGGACGGCCCGCGGGTGGGCGGCGACGAAGCTGCGGTCCTCGGCCGGGGCGTCGATGCACTCCTCGAACGGCCCGCCGTCCAGCGCCCTGATCTCGATGCCGGCCTCCCGCGCCAGGAGCGCACCCGCTGGCAGGTCCACCGCCTCGGCCCGATAGCCCACGATGCCGTCGATGTCGCCGCGCGCCAGCATCGCCCACGACAGCAGCGGCGCCCACAGCTGCAGCACCCGCCGCGCGTTGAGCTCCAGCGCCGACTTCAGCGCCAGGGCGGTCGCGTCGTCCCTGGTCACGCCGTACCCCTGAGTCCAGGCCAGCAGCGGCCCGTGGGGGCTCGGCGCGTACGGGGCCGACAGACGCGCCCCTGAAGAGGCGATCGCGCCCCGCCCCCGGACGGCCGACCACGTCTGGGCGGAGACGGGATCGTGTACCACGCCCAGCACCGGACGCCCGCCCCGGCACAGCGCCACGCCCACCACGTAGGCGGGCAGCCCGATGGCCACGTTGTTGGTGCCGTCGAGCGGGTCGACCAGCCAGGTCCAGTCGCTGCCCGCGGCTCCGACCAGCCCCGACTCCTCGGCGATCACCGAATGCGCGGGGTAGGCCGTCAGGATCCGCTCCAGCAGCAGCTTCTCCGAGGCCAGGTCCAGATCCGTGACCACGTCGCCGGCGACGCCCTTCGCCCGGACGCCGACCGCGCCGCGGGTGCCCTCCAGGAGCAGCGCCCCGGCGGCCTCGGCGGCCTCGACGGCGACCGTGCGAGCGTGGTCCAGGTCCATCAGATGCCCCTCAGGTCAGGTGCGCGGTGATCAGGCGTACGGCGAGGGCGGTCTCGGCGGCGTCCAGCGGCTGCCTGGACACGTGGTGCGGGCCCGCGTCCAGCGGGCCGAGCGACAGGTCGCGGCTGCCGGGGCGGCCCCTCCCGAGCGCGATCGTGGCCGCCTCGCCGCCCTCCGGGACGACGCTGCTGTGGAAGCGATCGGCGGGCAGCGTGTAGGTGTCGCCGGGGCCGAACACCTCCACCAGCCCCGTGGCGTGCCGCACGGTGCGGCGGGTGGGCGAGATGCGGTCGCCGTCGGCCCCGCTGACCACCTCGAACACCCGGTGCGTGGCGTCCGCGCCCGCGTCGGTGACCACCGCGTGCACGTTGCGCACCTGGCCGTAGAGCACGTGGCTGACCAGGTCCCAGCTGTGGCAGTGGATCTGCGACGTGGTGCTCTCGGCGGGCGCGAGCGAGTCCGACCACAGATGCAGGCATACCCCCTCGCCGCCGTCACGCTCCAGTGGCAGGCAGACGAACCCGAGCGGGTGGCGCACCGCGGTCAGGTCCGGCCGCGACAGCGTCTCCAGCGCCCAGGACGTGGCCTCGCCCCCGCGTAACCGCTCGTGTACGCCGCTGTAGCTCATGACTCGTTACATTCCGTGAGCCGCTGGCCGCGGCTCACCGTACGGATCCACCGCGCGCAACGCCTTGCGTGCGATGTCGACGACGTCGTGGCCGTTGTAGGCCTTCGGCAGGGGCATCCCGATCCGCTCGAACAGCTCCTGCACCTCCTCGATGGTGGGCTCGTCGCTGAGCGGCGCCTTCTTGTACATCTCCAGGGGCACCCGGCGCGCCTGCTCGAAGCTGAGCCGCAGCTCGGTGTCGCAGTTTTCGTAGTAGAACGTGCCTGCCAGCGCCGTCATCGCCTTGTTGGGGTCCTCGACCGTCATGATCAGGCGGGTGGCCGACAGGTCCCAGCGGAACGTCGTCATCGTCTGCGACAGGCCCACCTCGATGTCGAGCAGGCCGTAGCGCTGGCGGTGCCAGAAGGCGGCCAGGATCGTCGCGTACGACTCCTTTCTGACCCGGTCGGTCGTCCACGTCTCGCCGGTGCCGTCGGGGGCGTCGGACAGGGAGCGGCGGTAGTGGGCGTACGTCTCGCACACCTCGGCGTTGCCCGGGTCGACGACCTCCACCCGGACCGTGAGGTGGCGCTTGTCCCTGCGTGCCGCCGCGACGCACGCGGGCAGGGTGACCGCGCGCAGGTAGGTGCCCGTGCCGCCCTTGAAGCTCCACCTGGTGGTGTCCTTGCGGGCCTCGGCGTGCGACTGGGCGATCTCCTGCTTGCTGCCGAGCACCCGGACCAGCTGCAGCGAGTCGAGTGCCTTGCGGGTGCTGTTGGCCAGCGTCTCGATCTCCTCCAGGCGCGCCAGCCGCACCGGCAGCTCGGCCAGTGCGCCGGAGGTGATCGTGCGCTCGACGGGGGCCTGCCGGACGCGGTCGCGCAGCAGCGCGGTGGCCACCAACGCCATGATCACCAGAGTGGCGGCGTTGACGAGCTGGGTCTGCACCACGGTCGGCACGACCTCGTTGGGCATGATGCCCACCACGCCGATCACGATGGCCAGCAGCAGCGCGATGGCGCCGTCCGCGTTTCGCACCGCCCATGGGGCGACCCGTTTCACCGCCGCCATGAACCGTGCCATCGCTCGCCCCGCCGTCCGACGATCAGTCAGTTCCCGAGGTCATGGTAACGACCGCGCCACGCGACTGCCAGGGAGCGATCACCTAGCGCCAGATGCCGGGAAATATTGCCTCGAGCTCCGATCCGCCGCGCCAGTAGGGTCTTTGAGCATGATCGTGGATCCTGAAGTGCTGGGTTACTACGCGCGCGGCGGCGAGCTGACCAGGCTGCGGCAGGGGCGCAACCGGCTGGAGTTCCTGCGCACGCGCGACGTGCTGTGCCGCACCCTGCCCGCGGCCCCGGCGCGGGTGCTCGACGTGGGCGGCGGCACGGGTGTGCACGCCGAATGGCTGGCCGCCGACGGGTATGACGTCGAGTTGATCGATCCCGTGCCGCTGCACGTCACGGAGGCGTCCGCGATCCCCGGGGTGACCGCCCGCCTGGGCGACGCCCGCGACCTGCCGGTGCCCGACGGGGAGGCGGACGCGGCGCTGCTGCTGGGGCCGCTCTACCACCTGCCCGACCGCGCCGATCGGGTGCGCGCCCTGTCAGAGGCGCGCCGCGCCGTACGCCCGGGCGGGCTGGTCGCCGCGGCCTTCATCAGCCGGTACGCGGCCGTCCACGACAGCATCTACCACGGGTTCTTCGTCCGTGAAGAGCAGCGCACGGCCGACTACCGCGCCCTCGAGACCGGCGTGATGATCTCGCCCAAGATCGCGGCCGGTTTCCGCGGTTACTTCCACGAGCCAGAGGAGATCCTGGGCGAGTTCGCCGACGCCGGCCTGCCCGAGCCTCTCCGGTACGGCCTGGAGGGCGCGTTCTGGCTCTACGGCGACGTCGACGACTGGCTGGACGACGACGGGCGGCGCGAGCTGCTGCTCGGCGCCGCCCGCCGGCTGGAGTGCGAGCCGTCTCTCCTCGGAGTCAGCGGTCACCTGCTGGCCGTGACGCGGGTCTAGAACCACCCACGGTGGCGGGCCATCTGCTCCAGGCCGCGCTGCAGGGCCGCGTCCGCCGAGTTCGGCGGGTCGTCGTAGCGGACGGTGAACCGGTTGTAGGCGTCATGACTGGAGGTCAAAAAGCCTCCCCGCTTGTCGGCCTCCAGGATGACGTCCACCTGCCGCGGCCCGGCGATGAACGTCAGCTCCAGCTCGTTGAAGTAGCGCCGCCACTGGCCGCCCGCGTAGTACTCGATCTCCTGGAAGAACGGCATCGTCGAGCCGTACAGCGTGCCGCGCTCCAGGTCGGCCTTCTTGAAGCGGAAGCCCATCCGGTCGAGCGCGCCGATGACCTGCTCCTGGGCCGGCAGCGGGCTGACGAACAGCGGGTCCAGGTCGCCCTTGTCGAGCGCGCCGGCCAGCGCCAGCTCCGTCTGCACGCCCAGCCGCATGCCCTGCAGCGGGTGGCCGCCGATCGCGCTGATCGGCGTCTCCCACGGCATCATGATCTCGAACTGCTGCTGGTGCTGCGCGCCCGCGGCGAGCTGGAACGTCCCGGCGACCTGCTGGCGCAGGAAGCTGTAGGTCGTCTTGTACTCGCTGTCGCCCGACTCGACTTCTACCACCGCGGTCAGGTCGATGAAGATGCCCTCGACCTTGTAGTCGGAGCCGCCGCCACGGAAGTGCACGACGCCGCGCAGCGGCTCGCCCGGACGCACGCCCGTGTTGGTCAGCACCGTGTCGACCTCGACGCCCGCGCCGAACGCGGCCATCAACTTGCGGAACACCATGGGGTTCTCCTATGCGGAAGGTGTGTGGCCGTTCACTTGGCCTGTTCCTGTGCCCGAGATGCGGGGAAGCAACTGGGCCAGGAGGAGGGTGGAGAGCGCGGAGTCCGCTTGACCCTGCTGGGTGCGTATGACCAGCGGCTGGGGGGCGTTCTCCGCCAGTTTGGCGCCTACGTCGAGGCGCCTGCGGGCCAGCTCGTACTGCAGCACGGCCCGGTTGTCCCGGTACGAATCGGCCAGCCGGCGCAGGGCCTTGGCCTCGTTCTCGGCGGAGGTCAGGTCTGCCCTGCCACGCGCCTCGATCTCCCATGTGACCCGCTGGGCCTCGGTCTCCTGCTCCTCCAGCATGCGCGCCACGTTCTTGCGCGCGGTGTTGTGGGCGGCCTTGACCTCGACGACGCGGGCGTCACGGGTCTTCTTGGAGCGCTCGATCTCCATCAGCAGGGTGTCGATGCGGCGCTTGCGGGTCAGCTCCCACTCGCGCTCGTACGCCGACAGCTCCTTGGCGACCTTCTCGCGGGTGGCCAGGTGCTGCTGGTACTGGTCGGGCAGCTGGACGTCGGGGATGTTGGCGCCCGTGATGCGCACGCCGTAGCGGCCGAGCTGGCGGTTGAGCGCCTCCTGCATGTCGCCGACGTCCGAGCCGCGCAGGTCGTACGCGCGCTCGGTGTTGACCCGGCGGCTGCGCTGCCTGATCGCGTCCTGCACCGCGCTGGACAGCACCAGGTCGAAGTTGCCCGCGCCGATCGTGCGGACGAACGCCACGGGGTCCACGATGCGGAACTTCAGGAAGAACTCGATCGACTTCAGCGGCACGTTCTCGGCCGTGGGGCAGGCCACGATCGGCGCCGAGTACGGGATCTCGGTGGAGGTGTCGACGACCGCGTCCACCCGGTCCCACGGCAGCCAGAGGTAGTGTCGGCCCGGCGGGAGCGTGCCGGTGATGGCGCCCCAGCGGCTGCGCACGCCGGTGGTGCCCTCCTCAATTTCGATGATCGCCTTGCGCCACATCGTGAGGAGCGCCAGGAGCAGGAAGGCCAGCGCCGCCAGCGCCGCGATGATCGTGAAGTCGGTGAGCGCCGCCATGCCGGCGAAGTAGACCGCCAGGAACACCAGCGCCATCCACGCGAAGCCGCGCCGGTCCTTGGGGATCACGACGGGCACGAGCTGGCCCTGCTCGCCGCCGCGCAGCAGCTGACGGATCTCGCCCCAGGAGGCGAGCGACTCCTTGATCTTCGAGAACTCGCGTGTCATCGTTCCTCACCCGCTACGTGCTTGCCGGTCGGCAGCAGCCGCTCGACCGTTCTTTCCAGGTCCTGGTCGGGCGCCGGTGTCTCCGGGGGTGCGGCGACGTCGGCGGCGGCCTTCTTGAGCAGGGCGGCGATCTCGGCCTCGCGGCCGGCCACACGGGCGCCGATGTCGTCGAGTCTGGAACGGATGGCGGCCATGTCGTCGGCGGAGAACAGCGCCGCGCCCTTGCCGCCCACCAGCTGCTGCGCCAGGGCCAGGAAGTCGATGTCGGTGTGCTCGCCCACCTGCACCACCTGCGGCAGCCTGGTGGCGACCGACTCCAGCTTGTTCAGCAGGTCCTGCTGGAAGCGGTAGTCCAGGATCTCGGGCGCCTCGGCGGCCGACAGCGCCCTGATGTCCAGCGCCTGCGCTTCCAGGAGGGCGGAGTTGGCGTTGGCCGTGGACTCGGCCTCGACCAGGCGCTGCCTGGCCTGCGCCGTCGCCTGGTGGGTGGCGCGTTCGAGGGCGGTGTCCATACGGGCCTGGTAGCCGGCGATCTCGGCCTGGATGGCGCTCAGCGTCTCCTGCAGCCCGGCCAGCTCCTTGATCAGGTCGCCTTCGTTCTGCTCCTTGCGCAGCTGCAGCTCGTACTCGTAGGTGTAGGCCTCCTTGGCGACCCGGACCATCTCGGGGGCGGCCAGGTCCATGCGGTATTCCTGGCTGGACGGCTCGGCATGGGTGATGTTCACGTCGGTGAGCCGCACCGCGGGCAGGAACTGCTGGTTGAGGCTCTCCAGCATGCCCAGCGTGCTCTCGCCCACCAGGTCGTAGATGTCCTCGGCCCGCTGGGCGTAGATGAGGGAGCGGGTGACCTCGCTGATGGCGTTCTGGAGCTTGGACTGGAAGCCGCTGACCGAGCCGAGCACGAAGATGAACTCCGCCGGGTTCTCGATCCTGAACTGCAGGAACAGGTCCACGCTCGCCTTGACGCCCTGCTGGGTCGGGGCTTCGCTGATCGGCGCGTTGAACGGATATTCGCGGGTGGTGTTGACGATGTAGCTGACCCGTTTCCACGGGTTGAACAGCGTCACCCGGCCCGGATCGGCGATGTGCACCAGCTTGCCGAACTTGGTGATCAGCGCCTTGCAGCCCTCGGGCACCATCACCACGCTGCGCCGCCACCACAGGAACGCGGCGGCCAGGACCAGCACCACCCAGTAGTGCGGTCCGAAGAACAGATCGGATCCGGGGACGACGTTGCCGAGCGCGCCGATCAGGCCGAGCACCACCAGAATGCCCAGAGGCACGACCACCTTGGCCGTGGTGCCCTTGGGGATCACCACCGGCGAGATGACGTGCATGCCGTTCTCGGCGAAGCTGCGGTTGACGATCTCGCCCGCCTCGTTCAGCGACGCCGTCCTGGCCTCGATGAGAGTGCCGACGGACACGCCGCCGTCGCGGGCCGCGGCGAAGTCGTGCGGGTTCAGCGCGAAGCCCCGGCCCTGGCCTCCGAGCTGCCCCGCCTGGTCAACGACCTGGCCCATGGCCTGCCCCATCGCCTGCCGCACGTCACCCCCTTGGGCAACCGTTTGGGCTATGCCCTGACCTGCCTGGATCAGTGCCTCTCTGGGTCGTGACATGAGACCTTCCTTTTCCGCTACAGGCGATTCCGACCGTATCGGGTGTGACTTGCTGTTCGCTTGCAATGTGGTGTCACATGTCTATTGCGCCCTGTAGTAGGTGTGCTATCAATGTAGTAGATCTACTACTTGGAGGGTTTCATGGAGGCGGTGAAGGAATTCGCGGGCGGCGTCGATCATGTGGATGCGCGGGCCGTCATCGAGGTCAGCGGCCTGCGGATGGCGTACGGGCATAAGGAGGTCCTCCAGGGCGTCGACTTCACGGTGGCCGCCGGTGAGGTGATCGCCCTCTTGGGCCCGAACGGCGCGGGCAAGACCACGACGATCGAGATCCTGGAGGGCTTCCGGGTGCCCTCGGGAGGCCAGGTGCGGGTGCTCGGCACCGAGCCGGCCCGCGGCGACGAGCGCTGGCGGGCCAGGCTGGGTGTGGTGCTGCAGTCCTGGCGCGACCACGGGCGCTGGCGGGTGCACCGGCTGCTGAATCATCTGGGCCGCTACTACGAGCCGTACGCCGCCCCGGGCCGGAGCCCGTTCGACACCGCCGAGCTGATCGAGGCCGTCGGCCTCGCCGAGCACGCGGACCAGCGGATCGGCCGGCTGTCCGGCGGCCAGCGACGCCGGCTCGACGTCGCGATCGGCATCGTCGGGCGGCCCGAGGTGCTCTTCCTCGACGAGCCGACGGCCGGCTTCGACCCGGAGGCCAGGCGCGACTTCCACGACCTCGTCCACCGCCTGTCCGACCTCGACGACACCACCATCCTGCTCACCACGCACGACCTCGACGAGGCGGAGAAGCTCGCCGACCGGATCCTCATCCTGGCCGGCGGCAAGATCGTCGCCGACGGCAGCGCCGACAAGCTGTCCCGCGAGGTCTCCCGCGACGCCCAGGTCCGCTGGAGCCGCGCCGGCGAGCACTTCGTGCACGCCACGCAGGACGCCACCGGCTTCGTACGCGGCCTGTTCGAGCAGTACGGCACCGAGATCGGCGACCTGGAGGTACGCCGGGCCACGCTGGAGGACACCTACATGGCGATCTTGAAGAGGGAGGAAGCGTGAACCCCGCGCTGCACGTCGCCCGGCTGGGCCTGTCCAGAGGCTGGATCGAGTTCAAGATCAGCCTTACGACCCCGCAGGACATCGCCTTCAACGTGGTCTCGACGGTGATCCTGGTGGTCGTGCTCTACTTCCAGCGCGACGCGACGATCCCCGGCGTCACGAGCCTGGCCATGGTCACCATGCCGGGCATCCTCGGCATGCTGGCGGCGTTCAACGGGCTGATCGGCGTGGTCGGCATGATGTCCGTCGAGCGCGAGGACGGCACCCTGCTGCGCGCGAAGGCGGTCCCGCAGGGCATGCTCGGCTATCTCGTCGGCCGTGTCGTGCTGCTGACGCTGCAGGCCATGGGCAGCCTGGTGATCATGCTCGTGGCCGGCCTGGTCATGGTGCCGGAGCTGGCCGATGCCGGGGTCGGCGGGCTGCTCACCGTGATCGGCGTCACGCTGCTCGGACTGGCGGCGACCATGCCCCTCGGCGCCGTCATCGGCTCGCTGATCAACAGCCCGCAGGCGGGCACCGGGCTGTCGATGCTCGCCGTCGGCGGGCTCACCGCCATCTCGGGCATCTTCTACCCGATCTCCGAGCTCGCGGGCTGGGTGCAGGGAATCGCCCAGGCGTTCCCGATGTACTGGCTGGGACTGGGCATGCGCTCGGCGCTCCTGCCGGACTCCATGGCGGCCGTGGAGATCGGCGGGTCCTGGCGGCCGGTCGAGATGCTCCTGGTGCTCATGGCCTGGGTGGTGGCGAGCATGCTGCTCGCGCCGCCGATCCTGCGCAGAATGGCCCGGCGCGAGTCCGGCTCCGCGATGCAGGAGCGCAGGGACCGGGCGATGCAGCGGATCGGCTGAGAAGATACGCGGTGATGAGCGAGACCGTCTTCAACCGCATCGCACTGCTGCGCGCAGAGCGGAACGTCACCCGCAGGCAGCTTGCCGACGCCCTGGGGGTGCACTATCAGACCGTCGGCTATCTGGAGCGCGGCGAATACAGTCCGAGTCTTTACCTGGCCCTGAAGATCGCCGAATACTTCGAGGTCCCGGTCGAGGTCGTCTTCTCCACGACTCCCTTCCCGCGCATCGGCGAGCGGTCGGCCTGACGGACCGCTCGCGGGCGGCCGCACCGCCCCGGACGGTTTATGTCGGTGGGGCCGCCTACAGTGGCAACATGCGACCGGTCACAGACTTGCAGCGGAAGGTGGCGCCCTTCGAGGTCGTCACCGAGATGACTCCCTCCGGCGACCAGCCGACGGCCATCGCCGAGCTGGAGCGCCGCGTCAAGGCCGGGGAGAAGGACAATGTCCTGCTGGGCGCCACCGGCACCGGCAAGACGGCCACGATCGCCTGGCTGATCGAGCGGCTGCAGCGGCCCGCGCTGGTCATGCAGCCCAACAAGACGCTCGCCGCCCAGTTCGCCAACGAGCTGCGGGAGATGCTGCCCAACAACGCGGTGGAATACTTCGTCTCCTACTACGACTACTACCAGCCCGAGGCATACGTCCCGCAGAGCGACACGTATATCGAAAAGGACTCCTCGATCAACGACGAGGTGGAGCGGCTGCGCCACTCGGCCACCAACTCGCTGCTCACCCGCCGCGACACGATCGTGGTCGCCTCGGTGTCGTGCATCTACGGCCTGGGCACGCCGCAGGAATACGTCGACCGCATGGCCAGGCTCCGCGTCGGCATGGAGGTCGATCGCGACCAGCTGCTGCGGCGCCTGGTCGACATGCAATACACGCGCAACGACCTGGCCTTCACCCGGGGCACGTTCCGCGTGCGTGGCGACACGATCGAGATCATCCCGAAATACGAAGAGCTGGCCGTGCGCATCGAGATGTTCGGCGACGAGATCGAGAAGCTCTCGACCATGCACCCGCTGACGGGCGAGGTCATCACCGAGGACGAGGAGCTCTACATCTTCCCGGCCTCCCACTACGTCGCCGGCGAGGAGCGCATGGCGGCCGCGGTCACGGGCATCGAGGCGGAGCTGGCCGATCGGCTGTCGGAGCTGGAGCGGCAGGGCAAGCTGCTGGAGGCGCAGCGGCTGCGGATGCGCACGACGTACGACATCGAGATGATGCGGCAGATCGGCACCTGCTCCGGCATCGAAAACTACTCGCGCCACATGGACGGGCGGGAGCCCGGCAGCGCGCCCAACACGCTGCTCGACTACTTCCCGGAGGACTTCCTCCTGGTCCTGGACGAGTCGCACCAGACCGTGCCGCAGATCGGCGCCATGTACGAAGGCGACGCCTCCCGCAAGCGCACGCTGGTCGAGCACGGGTTCCGGCTGCCGTCGGCGATGGACAACCGGCCGCTGAAGTGGGAGGAGTTCCTGGAGCGGATCGGCCAGACCGTCTACCTGTCGGCCACGCCGGGGTCCTACGAGCTGGGGCGGGTCAAGGGCGAGGTCGTCGAGCAGGTCATCCGCCCGACCGGCCTGGTCGACCCCGAGATCGTCGTCAAGCCCACCAAGGGGCAGATCGACGACCTGGTCCACGAGATCCGCGAGCGCGCCGAGCGGGACGAGCGCGTCCTGGTCACGACGCTGACCAAGAAGATGTCCGAGGACCTCACCGACTACCTGCTGGAGCTCGGCATCCGGGTGCGCTACCTGCACAGCGAGGTCGACACGCTGCGCCGCATCGAGCTGCTGCGCGAGCTGCGCACCGGCGAGTTCGACGTGCTCGTCGGCATCAACCTGCTCCGTGAGGGCCTCGACCTGCCCGAGGTGTCGCTGGTGGCCATCCTCGACGCCGACAAGGAGGGCTTCCTGCGCTCCGAGACGTCGCTGATCCAGACCATCGGCCGCGCCGCCCGAAACGTCTCCGGCCAGGTCCACATGTACGCCGACAAGGTCACGCCGTCGATGGAGCGGGCCATCGACGAGACCAACCGGCGGCGGGCCAAGCAGATCGCCTACAACACGGCCAACGGCGTCGACCCGCAGCCCCTGCGCAAGAAGATCGCCGACATCCTGGACTCCTTGCAGCGTGAGGACGCCGACACCGACATGCTGCTCGGCGGTGGCGGCCGGCAGCAGTCGCGCGGCAAGGCGCCCATGCCGGGGTTCGCCTCGTGGCAGGCCGGGCAGCACGCCAAGGCCATCGCGGGCGAGATGCCGAGGGCCCAGATGGAGTCGTTGATCGAGTCGCTGACGGAGCAGATGCACCAGTCGGCGGCCGACCTGCAGTTCGAGGTGGCCGCCCGGCTGCGCGACGAGATCAAGGAGCTCAAGCGCGAGCTACGCGACATGCGCGAGGCCGGCGTCCACTAGATCCCCTCGACGGGGCTGCTGACCTGCTGTCCGGCGGGCGGCGGCCCCGTCCGTCGTGCCACCGCCACCCGCCATTCCTCCCGCTGGTCCCGCCGACGGGCGAGCCATGACCGACCGGCTCGCCGGCATGGGCGATCTGCGGCGGCCGCGACGGCGGCGCGCCACGGTGCCGTTCGCCTGCGGCTCGTCCGCGGTGATGAAAGCCGCGATGGAGCCCGAAGGGGCAGTGCGGGGGTCTATGGAAGGAGGGCCGCGAGGGCGCGGGCGAAGGCTTCGGGGTTGTCGAGCATGACGTTGTGGCCCGACTCCGGGATGCCGAGGACCTGGACCCCGGCCGCGCGCAGGTCGTCGGCCGCCTCCGGCGCGTCGCCCTCCGGGTGCAGGAACGCGCGGGGGATCGGGAGGGTCTTGAGGATCTCGCGCATGGCGGGATCGGTGCCCTTGGCCAGGCTGACCGCCGTGCGGTGCAGGCCGCGCAGGTCCGCCAGCCGCATCGTGGACCACCAGTGCGGCCCCACCCGGTCGCGGACCTCCTGCCAGCCGGATGACACGAACTCATCCTCGGTGTAGCTCGCGATGCCGCTGGTGCCCGGCCGGACGGGGAGCACGGGATAGGGGTCGAGATTGGCGTCCACGAGGATCAGGTTGGCGACGAGGCCGGGGTGGTGGGCGGCCAGGACGATGGCCACCGCGCCGCCCATGCTGTGGGCGATCACCGACGCGCCCGCGACCCCGGCCTTGCGCAGGGCCTCGGCCAGGGCGTCGGCGTGCGCTTCGAGGGTGTAGGAGAAGTCGGCCGGGCGGTCGCTGATGCCGAAACCGAGCAGGTCGATCAGGAGGGAGCGGTGCCGCGGCAGCAGCGGGTGGGCGGCGACCTCCGCGTAGTAGGGAGCCGAGGTGGCGCCGAGGCCGTGAACGTAGACACGGGCCGGATCCGCGCCCGGCAACTCGACCCAGCGCATGCGGGCGCCGCTGGGGTGGACGATGGCATCGTGCATGACGGGTCTCCCTCATCGTGTATCGCAGCCAATATATATCGGATTCGAGGTATGCTGGCGTCATGTTGGAGCTGGCGATACTCGGGTTCCTCAGGGATCAGCCCTTACACGGCTACGACCTCCGCAAGCGGGTGGCCGCCTTGATGGGGCACGTACGTCCGGTGGCCGACGGCACCCTCTACCCGGCGATCAAACGCATGGCCGCGGCCGGCTGGCTGATCAGGAAGGACGAGCCGGGAGCGGCCGCCGCCCCCCGGCGCATGCTCTACCTGACGAGCGAGGGGCGGGCGGAGCTGGAACGGCGGCTGCGGGAGCCGGACGAGCTCGACATCAGCGACGAGAACCGGTGGTTCACGCTGCTGGCGTTCCTCCGCCATCTCGCCGACCCGAGGCGGCAGGCGGCCGTGCTGCGCAGGCGGCTGGCGTTCCTGGAGGAGCCGACGAGCTTCTTCTATGAGGGGAATCGGCCGATGGCGGCCGAGGAGTTCGGCGACCCGTTCCGCCAAGGGCTGCTGACCATCGCCCACGCCACCAGCCAGGCCGAGCTGGCCTGGCTCCGCGCCACCATCGACGCCCTGGACGGGCCTCCCGCCTGATTGCCGTGCGCCCGACCGATCCCTCGCTTCCGGCGGGCCCGGCCGTTGCCAATCCCACCGGCGACAGGCGCGTCCCGCAGCCGTGTGGCGCCCGTGTCCGTGTGGCGCCCGTGTCCGTGTGGCGCCCCTCGTTCTTGCGGTGCATCGCAGCCCGCCGATGGAGGGTGCGAGCGGTGCTTTGTCGGAGTGGGCAACGTGCGACCGGTCGGCGAGCCGCCGAAGTGCCGCTCGCCTTCACCGGCGTCATGGGTGATGTGGTGCCGCGTGTTGTCTTCTGGGTGCGGGGACGGGTTACCGGGTGAGGCCGGCCTCCGTGCGGAGGAGGGTGGCCAGCGACTCCGGGTCGGCGACCGTGACCCCCTTGGCGGCGAACCAGGTGGCGACGTTGCGGGCGTCGCGGTCGAGGAAAGACGGACCGGCCGGGTGGGCGATCACGTCCACGATCTGCGGCAGGTCGATGATCACCAGCCTGCCGTCGTGGACCAGCAGGTTGTACGGTGACAGGTCCCCGTGAGCCAGTCCCTCCCCGGCCAGCGTGACCATGGCCGCGACCAGCTGCTTCCACAGGTCGTCCAGGCCGTCGGCCACCTGTGCCAGGCGCGGTGCCGCATACCCGTCCGATGAGCCGATGAACTCCTGCAAGATCTCCGTCCCCACGATCTGCACCGGGTACGGCACCGGAACCCCGAGCTCCCACAGGCGGCACAGCGCCCCGAACTCGGCCACCGCCCACTGCGCGGCGATCACCTGCTTGCCGAACGCGGTGCGGTTGGCCATGGCCCGGTTCATGCGGTCGTCGCGGGTCGCGCGGCCCTCCAGATAGCCCGAGTCGCGATGGAACAGGCGGTGCTCGGCGGAGCGGTAGCGCTTGGCGGCCAGCAGGCATACCCGGTCCGTGCCGGGCACGCCTCTGGAGATCAGATGGACGTCGGCTTCCTTGCCGGTCTTGAGCACGCCGTGCTCGGTGTCGACGGCGGCCAGCTCGGTGACCAGCCAGCCGGGATACGGCCGGGGACCCTTCTCCGTGGGCGTGCTCTGGTCCCAGGTGGACCAGCGGTCGCCCTCGGGTGGGCCGTCATCGGAGGGGGTGTCGGATGCGCTCTCGAGCCATTCGATGTCATCGGCGTCGAGGGCGTGCTTGCCACGGCTGCGGTATTGCGAGTGCTTCGGCACGGTGGGATTGCTCCAGGTATGAGGCCCACCGGCACGTCGATCACGTCAAGGAACGCCCGGCGGGAAGGTATGAGGACGCGGAAAACGGCACGCAGACAGTCGTCGTCACGGTCTCACCCTCCCTTCGCGTCGCAGCGATCAACTTGGCCGAGTATGCCGGGGCGCGGCCGGCCCATGCAACCGATTAAAAATGCGGTGCGGCGGGCGCGGGCGGGCTTGTAGCGTCCGGGCATGCGACGATGCCCTGAATGCGAGCACTGGGAGCCCGCCGGAGCCCCGGGCTGTGCCCGGTGCGCCGGGCTGGTCGACGAGATCGTCGAGGAAGGCTGGCGTGCCTTCTTGATGCGCGAGTTCGGCACGACGGCGCCGCCCGACGAGCGCCTCATCGCCGAGATGGTCGTCGACGAGCCCGACAAGCACCCGTGGCGCGTGGTCGACGCCGCCTACGACCGGCTGACCTGCGCCGAATGCGGCGGCAGGCTGAGCAGGGGCCCGGTCACGTGCGCCGCCTGCAACCTGGCCAACGGCTTCCGCTACTCGGCCATCGAGATCGACCGGCCCGGGGTGCCGCCGGGGAACGAGCATGCGCTGCGGGTGAACGTGTCCGTGACACGCCGGCCGGACGGGATCTCGGAATCAGAGGTGCTGCTGCGACGGCTGTCGCTGCCCATCCTCCTCGACGGCCTGCTGCCGACGACGGCGCAGGCCCAGGCCACCAAAGCCATGGCCAACGACGGTGCTACGGAGGCCGAGCTGGCCGCGGTCGTCTACGCGGAGTGGGGCCGTGTCTAGTCCTACGGCTACTTCAACGTGAGATCGATGTCCACGTCGAAGCCGATGTTGGTCTGCAGGCGCTTGCGGTGGATACCGGTAGGGACGTAAGCCTTGACTGCGGGTTCGAGTTCGAAGGTGTAAGCCACGGGGAGTCCGTCTTCCTCCTCCACGCGCCAGAAGTACTTGATTCCGGCGTTCGAGTATTTGATCGGCTTCGTGGTCCGGTCCCGCTCCCTGGACTCATCCGAGACGACCTCGACCACGAGGTGCACGTCCTCCGGCTTGAAGGAGGTGAGCTTCATAGAAGTGGTCGCCGACCTCTTCACCATGAGGATGTCGGGCTCCGGCCGCTGGCGCAGGCCCAGAGTGACCGTCATTTCGCGAAGGACCTCCAGATGAGCGGGCGGTTTGAGGGAGTGCTTAATCAGCTCGACCGTATACAGGTGAAAGAGCGTCTGCGGCGACATCATGATGAGTGACCCATCGATCAGCTCGACGTGCTGAGGCGCGTCGGGGGGGAGATGATCGAGCATGTCGGCTGTCCAGCCGCCAGGAGGACCGGGAAAGAACCACTCAGGGAAAGCTGTGGTCATCGAGTTGCCTCCTCGGTGCTCTCACGTGACGAATCCATTCTGCCACGTTCAGTAGTTGTCAGGGTTGCTCTTTGCGTTCCTCCATCGTGCGGCGGTAGAGCTCGTCGATCTGGTCCAGTGGGTCCGGGGCCTGCCGGCGGGCCTCGATCTCCAGGTCGGTGCGCGAGCTGAGGTCGGCGATCCCCGTCCCCGTGTGGTGCACCTGGTCGCTGAGGAGGTCGGCGCGGATGCGGGCGCACATCGCCGTCAGCTTGGCCTGGTGCTCGCGCAGCCGGTTGAGGGTGGCGTGGTCGACGTACGGCGACACGCGACGCTGCTGGGCGTACATCCCGAGCTGCTCGTCGTGGATGTCGGCCTGCGCCGTCAGGTCGGCCAGCAGCCGCGGCAGGTCGCCGAGCCCCCAGCCCTGTCGCTGCGCCTGTTCGACGGCCTGGCGGGTGAGGGACACCTCGCGGCGCAGGTCGAGCCGGAGGCGCTCGACCTCGGCGGCATCGCCGGTGCCCATCGCGTTGACGTGCGTGGTCAGTCGCGTCGTGGCCTGCCTGGCCTTGACCGCGGCCTTCTTGCCCAGCTTGACGAGCAGGTAGACGCCCACGCCCGCCACTAGCAGCAGGAATGCCAGGATCACCAGCACGATGACTAGGACTTCGCCGATCTCCGTCACCCCCTGTTGGTGTTGATGCCTAGAGGATAGTCCGCCCGGACGACCTTGGCGCGCACGACCAAGCAAGCACTTGATCCAAACGGATGGCTGTGCTTCAGTTCACATACCTTCGGATGTGGGCGCGAAAGGGCATTGCTCGTGCTTGATGGCAAGGTTGTGATCGTCACCGGTGGTGCCAGGGGGATGGGCGCGGCCACCGCGCGGCGCTGCGTCGCCGCCGGCGCGCGGGTCGTGCTCACGGATGTGCTCGTCGAGGAGGGTACGGCCACCGCCAAGCAGCTCGATGCCCGGTTCCTCCCGCACGATGTGACCGACCAGGACGGGTGGGCGGCCGTGGTCGCCCGGACGGTGGAGGAGTACGGGCGGCTCGACGGCCTGGTGAACAACGCCGGCATCGCCCTCGCATCCTCCATCGAGCAGCAGTCGCTGGAGGACTTCGAGCGGGTGCTCCGGGTGAACCTGGTGGGCGTCTTCCTGGGGCTCAAGGCCGTGGCCGGCGCCATGCGGGCGTCAGGCGGCGGCTCCATCGTGAACCTGTCGTCGGTCGCGGGGCTCACCGCCCTGCCGGGCACGGGCGGGTACGGCGCGTCCAAGTGGGGCGTGCGCGGGCTCACCAAGATCGCCGCCCTGGAGTTCGGCGGGGACCGCATCCGGGTCAACTCCGTCCATCCCGGCATGATCGTCACCCCCATGACGCTGCCGCTCGGGGCCGTATCGGGTGAGGGGACCTTCCCGCTGGCCCCGGCCGGGCGCTGGGGTGAGCCCGAAGAGGTGGCGGAGGCGATCGCGTTCCTGCTGTCCGACGCGGCCTCGTACGTCACCGGCGCCGAACTCGCCATCGACGGCGGCTGGACGGCGGGGGAGTCGGCGCTGCTGTCCCGCCTGAGCGGAGAAGGGACGGAGTGACCCATGCCGTACGCGGACGTCGACGAGAACATCAAGCTCTTCTATACCGATGACGGGGCCGGGGACGGGCCGCCGCTGCTGCTCGTGCACGGCTGGGGGGCCGACTCGCACCAGTGGTCGTGGCACATCGACGCGCTCGCGGCACGGCACCGGGTGATCGCCGTGGATCTGCGCGGGCACGGATATTCGTCGGTCCCCGAGACGGGCAACACGCCCCGCATGATGGCCGCGGACCTGCACGTCCTCCTCGACCGCTGCCTGGGCATACCGCAGGTGGTCGCGGTCGGGCACTCGATGGGCGCCCAGGTCGTGTCCATTCTCGCCGTCGAGCACCCGGAGCGGTTGCACGGGCTCGTCGCCCTCGATCCCGGCTACGGCGTGACGGCCGAGATCGCCAGGGGCTTTCCCAAGATGATCGCGGGACTGCGCGGCGAACGCGCCAACGCCGTCGCCGAGAAGATCGACGAGTGGTGTACGAACGCCGCCACCCCGGCCGTCATCAGGCGCTGGCACAAGCGCCGGTTGCACGGCATGCCGCCGCACGTGCTCGCGCAGGCGTTCGAGGCCATGTTCATGGTCCCCGACGCCATCGGGACCTGCCCGGCCGGCGACGACTACCTGGCGCGCAGGCGGTGCCCGGTGCTGTCGATCTGGGCGGATCAGGGGCGGGCGAGCTGGGAGGCCGGGCTGCTCAAGAATCCCGCTTCCAAGGTGGTGTGCTGGGAGGGCTCCAGCCATCGGCTGCACGAGGAGCGCCCGGCCGAGTTCGTGCACCTCGTGAGCGGCTGGCTGCGGACCCTGTGAGCACGAAGAGCCCGGCGAGCGGATGCCGCCGGGCTCTTCGCCGTGTGGGCGTGCCAGGGTGAGGGACCTCGTGACGCCCACGCGTTCTGTTCGCCTACCTGGAGATCACCGTAGGGGGTGTGCCAGCGGCGGCGGATCAGCCTGGAGGGGGATCGCGGGTCAGCCTGGAGGGTGATTCCGGGCCGCCGTCCTGCGGGCGCGCGAGCGGCGTACCTTCCTGATCAGCCACCATGCCGGCGCCGCGAGCAGCAGCAGCGCGACGATCACCAGCACGGGCAGGAAGATGGCGACCAGGCTCATGCCGAACGAGCCGGCGTCCTCCACCGCGCTCACGACCGGCGCGCCGACCCCTGCGGTGCCGGCGTTGATCACCGGGCGGGCGGCGGCCTTCAGCGCGTGCACGGCCAGCGCCAGCCCGATCCCCAGCACCCAGCCGGCCCACGGGTTCTCGCTCATCCACGTGGAGTTATCCAGCTCGGCGGCCGCGGCCGTGGCGGAGAAGACCACGCCGCCGGACGCCGGGCGCACCACGGTCTGGATGGCGTCGTTGACGCTGTCGACGGCGGGGACCTTGTCGAGCACCATCTCCGCGAGCAGCAGCACCGCGATCACCGCCAGCACGCCCCAGTTGGACAGCCACGAGTAGCCGTCGGGGAGCCGGACGGTGTCGGTGATGTTCGACAACACGCCCACGACGAGCAGCGGGATGTAGGCGTTCAGGCCTGCGGCCGTGGACAGGCCGAGACCGGTTAATGCGGCGAGCATGCCCCTAGTCTGCCCGGGCGGCCTCGTCCATGAGGTCCGCCAGACCGGATCCGGTGAACTCGGCCACCGCGCGCTTGTACTTCTCCATCCCCCACGACCAGAAGTCGAAGTCGATGCTCTCGTTCGCGCCGTCCTGGATCGAGGCCCACAGCGTCCAGCCGTACTTGGACATCAGGCCCAGGAGCCGGGCGCGGGCGATCTTGTGGCGGAGGCGGCGGCCGTAGTAGGCGGTGACGAGCTCTTCCAGGTGGCCGAGTGGCAGGTCGGACTCGCTCCAGATGTTGCCGAGCTCGAAGCAGGGGTCGTTGTTGCCGGCGTACTCGTAGTCGATCAGCCACAGGCGCTCGCCGTCGTCGAGGATGTTGCCGGGGAGCAGGTCGTTGTTGCAAGGTACGGTGCCTTCCGCCCGTACTTCGAGACATTTCCGGATCTGGGCAACCTGCGGCGTGAAATCCAGGTATTTCGCGGGAAGCCGGAAACCTCGGGATTGCACAATCTCCAGGTACCGCCGCTGGACGTCGAACATGTCGAAGTCGTTCACGAACCGCGGCCCCGCGTGCAGGCGGCGGCAGGCCTCGGCCACCCGCGGCAGGTTCGCCGGATCCCGCAGATCCGCCTCCGTGAACGTCCGCCCCGGCACGAACCCCACCACCAGCACCCCGAGCTCCGGCAGATAGCCGTGCACCGGCGCGCCCACCCCGGCCCGCGCCGCCGCGATGGAGTTCGCGTGCTCGGCGTCCCTATCGATGGCCAGCAGCGACCCGTCGCTGGCCCACACCCGCGCCACGTACGCCCCGCCGGGTGTGGTCACCTTGTAGTTGCGGTTGGTCAGTCCGCCGGGCAACTCCTCGACGGTGCGCGGCACGCCGGACAGCAAGGGGATGTCATCGAGCACCTGGGGCACGGCCATGTTCGATGCTAGGCCCACCTGCGCTAAACGGTCTAGACCTTTTACGGTACGGCGGCTAGCCTCGCGACCATGAGCGACTCGGCCCGCATCGTGATCATCGGCGGCGGAGTGGGCGGCGCGTCCGTCGCCTACCACCTCACCCAACTCGGCGAGCGCGACGTCGTCGTGCTCGAACGCGACCAGCTGACCAGCGGCTCCACCTTCCACTCCGCCGGGCTCGTCGGGCAACTGCGCGCCGACCCCACGCTGACCAGGATGAACCAATACTCCGTCGAGCTCTACCGCACCCTCGACGCCGGCTGGACCGAGTGCGGCGGCATCAAGCTGGCCTCCACCCCCGAGCGGATGGCGGAGATCCGCCGCCAGATCGGCTGGGCGCGCACGTTCGGGCTGCCGCTGGAGGAGATCTCGGTGGCCGAGGCCGTCGAGCTGTTCCCGCTCATGGACCCCGAGGGGGTCGTCGGCGCCGCGTACCTGCCCACGGACGGGCAGATCGATCCGTCCCAGCTGTGCTACGCCCTCGCGGCGCGCGCCCGCGAGGGCGGCGCGGTGATCAGGACCGGCACCCGCGTGCTCGGCATCACCACCGCGCGCGGCCGGGTCACCGGGGTGCGCACCGACCAGGGGGACATCGACTGCGAGATCGTGGTCAACTGCGGCGGCATGTTCGCCGCCGAGATCGGCCGCATGGCCGGGGTGCGGGTCCCGATCGTGCCGATGTCGCACCAGTACGTGGTGAGCGACGCCTTCCACGACCTCGCCGGGCTGCCCACGCTGCGCGACCCGGACCTGCTCGTCTACTACCGGCAGGAGGTGCGCGGCCTGGTCATGGGCGGGTACGAGCGCACGTGCGCGCCCTGGACGGCCGGCCCCAACGCCTACGACGCGGTGCCGGAGGACTTCAACGGCCGCCTGCTGCCGGAAGACTGGGCGCGATTCGAGGAGATTTCCGATAACTCCAGGATCCGGGTGCCCGCGATGGCCGACGTCGGCATACGCAAGCTGATCAACGGCCCTGAGGCCTTCACCCCCGACAACGAGTTCTGCCTCGGCGAGACCGAGGTGGGCGGGTTCTTCGTGGCGGCCGGGTTCTGCGCGCACGGCATCGCGGGCGCGGGCGGCATCGGCAAGGTCATGGCCGAGTGGATCGTCGAGGGCGAGCCCAGCATGGACCTCTGGCACATGGATGTGCGCCGGTTCGGCCGCCACTACCGCTCGCCGTCCTACACGCTCAAGCGCGCGGTCGAGAACTACGAGACGTACTACGACATCCGCTACCCGGGTCACGAGCGGTCGGCGGGGCGGCCGCTGCGGGTCTCGCCCGCGTACGCCTGGCACGCCGCCCACGGGGCCGTCTTCGGGGAGAAGTCGGGCTGGGAGCGGGTCAACTACTACGCGTCCAACGAGAGCGGGGCGGAAGGGGAGCGGCCGAAGGGGTGGGCCGGGCGGTCGTGGTCCCCGGCCATCGGGGTCGAGCACCACGCCACGCGCACCGCGGCGGGGCTGTTCGACGAGAGCTCGTTCGCCAAGATCGAGGTCACCGGTCCGGACGCGGCGGCCCTGCTGGAGTGGGTGTGCGACAACCGGGTCGCGCGCGAGGTGGGCGCGGTCACGTACACGCAGGCGCTCAACCGGCGCGGCGGGATCGAATGCGACTTCACCGTCACGCGGCGCGGCGAGGAGGAGTTCCTGATCGTCACCGGCACCGCGTTCGGCTCGCACGATCTCGGCTGGCTGCGCAAGCAGTCCGCCGCCACCGGCTCCACGGCCAGGATCGCCGACGTCACCGGCCAGTACGCCTGCTTCGCCCTGTGGGGGCCGCGCGCCCGGGACGTCATCGCGGAGCTCACGCCCGACCCGATGGACTTCCCGTTCATGTCCGCGCGGGAGCTCACCGTGGGGGACGTGCCGGTGCTGGCCCTCCGGGTGACGTTCGTGGGGGAGCCGGGCTGGGAGCTCTACTGCTCCACCGAGTACGGGCTCGCGCTGTGGGAGGCCCTGTGGCGGGCGGGGCGGCCGCACGGGCTCGTGGCGGGCGGCTACCGGGCCATCGACAGCCTCCGGCTGGAGAAGGGCTACCGGGTGTGGGGCGCGGACATCGGGCCCGAGACGACGCCGTACGAGGCCGGGCTGGGGTTCTGCGTCAAGCCCGGCAAGGACTTCCTGGGCCGGGACGCGCTCGACCCGGCGCCCCAGCGGCGGCTGCGCTGCGTGACACTGAGCGACCCGGGCGCCGTCGCGCTCGGCAACGAGCCCGTGCGGGTCGACGGCCAGGTGGTCGCGCGGGTCACCTCCGGCGGGTACGGCCACACCGTCCGCAAGTCCATCGCCTACGCCTACCTGACGGCCGAGCCGGGAGCCGACGTCGAGATCGAGGTCGAGGGCGCCTGGGTGGCCGGCACCGTGGTCAAGGACGGCCTGGTGCCGTGACGCCGCTGCGTACCGAGATCCGCACCCGGTCGGGGCGGAACAGGTCACGCGCGAACTCCACCGGCGTCCCGTCGCCGGCGTACGCGGTGCGCTCGATCAGCATCAGCGGCGTGCCCGGCGCGATGCCCAGCTCGGCGGCGTCCTCGGGACCGGCGATCACCGGGGCGAGGTGCTCGACCGCCGTGCGCGGCTCCAGGTCGAAGCGGGCGGCGAGCAGCGCGTAGAGCGAGCCGGTCAGGTCCTGGTCGAGGAAGCCGGGCAGCGTGGGGAAGTATGAGCGCTCCAGCGCCACCGGCGATCGGCCCGCCGAGCGTACCCTGGCCACTTCGTGCACCGGCGAGCCCGCCGCGACCTCCAGCGCCCTGGCCGCCGCCGCCGGCGCGGGCACCGTCGCGGCCGTCAGGATCTTCGCCTCGGCCCGCAGGTGGGCCCGCCGCATCTGCTCGGTGAACCCGGCCAGCCCCGTCAGATCGCACTCGATGCGCGGCTCGGCCACGAACGCCCCGCCCGACCTGCCCGGCACCCGGACGAGGACGCCGTCGTGCTCCAGCGTGGCCAGTGCCTGCCGGAGCGTCATCCGGCTCACGCCGAGCCGCCCGGCCAGCTCCCGCTCGCCGGGCAGCCGGTCGCCCGGCGCCAGCTCGCCGGTGGAGATCGATTCGAGCAGCCACCGCTCGATCTGCACGTGCGCGGGGACTCCCGTGCCGCGCTCCAGCTCCGGCGGTGTCCCTACCACACCGCATCTTGACACGGACTTCGGCACGAATGCCAAAAACCAGCCCGCGTCACCCTTTCGCGCTCAGCCCTTGATGGCACCCTGGGTGATGCCGTTGACGAAGCTGCGCTGGAAGACGAGGTACACGACGACGATCGGCGCGATGACGATCAGGCAGGCCGCCGCCAGCAACGGGATGTCCGTGGTGTACTGGCCGACGAAGAGTCCCAGGCCGCCCGGCGCAGTGCGCCGGTCCGGGTCCTGCATCATGACCAGGACCAGCATGAACTGGTTCCACGACCACATGAAGTACAGCACCGACAGCGTGGTGATCGCCGGCCACGAAATGGGCAGCAGCACCCGCGCCAGCACGATGAGATCCCTGGCGCCGTCGATGCGCGCCGCCTCGACGAGTTCCTCGGGCACGTTCGAGAAGTGGGTCTGCATCCAGTACACCCCGAACGGCATGAACAGGGCCGCCTCGGCGAGGATGATGCCGGTGTAGGAGTTGGTGAGGCCGACCTCGCGCAGGTTGAAGTAGAGCGCCACCACGATGACCTCCATCGGCAGCGTGAGCCCCAGCACGAAGGCGAACGACAGCGGCCGGTGGCCCCACACCTTGAGGATCGCCAGCCCGTAGCCGGCCAGAGTGGCCAGCACCACCGAGAGCGGCACCACGAAGACCGCGATCAGCACGCTCGAGCGCATGAGGGCGGTCATGTTGCCCCGCTCCCAGGCGAGCGCGAAGTTCTCCCACGACCACCGGTCCGGGATGCTCAACCCGTCGACCTGCGCGCCAGGGGGATGCAGGGCGGCCAGGATGATGCCGATGAACGGCACCAGGATCATGGCCGCCATCAGGACGAGCACTCCGTAGCGGACACTGACACCGCCGCGCATGTTCACTTCTCATCATCCCTGGTGAAGTATCGGACGGCGCTGACGACGGCGATCACGATCACGGTCAGCACGACGGCCAGCGCGCTGGCGCCGCCGATGTCGCCCTCGTTGAAGGCCAGCCGATAGACGAGCAGGCCGGGCACGTTGGTCTGCCCCGCCGGTCCGCCGTTCGTCGTGACGAAGACGAGGTCGAAGCTCGCCAGCGCCGCGATCGTGGTGATGACGCCGGCGACCGTGATCTCCCTGCGCACCCCGGGCACGGTGACGTGCCGGAACTGCCGGAACGCCCCCGCTCCGTCGAGCTTGGCCGCCTCGTACAGGGACGGGTCGATCTTCTGCGCGCCGGCGATGAAGAGCATCATGCACAGCCCGCTCATCGTCCAGGTTCCGATGAGCCCGAGCGCGATCAGTGCCAGCTGGTAGTCGCCCAGCCAGGCGCGGGTGATCGCCCCCAGCCCCACGACGTCGAGGAACTGGTTGACGACGCCGGAGTCGCTGTAGAGCCATCGCCAGGTGATGCCGACGGCGACCAGCGGCAGCACCTGGGGGAGGAAGAAGACGATCCGGAAGAACGTCATCCCCCGGCGCACCTTCCCCATCAGCAGGGCTGTCATGAGCAGCCCGACGCCAATGGGGATGAACGAGAAGAAGATGATCAGCGCGAGGCTGTGCAGGATGGCCTCGGACAGCGCCGAATCCCGAAAAATCTTGACGTAGTTGCCAAGGCCCGCCCAGGTGGCCGGCAGGATGCCGTCCCAGGTCAGCAGCGACAGGCGCAGCGTGTTGATCGCCGGCCAGATGGCGAATCCCAGGTACACCGCGAGCGCGGGCAGCACATAAAGCCAGCCCCGCGCCCGTTGCCCGCGCCGGCGCGGGGGACGGGTGTGCCCGCCGGCCACCCGCTCCCCGCCGCGGGCCGGAGCGGCCCGCGGCGGGGAGATGGACGGCGTCATATCACGAGCCATGGTGTCCGTCCCACGACTCCTGAAGAGACTTCAGGAAGGCGTCGGCGGTCATCTTGCCGCTGATCAGGCCCTGGATGCCCGGGGTCAGTTTGTCGATCATGCCGGGGGAGGCGTAGTCCGGGAACGGGACGATCCCGTTGTTCTGCGCCACCGGCGTGAAGACGCTCGCGATCTCACCGCGCAGGCCCTCGGCGCCCAGCTCGGCCTTGGTGTCGACCGGCATGAACCCGCCGTCGAACTCGATCTTCGCCGCCTCCGGCGAGCTCAGGTAGTCGAGGAACGCCGCGGCGACGTTCGGGTGCTTGCTCTTCGACGAGATGGCGTACGCGACGCTCGCTCCCGAGGCGACGTTCGCCGGCTGGTCGGTGGCCGTGGGCATGAGGAAGAAGCCGACGTCGTCCCCCAGCTCCTTCTCCACAGCGGTGGCGCCCCAGTTGCCGGTCACCAGGAACGCGCTCTTGCCCTTGGCGAAGCTCGCCAGCGCGTCGGCGTCCGCCGTGGCGCTCGCCGACTCGGGGAAGAAGCCCTTCTTCGCCCAGTCGGCCATCATCTGGGTGGCCTTCCGCGCGCCGTCGTTCTCGATTGTCGCGCCCGGCTTGCCGTACACCCAGGCCCGGTAGTCGTCGACGTCGCCCGTGACGTTGAGCAGCGCGTTCCACAGGTGGAAACCGCCGACCTGGAGCCCGCCGAGCATCAGCGGGGTCTGGCCGGAGTCCTTCACCTTCTGCATCGCGGCCTCGAACTCGGCCAGCGTCTTCGGTGCCGCCGTCACCATCTTCTTGTTGTAGTAGACGCCGACCACGGACAGCCCGCCGGGCACGGCGTACAGGCCGCCGGTCCCGAACTGCTTGGCCGACTTGTCGGAGCTGAGGATCTCGAGGGTCGACGGCGGGAACTTGGTGTTCCAGCCGTAGGCCTTGGCCCACGGGCCGAGGTCCAGGATGAGGCCGGCCGGGACCAGGGAGTTCATCGCACCGGGGTTGTACTGGGCGATGTCCGGTGCCGCGTCGGAGGACATCGCGAGCTTGATCGACTTGATGTAGTCGTTGAACGGCGTCATCTGGGGCTTGATGGTGACGTTCGGGTGCTTCTTGGTGAAGCCGTCGATCAGCGTCTGGGTGGGCGGGTCGTTGCTGTAGGCCAGGGTGAGCGTCACCGGGTCACTGGGGATGGTCGTTGACACGTCGACCTTCGGCGCCGTGCCCCCGCCCGTGCTCCCACCGGTGCCCGCGCAGGCCGTCAGAGTTAATGCCGCCGTGACGCCGAGCGCCACGAGCGCGGTGTGTCGCCGGGCTGGTGTCGTCATTCGCATGACCTTTCTCCTCTATCAGGTGATGGCGTCGGCTGGCGCGTCGTCTTCAACGGCCCTCATGACGACCGGTTCTCACCAGGCCGAACCTGGTGCGCTCGATCTCGTCCAGCGAGTGGAGCAGCGCCCCGTGGACGACGGCGTCCTCCTGGAGCGTCGAGACCTCCAGCGCCGGCTGGTCCAACGGCTCGCCGGACAGATGCCGCCGGAGCGCCGCGAGCAGGGTCTCGCCGCATCTGGTCAAGGGGCCGCCGATGACGACGAGCCGCGGATTGAGGATCGCCCGGATCACGGCGATGCCTTTGGCGAAGCGGCGGGCCACCACGTCGATCGCCTCCAGGGCCGCCGGCCTGCCGTCGACGACGGCGTCCAGCACGGCCTCGAACGCGAGCTCTCCGGCGGCTTCGATCCGGGCCAGGAACGCGTCGTCGCCGGCGCGCCCGGCCGCCGCCTTGGCCTGGCGCACGATCTCCTCGCCGCCGACCCGGTCCTCGAACGGGCCGAGGCCGTGCGGATGGCGGGACGCGGAAGGGCCGGTGCTCTCCCCGCCGGTGAACAGATCGAGGAAGCCGACGTCGCCGGCGTCGTTGGAGGCGCCGCGGTAGAGCTCGCCGTTCAGCACGATTCCGGCGCCGACGCGCTCGCCCCAGTGGACCATCACCAGCGAGTCCTCGCGCCGCTCCGCGTCTCGCCACCGTTCGCCCTGCGTCGCCAGCTTGACGTCGTTGTCCAGGTAGATCGGGCAGCCGAGCGTCTCCTTCAGCCGCCGGAGGAGGACGTCGCCGGCCAGGCCGGGCATGCTCGGGATGAGCTTGATGACCCCGGCCGCCGGGTCGACGATGCCGGGGGTGCCCACCGAGGCGAACCAGAGGTCGCCGGTCGTGATGCCCGTCGCGCGCAGCGTCCGGTCCACCGTGGCCAGGAGTGTCTCCACCACCTGTTCACCGCTGGGACCGGCGCCGAGCTGCACCGCGTCCGCCGCGGTGACCGCACCGGCCAGGTCCGCCACCGCCACCCGGACGTCCTGCGGGCTGATCGACAGGCCCAGCACGTGGCCGGCCTCCGCGCGGAAACGCACGAGCTGCGCGGGGCGCCCCGCCCGGTTGGAGTCGCGGTCGAGGGAGCCGAATTCGACGAGGCCCTCCTCGGCCAGCGCGTTGAGCGAGCGGGTGACCGCCTGCCTGGACAGCCCCACCGCCTTGGCCAGCGCGGACACGCTCATGCTGGTCTCGGCCCGCAGCCGGCGCAGGATCGCGGCCGCGTTGACCTCGCGCATGAACTGCGTGCCCGCGGCGACCAGCTGTTCCATGGCTTTCTCCCAGCCCTTTGCCGATGTGGCGGTACGCTAGCATATTAATTATGGACCGTACGGAATTAATCCGTCGAGGGGTGTGACCTGCGATGTTGTCCGGTGACGGCGAGCATGCGCCGCTGTGGGCGGACGCGGTCCGCGGCCTCGCCCACCGCGTTCTGGGGCCGGTGGCGGAGTCGGTCCGGTTCGCCGCGCGTGACGGCCAGGGGCGCGACTACGCGTACGAGGCGAAGGGCGGCACGCTCACCGTCGCCGCGACCGACGGGGTGAGCGCGTCCGTCGCGCTCCATCACTATCTCCGGCGCCACTGCGGCATGTCCGTGGGCTGGGACACGGTGCTGCCCCTGCGGCTGACGTCCCTTCCCGGCGCCCCGCTCCATCAGGGCTCGGCGCGCGTCCAGGAGGGCTACTACTTCAACTTCTGCACCTTCAGCTACACGATGCCCTACTGGGACTGGGCCGACTGGGAACGCGAGATCGACTGGATGGCCCTGCACGGCATCACCATGCCGCTCGCCATCACCGGCCACGAGGCCGCGCTGCACGCCGCCTACTCCCTCCTCGGCCTCGACGACCACCAGATCCGCCGCTTCCTGGGCGGGCCGGGCTACCTGCCGTTCCAGTTCATGGGCTGCCTGGACGACTTCGCCGGTCCGCTGCCCGCATCCTGGATCGACGGCCATCGCGAGCTCGGAGCGCGCATCCTCGAACGCGAGCGCGCCTTCGGCATGACGCCCGTGCTCCCGGCCTTCACCGGACACGTCCCACGCGAGGTCGCGGCGACGGCGCGCGCCGGTCGCCGCCAATGGCAGGGGTTCGAGACCTGGGTCCTCGACCCGGCCGACCCGCTGTACGAGCGGATCGGCGCCGAGATCGCCCGCGCCCAGATCAAGCTCTTCGGCACCGACCACCTGTACGCCGCCGACCCGTTCATCGAGATGATCCCCATCGACGCCGACCCGGCCTATCCCGGGGCCGTGGCGGCGGCGACGCTGGCCGGCCTGCGGGCCGCCGACCCGGACGCGGTGTGGCTCATGCAAGCCTGGCCGTTCTCCTACCAGCGGGAGTTCTGGACCGAGGACCGCGTCACCGCCTTTCTCGACGCGATTCCCCACGACCAGATGCTCGTGGCGGACCTTTGGGCGGAGTACGACCCGCTGTGGGGCCACTTCGAGGAGTTCTCCGGAAAGCCATGGCTGTGGTGCGCGCTGCTCAACTTCGGCGGCCGCACCGATCCGGCCGCCGACCTGCATGGAGTGCCGGTCGCGATCGACGCGGCCCTGGCGGCGAAGAGCCCGCCCACCGGCCTCGGCCTGTCCATGGAGGCCACCCGCAACAACCCCGTCTTCTTCGAGCTGGTGGCCGACCAGATCTGGAACCGGGTGCCCGACCTCGGCGCCTGGCTCGACGCCTTCGTGACCCAGCGATACGGGGGCCGGTCGACGGCCGAGCTGCGGGCGGCCTGGCAGGGGCTCCTGGACACCGTCTACGACACCCGGAGCCTGCCGATCCTGCCCCAGGCGTTCGAAGGCGTCATCACCGCGGTGCCCTCCTACGAGCGTGGCCCGGCGGAGCTCCGTGCCGACGTCGCCGGTGTCCTGTGGTACCGGCCGGAAGCCCTCGCCGCGGCCTGGGAGCGGATGATCGAGGTGGCCGAGCGCGACCCCGACCTGGCCGCAGGGCCGCTGGGGCACGACCTCGTCGAGGCCGGCATCGCGTACATGGCCAGGGTCGCCGACCGCTTCTGCCTCGACGCCGTGGAGTCGGCGGGCAGCCCGGCGCTGGTCGCCCGGTTCCTGAAGGTCTTCGAGGACCTCGACCGGATGCTGGCCTGCCGCCCCGAATACACCTTCCAGCACTGGGAGGACAAAGCCCTGTCGTGGGCCGCCGAGCCGGCCGGCCGCGAGGTCCTGCTGGACAACGCCCGCCGCATCATCACGGTGTGGGGCACCGCGGACAGCCCCCTGCTCGACGACTACGCGGCCCGGCACTGGGCGGGGCTCGTCGGCGGCTACTACCGCGACCGCTGGGAGCTGTGGGCGCGGGGCCTCGACCGCGCGCTCGCCGGCGAGCCCGGCGCCGAGGCGGAGCTGCGCGAACGGCTCCGCGAGCGGGCCGAGGCCTTCCTGCGGGAGGGCGCCGCGCGGGTGGAGACGGGTGACCTGGTCGCGGAGTCCCGCCAGCTGCTCACCGCGTACGCGGGCGCATTCGGCGCGGATTCGGAAGCGGAAGGCGAACGATGAGGAGCACGATGACGCACCTGACACCACCGACCGAGGGCCGCAACCCGCGCACCGCCGCCATCGACACCCTGGAGTCCGGCGACGTCCTCCGGCTGCTGCTGGACGAGGACGCCAGAGCGGTCGAGGCCGCCCGCGCCGCGACCGGGCCGCTCGCCCGGGCGGTGGACGAGGCGCATCTCCGGCTGAGCCGGGGCGGGAGCGTGCACTACTTCGGCGCCGGCGCGTCCGGGCGGCTGGCGGTGCTGGACGCCACCGAGATCACGCCGACGTTCGGGGTGGCGCGTGAGCTGTTCACAGCGCACTTCGCCGGCGGGCCCGCGGCGCTCACGGACTCGTCCGTCGACCGGGAGGACGCCGAGGAACTCGGGGCCGCCGACGCCGGGACGCTCGGCGAGAACAGCGTGGCGATCGGGATCACGGCCTCCGGCTCCACCGCGTACGTGGCCGGGGCGCTGCGCGCGGCCAGGGCCGCCGGCGCGCTCACGGTGCTGGTCACCAGCAACCCGGACGCGCCGCTGCGCGAGCTGGCCGAGATCGTCGTCGTCGCCGACACGGGGCCCGAGGCGCTCACCGGCTCCACCCGGCTCAAGGCGGGCACGGCCACCAAGGTGCTGCTGAACGCGTTCTCGACAGCCCTCATGATCAAGGCGGGGCGTACGTACGGCAACCTCATGGTCGGGCTGGTCGCCACCAACGCCAAGCTCGGCGAGCGCGCGGTGCGCCTGCTCGTGGAGGCGACCGGCGAGGACGCGGCGGCCTGCCGCGCCGCGCTGGACGAGGCCGACGGGCGGATCCCGGAGGCGCTCGTGCGGCTGCTCACCGGCTGCCCGGCCGAGCAGGCGCGGGCCGCGCTGGCCGCGCACCCGGGCGTCCGGGCGGCCGTCGCCGCGCTCGGCGGGCGCGCCGGATGAGCCGGAGCGGCTTCGCCGGCGTGGACGTCGGCGGCGGAGGCGTCAGGGTAAGGATCGAGGCAGGCGGGGCGAACGCCTACGGGGACGACGCGGCTCCTGTGCCCCGCGACAAGGGCCGGGTGGACCTCGACCGCCTCGCCGCGCGCATCGCCGCCGTCATCGAGAAGGCGACGCAGCCGCCGGACCGGCGCGGCGGAGGCGGCCGCGAGGGCGAATTCGCCGTTCCGGAGCGGCTGGCCGGGATGGCGATCGGGGTGACCGGGCTGCCCGGCCTGGTCAAGGACCCGGGGACGCTGTGGCACGCGCTGCGGGAGCGGTTCGGGCTGGGCGCGCTCGTGGTCGCGGGCGACATGGTCACCACGCACGTGGGCGCGCTCGGGTTCCGGCCGGGAGTCGTCGTCGCGGCGGGCACCGGCGTGATCACGCTCGGCACCGACCTGGCCGGCGTCTGGAACCAGGCCGACGGGTGGGGGCACCTGCTGGGCGACCACGGCAGCGGAGCCTGGGTCGGCATGCAGGGCCTGCACGCCGCCCTGCGCGCGCACGACGGCCGGGCCGGCGGCTCGCCCGCCCTGCTCGAACGCATGACCGCCCGCTTCGGCCACCCGCTCGACCTGGTGGCGCTCGTCTACGAGTCGGGCTCGGCGGCCAACCACCTGGCGTCGTTCGCGCCGTCGGTCGCCGAGGCGGCCCGCGCCGGGGATCCGGTCGCCCGCCGCATCTGGGCCGAGGCCGGCCGCCAGCTCGGCGAGGCCGCGGTCGCCGCCGCGTCCGGCCTCGAACCGGTCTTCTCCTGGGGCGGCCGCCTCTTCGACGCCGCCGACCTGCTGATGGAGCCGTTCCAGGACACCGTGCGGGCGCTGCTGCCCGGCGCCCAGTTCGCGCCGCCGCTGGGCACCTCGGCCGACGGCGCGCTCGCCCTGGCCAGGGCCGCCGCAGACGGCGCCGTCCAGCCGCACCACCCTTACCTGTACGTCTTCACCGCCGACCGGAGCCGGACCGGCGCCGGGACGGGTGCCTGATCGGCGTCATCCCCGCCGGTCGCGGGGCGGGGCCGTGAGTCATCCTGCCGGCCGGCCGGACGGGCGGGGCCGTGAGTCGGGGTCATCCTGCGGGCCGGCCGGACGGGTGGGTCCGTGACCGGGGTCATCCGGACAGGCGGGCCAGCCGTTCCACCGCCTCGCCGAACTCGCTGATCAGGTCGTAGACCACGTCACGGGCCGGCTTCACCTGGTCGAGCTGGCCCACGACCTGCCCCACGAAGTAGTTGACCAGCTCCACCGCCCCCGGCTCGCCCTTGTCCGCCGCCGCCTCGATGCGGGCCATCGCTCCCTCGGCGACCAGCAGCTGCAGCGGCATCCCCAGCGGCCCTGGGCTCTCCTGCGCGGTGTCCCACTCCTGCGTCCAGGCGGACTTGAGCTGCCGGGCCGGCTTCCCCGTACGGGAGCGGGACCGGACGGTGTCCAGCGACGAGGCGGCCAGCAGCTTGCGCTTGACCGCGGGCGTCGTCTCCGCCTCCTCGGTCGTGAGCCACACCGAGCCGCACCACACGCCCTCCGCCCCGAGCGCCATGGCCGCCGCCATCTGCCGCCCCGACGCGATCCCGCCGGCCGCCAGCACCGGCACGGGGGCGACCGCGTCCACCACCTGCGGCACCAGCACCATCGTGGAGATCTCGCCGGTGTGCCCGCCCGCCTCCGTGCCCTGCGCCACGATGAGGTCCGCGCCCGCCGCCACCTGCCTGCGCGCGTGCTCGACCGTGCCGACCAGCGCGGCCACCGGCACGCCCGCCTGCCTGGCCATGGACACCATCTCGGGGGGAGGCGGTCCCAGAGCGCTGGCGATCAGCCCGATCCGATGCTTGAGCGCCACCTCGATCAGCCCCGTCGCCCCCGAAGTCGTCACCCGCCTGCCGACTTCGTCCGCCGCCGCCGTCAAGGGCTGCCCGGCAGCGGTGACACCGTACTTGCCCAGCAGGTGCGTGACGAAGTCGCGGTGCCGGTCGGGGATGGAGTCCATCAGGTGCGCGTGCAGGTCGAGCGCGGAGGCGTCGATCTTGCCCGGCACGAGCACGTCCACGCCGTACGGCCGGCCGCCCACCCGCTCGTCCAGCCAGGTGAGCTCGGTGTCCAGCTGCTCGGGCGAGTACGCGACCGCGCCCAGCACTCCGAACCCGCCCGCGTTGGTGACGGCGGCCACCACGTCGCGGCAGTGGCTGAAGGCGAACAGGGGGAACTCGATGTCCAAACGCTCGCAAATGGCGGTCCGCATGATTCGACGCTAGCCGTCAGAACCTTGTTCGGTCCATCCCTGGACGGAAGCTCACGAGGCGACCACGGCGCCGGGCCCGTGCCAGCCTAACTCGGGCGTGTAGCCCCGTACCCGCCTGGCCGGGACCCCGGCGACCACGCTGTAGTCGGGGAACTCGCCCCGCACCACCGCGCCCCCCGCGACCACGCACTGGCGGCCCAGCGTGGTGCCCGGCAGGATGATCGCCCCCGTCCCCAACCATGAGCCCGAGCCGATCGAGACCGGGCTGTTGCGCGGCCACTGCCGGCCGATCGGGATGTCCGGGTCGTCGTAGACGTGGTTCTGGTCGGTGATGTAGACGTACGGGCCGGTGAAGACGTCGTCGCCGATGTCGATCGACTGGTGGGCCACGATGTGCGAGCCCCGGCCGATCGAGCAGCCGCGCCCGATGCGCAGGATCGAGCCGGGGCCGAGGTCCACGCCGGGCATCATGCCGCACGAGAGCGACACGCGCTCCCCGATCAACGTGTGGTCGCCGATCTCGATCCACTGCTCGCCGAAGATGGCGCCCGGGGGGAACGCGATGCTGACCCCGGCGCCCAACCGGCGGAATCGATACCCGGCGGGCGAGGCCGGAGAGATCGCGCCGGCGTGCCGGATCGCTGTGTAGGTACGGTGAATCAGCGTGCCCACAGCCCGCCGTACGAGTGACATAAATGCCAAAGTTACCGCTAGGTCCGTGCTGTTCGGGCATGTGAGGGGCGTTGTTTGATATCCTGAGAGCCCGTGGACACTTGCACCACACCTCGAGCCACGGGAGCCCCTTTGCGCAGCGCATCGCAAACCAAGCATCTGTTCGTCACCGGCGGTGTCGCCTCCAGTCTCGGCAAGGGGCTCACGGCATCCAGCCTCGGCCGCCTCCTCAAGGCGCGCGGTCTACGGGTCACCATGCAGAAACTCGACCCCTACCTCAACGTCGACCCCGGGACGATGAACCCGTTCCAGCACGGCGAGGTGTTCGTCACCGACGACGGCGCCGAAACCGACCTCGACGTCGGCCACTACGAGCGATTCCTCGACACCGACCTGCACGGCTCGGCCAACGTGACCACCGGGCAGATCTACTCCAACGTCATCGCCAAGGAGCGACGCGGCGAATACCTGGGCGACACCGTCCAGGTCATCCCGCACATCACCAACGAGATCAAGGACCGGATCAGGGGCATGGCCGGTCCTGAGGTGGACGTGGTCATCACCGAGGTCGGCGGCACGGTCGGCGACATCGAGTCGCTGCCGTTCCTGGAGGCCGTGCGGCAGATCAGGCACGAGGTCGGGCGCGACAACGTGTTCTTCCTGCACGTGTCGCTGCTGCCGTACATCGGCCCGTCCGGCGAGCTCAAGACCAAGCCGACGCAGCACAGCGTGGCGGCGCTGCGCAGCATCGGCATCCAGCCGGACGCGATCGTGCTGCGCTCCGACCGGCCCGTGCAGACGGCGATCAAGCGCAAGATCAGCCTGATGTGTGACGTGGACGAGGACGCCGTCGTCTCCGCCGTGGACGCCGTCTCCATCTACGACATCCCGAAGGTGCTCCACTCCGAAGGCCTCGACGCGTACGTCGTGCGCCGGCTCGGCCTGCCCTTCCGCGACGTCGACTGGAAGGAGTGGGAGCAGCTCCTGCGCCGGGTGCACCGGCCGGCCAAGGAGGTCACCATCGCGCTGGTCGGCAAATACATCGACCTGCCGGACGCGTACCTGTCGGTCACCGAGGCCCTGCGCGCCGGCGGGTTCGCCAACGACGCCCGGGTCAACATCCGGTGGGTCAAGAGCGACGACTGCGAGACCCCCGACGGCGCCGAGCGCGAGCTCGACGGCGTGGACGGCGTGCTGATCCCCGGCGGGTTCGGGGTGCGCGGCATCGAGGGCAAGATCGGCGCGATCCGCCACGCCCGCGAGAACAAGGTCCCGCTGCTCGGCATCTGCCTCGGCATGCAGGGCATGGTCATCGAGGCCGCCCGCAACATGGCCGGGATCGAGGACGCCAATTCGACCGAGTTCGCCCCCGAGGCCAAGCACGCGGTCATCTCCACCATGGCCGACCAGGAGGACGTCGTCGCCGGCGAGCGCGACATGGGCGGCACCATGCGGCTGGGCAGCTACACCGCCAAGCTCAGCGAGGGCACGCTGGCCAGGCAGCTCTACGGTGGCAAGGCCAAGGTCGACGAGCGCCACCGCCACCGCTACGAGGTCAACAACGCCTACCGCGAGCGGCTGGAGAAGGTGGGTCTGGTCTTCTCCGGGCTGTCGCCCGACGGCCGCCTGGTCGAATACACCGAGCTGCCCGCCGACGTGCACCCGTTCTTCATCGGCACCCAGGCGCACCCCGAGTTCCGCTCCCGCCCCACGCGGGCCAACCCGATGTTCAAGGGCCTCATCGGCGCCGCCCTGGCCTACGCCGACAGCCGGGTCGGGGCTAAGGTCGGCCAGTGAAGATCACCCCGAGCGGCGGTGACTCGCGTGACAACGAGGACCGGGAGCGAGTGCGACCATGATCACAGACACGCCCGAGGCGTGGGACGTCGTCGAGTCCAAGGAACGGTTCCGGGGCCACATCATCCGTGTGGTCACCGACACCGTGAAGATGCCCCGCGAGGAGGTCGCCGACCGCGACTACGTGGTGCATCCGGGATCCGTCGCCGTCCTCGCGCTCGACGAGCAGGACCGGGTCCTGATGATCAGGCAATACCGCCATCCCACGCGCCGGCTGATGTGGGAACTGCCCGCCGGAATCCGTGACGTGGAAGGCGAATCGCTGGTCAGCGGGGCCGCGCGGGAGCTGGCCGAGGAGGCCGGATACCGGGCCGCGACCTGGCACACGCTGGTCGACCTGCACAGCTCGCCCGGCATGTCGGACGAGCGCATCCGGGTCTTCCTCGCCCGCGAGCTGAGCAAGATCCCGGACGAGGAGAACGGTTTCGTTCACCGGCACGAGGAGATCGACATGCCGGTCGAGTGGGTCCCGCTCGCCGATGCGGTCGAGAAGGCGCTCATGGGAATGATCCACAATTCCCCGGCCGTGGCCGGTATCCTCGCCGCATACGCGGCTTCGGTTGAGGGTTTCGCCCTGTTGCGCCCCGCCGACGCCCCTGAGGAGTGACGGAAGGACCTTTCGTGGAGGCGGTGCTCTCCAGCTACCTCGCCCATCTGGCGGTGGAGCGGGGTCTGGCTGCCAACACGCTCGCGTCCTACCGTCGTGACCTGCGCCGCTACTTCGAGCACCTGCAGGCGCGCGGCCGCGCGCGGCTCGACGAGGTGGGGGAGGCCGACGTACAGGCCTTCCTCGCCGCGTTGCGCGAGGGCGACGGCGAGCACCCCGCGCTCGTCGCCAGCTCGGCCGCGCGCGCCGTCTCCGCCGTGCGCGGGCTGCACCGGTTCGCGCTGCGCGAAGGCGTCACCGCCCACGACCCCGCCCACCAGATACGCCCGCCGCGCCAGCTCCGCAGGCTCCCCAAGGCGATCGCCGTGGACGAGGTGGAGCGGCTCATCGCCGCCTCCGGCCCCGACGGCGCACCCCTCACGCTGCGCAACCGCGCTCTGCTCGAGGTCCTGTACGGCACCGGCGCCCGCATCTCCGAAGCCGTCGGCCTGGCCGTGGACGACTTCGAAGACGACCAGGTACGCCTGCACGGCAAGGGCGGCAGCACGCGCGTCGTGCCGTTGGGGCGCTATGCCCGCTCCGCGTTGGACGCCTACCTCGTCCGCGCCCGTCCGGGCCTGCTCGCCCACGGCCGCGGCACCCCCGCCGTCTTCCTGAACGCCCGGGGCGGGCGGCTGACCAGGCAGGGAGCGTGGGAAGTGCTCCAGGCTGCCGCCGAACGCGCCGGGCTCGCCGGGATAAGTCCGCACGTTCTCCGGCATTCCTTCGCAACTCATCTCTTGGACGGCGGCGCTGACGTTAGGGTGGTCCAGGAGCTGCTCGGTCACGCCTCGGTGACGACCACGCAGGTCTACACCCTGGTCACGGTCGACAAGCTCCGCGAGGTCTATGCCGCGGCGCATCCACGTGCCCGGCAGTGATCTATAGTCTTTTGCGGTGTGCGGCGCCCACGGCGTGCCGCCTTGCCGCGTTAAGTGGTGACGCCATAGTGTCCGTCCGGACGGTCCGGTTCGGGATCGTCAGGGAGGTTCGAGCTGGTGACTGTGACGACCAAGGGTTCGACCCCGGGGACCCCCGACAACCCCTGGGGCGGCACGAAGAGCAACGCGCCTTCCAACGGCGTCAACCTGGGGCCCACGCAGCGCCCCCGACCGGTGTTCCCTGAACCGGTCCCGCCCGCTGTGCACGGCCCCGCGCGCGTGGTCGCGATGGTCAACCAGAAGGGCGGCGTCGGGAAGACCACGACCACCATCAACCTGGGCGCCGCGCTCGTCGAATACGGCCTCAAGGTGCTGCTGGTCGACTTCGACCCGCAGGGCGCGCTCTCCGTCGGCCTGGGCATCAACCCGCTCCAGCTCGACCTGACCGTCTACAACCTGCTCATGGAGCGCGGCGTCACCGCCGAGGACGTGCTGCTCGAAACCGGCGTCGAGGGCCTCGACCTGCTGCCGAGCAACATCGACCTGTCGGCCGCCGAAGTCCAGCTCGTCACCGAGGTCGCCCGCGAGCAGGTGCTCGGCCGCGTGATCAAGCCGCTGCTGCCGCACTACGACGTGTGCCTCATCGACTGCCAGCCGTCACTCGGCCTGCTCACGATCAACGCGCTGACCTGCGCGCATGGTGTCATGGTGCCGCTGGAGTGCGAGTTCTTCGCGCTGCGCGGCGTGGCACTGCTCATGGACACCATCTCCAAGGTCCAGGAGCGGCTCAACGAGGATCTCGAGATCGAGGGGCTGCTCGCCACCATGTACGACGCCCGCACCCTGCACGGGCGCGAGGTGCTGGCCCGCGTGGTGGAGGCGTTCGGCGACAAGGTGTTCCACACGGTGATCAACCGTACGGTCCGCTTCCCCGACGCCACCGTCGCGGGCGAGCCGATCACCACGTTCGACCCGTCGTCCCTCGGCGCCAACGCCTACCGTGAGCTGGCCCGCGAGGTGCTTTCGCGCTGGCCGGCTCCTGCCACAATGGCCAGGTGACCGCAGAGCAGACCGAACCCCAAGGGTTCCAGGTTCACCTGGACGTCTTCGAGGGTCCCTTCGATCTGCTGCTCGGCCTCATCGCCAAGCACAAGCTGGACATCACCGAGGTCTCGCTCTCCCAGGTCACCGACGAGTTCATCGCCTACATCCGCTCGCGGGGGCCCGAGTGGGACCTCGACCAGACCAGCCACTTCCTGCTGGTGGCGGCGACCCTGCTGGATCTGAAGGCGGCGCGGCTGCTGCCCTCCGGCGAGGTGGAGGACGAGGAGGACCTGGCGCTCCTGGAGGCCAGAGACCTGCTCTTCGCCCGGCTGCTGCAGTACAAAGCGTACAAAGAGGTGGCGAAGATCTTCGCCGGGCGGATGGCGGAGGAGGCGCTGCGCTTCCCGCGCACCGTGCCGATGGAGGAGCAGTTCGCCAACCTGCTGCCCGAGCTCATCCTGGGCATCGGGCCCGAGCAGCTCGCCAAGATCGCCGCCAAGGCCTTCACCCCCAAACTGCCGCCCACCGTCAACGTGGGGCACATCTACCAGCCGCTGGCCAGTGTCAAGGAGCAGGCGGCGCTCCTGGTCATGCACCTGCGCCGGCTGCGGCGGGCCACCTTCCGCGCGCTCGTCGCCGACTGCGAGGGGACTTTCGAGGTCATCGCGCGGTTCCTGGCGGTGCTGGAGCTGTTCAGGGAGTCGGCGGTCGCGTTCGAGCAGGTCGAGCCGCTGGGTGATCTGCATGTGACGTGGACGGGCTCCGACGACGGGGACGTCGCGGTGGGGGACGACTACGAGGAATCCGCGGAGAAACCAGAGCAATGACTGACAACCCCAATCCCCTGCCCGCCCCCCGCCCGTCTTCCGACTCCGGGCCGCCACTCCCCGCCTGGATGACCCTCCCAGGCTCCCTGGTCCAACAAGGGCTGGAGGACGAGCCTCTCGCGGAGGCGTCCGGTGCGGCCGCAGACCAGCCGGTCGCGGATGGGGCGGGTGGGGATGTGCCGTCTGCGGATGGGGCGGGTGGCGATGAGCCGCCTGCGGGTGCGGCGGCCGGGGATGAGCCGCGTGCTGATGGGGTGGCCGAGGATGCGCTGTCCACGGATAGGGCTGCCGCGGATGCGCCGGTCGCGCCCGGCGAGCCGCCTTCTGCGAGCGGTCCGAGCGCCGAAGCGGAGTCCAAAGTTTCCGGCGGCGATGAGGTGGCAGGACCCTCGGACGGCGACCACGAACCGGATCGTGCTGCCGTAGGGTCCGCTGCGGGATCTTCGACCCACGGTTCTGCGGCGAACTCGCCGGCGGCATGGTCGGTGGCGACCTCGGCGCGGGACGGTTCGGCGGCGAGCTCGGCGGCAGACGGTTCGGCGGGGGACGGTTCGGCGGTGAGCTCGGCGGGGGGCAGGCCGGCGGTGAGCCCGTTGGGCGGCGGACCGACGGCCGGCTCTCCGGGCGCCGCGTCGGCGGGGCGTGGTGCGGCGGACTTCGGCGCAACGCGCGCGTCCGAGCAGCCGGGCGCCGCCGGCGGTGTCGTGGCCGGTATGGTCGGCGCTTCTGCTGCGGCGGGGACCAGTGTGCTCGGTGCGTCCGATGAGGCGGAAGCCGGTGCGGTCGGCGCCTCCGATGCGGCGGGGAACGGTGGGGGGCCGACGCTGGGGGCGGCGTTGGAGGCTATCCTGCTTGTTGTTGACGAACCTGTCGCCGAGGTGACTCTGGCGCAGGTGCTGGAGCGGCCGACCCACGAGGTGGCCGCAGCCCTGCGGGGGCTTGCGGCGGAATATACCGCCGCCGGGCGGGGTTTTGATCTGCGGGAAGTAGCAGGCGGCTGGCGGTTTTATACCCGTGCCGACTGCGCGCCGCTGGTCGAGCGGTTCGTCCGCGACGGCCAGCAGACGCGGCTGACCCAGGCCGCGCTCGAAACACTGGCGGTCGTGGCTTATCGGCAACCGGTGAGTCGTGCTCGCGTCGCCGCGGTGCGCGGCGTCAACAGTGACGGCGTCATGAGGACGCTCGTCGCCAGGGGACTGGTCGAAGAGGCCGGAACCGACCCGGAGAGCCAGGCAGTGCTCTACCGGACAAGCTCATACTTCCTTGAACGTCTGGGACTGCGGGATCTCAGCGAGCTTCCTGAGCTCGCTCCCTTCCTCCCCGACGACGTGGAAAATCTCGAGGAGACAACAAAGTGATCAACAGGCGAAGCACCCCGTCCGGTGATGGACGCGGTCGTGGACGTACCGGCGGCTCCGGCCGTAGTGCCGACCGCGGTGGACGTCCCGCCTTCCGCTCCGACGACAGTGGGACGCGTTCCTCCCGCGACGCCCTTCGCGCCGACCGGGGCGGATCTCGCGCCCGGTACGGCAGGCGCGACGGCGAGGGCGAGAGCCGTTTCCCCAGCCAAGATCGACAGGACCGCCAGGACCGGTACGCGGGCGGCGAGCGCCAGGAGCGCTCCGAGCGTCCCCGCGGAGACCAGGACGGCTACCGTGCCGACCGCCGCGACGACCGCGGCAGCGGCTATGGTGGCGAGCGGCGTGACAACCGCGGCGGCGGCTACAGCGCCGACCGGCGGGATGACCGCGGTGGCTACCGTGCCGAGCGGCGCGATGACCGTGGTGCCCAAGGTGGCGAGCGCCGCGATAACCGTGGCGGTGGCTACGGTGGCGAGCGGCGTGACAACCGCGGCGGCGGCTACAGTGCCGACCGGCGGGATGACCGCGGTGGCTACCGTGCCGAGCGGCGCGATGACCGTGGTGCCCAAGGTGGCGAGCGCCGCGATAACCGTGGCGGTGGCTACGGTGGCGAGCGGCGTGACAACCGCGGCGGCGGCTACAGTGCCGACCGGCGGGATGACCGCGGTGGCTACCGTGCCGAGCGGCGCGATGACCGTGGTGCCCAAGGTGGCGAGCGCCGCGATAACCGTGGCGGTGGCTACGGTGGCGAGCGGCGTGACAACCGCGGCGGCGGCTACAGTGCCGACCGGCGTGAGGACCGTGGCAGTGGCTACGCCGGCGACCGGCGTGAGGACCGTGGCGGCTACCGTTCCGACCGGGGCGAGGACCGCGGCGGATTCCGGGCCGACCGCACGGGGCGCAGGGACACCGACCGCGCCGGACGCGGCCGGGACGAATCCGCTCCCAGGCCCGCGTCCGCGACCCGCTCCCGGTTCGGCAGGCGCGACGGCGACGCCCGTACCGACCGTGCTCCCCGGCAGGCCCCTCGGCGGGACGACGTGCAGACGGTCGGCAGGAGCTACGGCAGCCCGCAGCACGACCGTGTCAAGGCGGCCCGCCAGCCCCTCCGCGACCGTAACTTCTACCCCGAGGGCTACACCGACGAGCGCGACACCACCGAGGTGCCGGACGGCGTGCGGCTGCAGAAGGTGCTCGCGCAGGCGGGCGTGGCCAGCCGCAGGGCGTGCGAGGAGATGATCGGTGACGGCCGGGTCACCGTGAACGGGCAGGTCGTACGGAGGTTCGGCGCCAAGGTCGACCCCGCGACCCAGGTGATCCACGTGGACGGCAAGCGCATCCCCACCGCACCTGACCTGGTCTACTACGCCCTCAACAAGCCCATCGGCGTCGTGTCCACCATGGACGACCCGCAGGGCCGCCCGTGCCTGGCCGACTTCGTACAGGAATTGGCCCCGAGGCTGTTCCACGTGGGCCGGCTCGACACCGAGACCGAGGGCCTGCTGCTGCTCACCAACGACGGCGAGCTGGCCAACCGGCTGACGCACCCCAGCTACGGCGTGCAGAAGAAATACTGGGCCAAGGTGCCCGGGCCGATCCCGAGGGACCTCGGGCGCAGGCTCAAGCAGGGCATCGAGCTGGAGGACGGCCTCGCCAGGGCCGACGGCTTCAGCATCGTGCAGGAGCACGGCCAGCAGGCGCTGGTGGAGATCGTGCTGCACGAGGGCCGCAAGCACATCGTCCGGCGCATGCTGGAAGAGGCCGGTCACCGCGTGATCGACCTGGCCAGGATCGAGTTCGGCCCGGTGAAGCTGGGCCGCACCAAGCCCGGCACCGTCCGCGCGCTGAGCTTGAAAGAGGTCGGCGAGTTGTACGCGGCCGTAAAGCTGTAATCTGGCCGGTACGCAGGAGCCCGTGCGAATCTCCGCACGGGCTCTCCCGCTTATTCGAAGGGGACGAAGCACATGGTGCGGGCGATCCGCGGGGCGATCCAGGTGGACGCCAACGACCGTGACTCGATCATCGAGGGCACTACCGAGCTGGTCAGCGCGATCATGGAACGCAACGAGCTGACCACGGATGACGTGATCAGCGTGCTGTTCACGGCCACACCTGACCTGACGGCCGAATTCCCCGCCCTGGCGGCGCGGAAGCTGGGTTTCCACGAGGTGCCGCTGATCTGCTGCTCCGAGATCGGCGTGCCGGGTGCGCTGCCGCGCGTCGTCCGTCTCATGGCCCACGTGGAGACCGACCGCCCCCGCTCCGAGATCCAGCATGTTTACCTGCGCGGCGCGGTGGCGTTGCGTCAGGACATCGCCCAGTAAGCGCCTGGCAAGCGCGACCAGAGACACTTGCAGCCCCCAATGGCCCGATAAATCAGGACATCGAGATGGAACTACGCACCGTGCTCGTCGTCGGCACCGGTCTGATCGGCACCTCCGCGGCGCTGGCACTGCGCAAGCACGGCGTACGCGTCCTGCTCGCCGACCGCGACCAGGGTGCCGTACGGCTGGCACGGGAGCTCGGTGCGGGCGAGGAGTGGGCGCCCGACAGTCCGCTCCCCGAGGACGTGGACCTGGCGGTCATCGCGGTGCCCCCGGCCCACGTGGCGAGCGAGCTGCTGCATCTGCAGCGGCACGGCGCGGCCAGGTTCTACACCGACGTCGCCAGCGTGAAGGCCGAACCCATCAACCGCGCCACGCAGCTCGGCTGCGATCTGGCGACCTACGTCGCCTCCCATCCGCTCGCGGGGCGCGAGAAGTCCGGTCCCGGCGCCGCGCAGGCCGATCTGTTCCTGGGCCGCCCGTGGGCGCTGTGCCCCACGCGTGAGGCCGATCCCGAGGCGAAGGCGGCCGTGCTGCGGCTGATCGAGCTGTGCGGGGCCAACCCGATCGAGGTGAGCGCCGACGACCACGACCGCGCCGTCGCCGTCGTCTCCCACGCGCCCCATGTCGCCGCCTCCGCGGTGGCCGCGCGCCTGGCCGACGCCACCGACGTCGCGCTCGGCCTGGCCGGTCAGGGCGTACGCGACGTCACGCGGATCGCCGGCAGCGACCCGAGCCTGTGGCTCGGCATCCTGTCCGGCAACGCCGCCCCCGTCGCCGAGGTGCTGGAGGCCGTCGCGCACGACCTGGCCGACGCCGCGAGCGCGCTGCGCGCCCTGGCCGAAGGCGACGGCACCGCCACCGGCGAGCTCACCCAACTGCTCAAGCGCGGCGTCGTGGGCCACGACCGCATCCCGGGCAAGCACGGCGGCCCCGCCTCGGCCTACGCCGTCGTCCAGGTCGTCATCGGCGACCGCCCCGGCCAGCTCGCCCGGCTGTTCCAGGTGTGCGACGAGGTCGGCGTCAACGTCGAGGACGTGCGCCTGGAACACGCCCCCGGGCTGCCTCTGGGCATCGCCGAGCTGTCGGTGCAGCCCGACGCCGCCGCCTCACTCATCGACGCCCTGCGCGAACGCGGCTGGCAGGTCCCCTAGTGGCCACCGCCATCGCGGCGGCGTGCGAGCACATCCCGGCCGGCAAGACCGGGGCCGAGACGTACAAGGTCGGCTGGACCGACGACAAGCCCGCGGTGACCGCCGCCGATTGGCCGAGGTAGCGTCCGAGCCTCCTCGATACGGCCCGGAATGAGAAAAGCGCGGCGGACGAGCCGGTGATCTCGCCCGCCGCGCCCCCACGTCAACGTCTGGTGACCGCCTGGCTGACGGCGTTGGGGCCGTCGTACTCGCGGTCCGGCATGGTCTCCAGGGCCTTGACTATGTCCTCGCTCGCGCCGTGTTCGCGCGCGGCCTTGATCAGATCGTTCTTCCTGGCGGGGTAGTCGACGCCGCTCAGGTGCTTTTGCAGGTCGATCGGGTTCGGTGCAGTACTCATAACCCTCTGTTGCCCATTGTTCACGAAATGTAACGGCGTGCTCGCAAGTCGTACAGGACCGGCTAGCCATCGGCCCGCTCCAGCCTTCGCCTGGCCCGCTCCACCGGGGGCGGCAGCTCCCGCCGTTCGGCCAGTGCCCGTGGCAGCCGCCGTACGGCCGTACGCAGCCCTTTCCAGCCGGCCGGGCCACCGCGCAGGGCGTCGAACGAGCGGCGCGCCACCACCCGCCACGGCCGCCGCAGCACGGCGGTGAGCACCGCGTTGCGCGCGGCCAGAGCCTGCCGGCCGCGCGGGTCCCTGGGCGGCGACGGGTGGTGGTGCGCCACGACGTCGTCCACGTACGCCAGCCCCCACCCTTTCGCGGCCAGGTCCACGGCCAGGCGCTCTTCCTCGCCGAAGAAGAAGATGACGTCGTCGAACCCGCCCGCCTCCAGGAACGCCTCCCTGCGCACCACCGCCCCGCACGCCAGGAACCCCAGCACGCTCGGCCCCGGCAGGTCGGGCTCCACGCCGAGCGGCGAATGGCGCATCTGCTCCGAGACCCCGTCCAGCCGCTCCTCCGGCCCCACCAGCACGCGCGCGCCCAGCACGGCCAGCCTCGGGTGGGCGTCGAGCACGTCGGCGGCCCGCTCCAGCGCGCCCGGCGCCCACCAGGAGTCGTCGTCGGCGAAGGCCACGTACGGCGTCTCGGCCAGCCGGACGCCGATGTTGCGCGCGGGCGCCCCCAGGTTCGCGCCCGCCTCGACGACCTCGATGTCGGGGAAGTGGCGCCGGACGAACCCCGGCGTCCCGTCGGTCGAGCCGTTGTCGACCAGGATCACCGGGCGTGGATGCAGGGGGAGCGAGCGGGCCAGCGCCCGCAGCCGGTCCCTGCTGGCCACCACGACCGTGACCCGCGCTCCCTCCGTCCCCGTCACATGAGGTCACTTACCGCGCACGACGCCCTTAGTCCTCCGATGACGCCATTGACGGGCGGGCGCAGGACGCGTAGAAAGAGCGGGAACAGTGTTACTGAGAAGAAACGGTGTTACCGAGCATGGCGGTTACCGCGTACCGGCAAGCACAGCGGGAAGGGCAGGAGGTCGTCCGGGCGGCCATCCTCGACGCCGCCGTGCACCTGCTCGTCACCGAGGGCCCGGCGGCGTTGACCGTGCGGCGCATCTCCGGCCAGGTCGGCTGTTCCACGAAAGTGATCTACACGCTCTTCGGCGGCAAGGACGGGCTCACCGAGGCGTTGTGGCTGGAGGGGTTCGCCCGGTTCGAGCGGCGGTTGCGCGCTGTGCCCGCCCAGTCCGATCCGCTGGCCAAGCTGCGCGCGGGCCTGGCGGCCTACCGCGACTACGCGCTGGCCGAGCCCGACTACTACCGGGTCATGTTCCAGAGCGCCGTGCCGGGGTTCAGCCCGGGGCGCGAGGCCGTGACGGCGGCCAAGCGGACGTTCGACCTGCTCGTCCGCGGGGTGCGGGCCTGCCTGGAGCTGGGGCTGCTGCGCGGGGGCACCGCCGAGGAGATCGCCGACCTGCTGTGGATGGCCGTCCACGGCGCCGTGAGCCTGGAGATCACGGGCTTCTACCAGTCGCCCGAGGCGGCGCAGCGCTACCGCGCGCTCTGCGCCTCGGTGCTCACGACTTTCCTCCTGCCTCCAGACCTCCCTCCCGACGAGAGGACAGAGCCATGGCGAGCACCCCCTTCAAAGGCGCCTTCACCCCCGTAGCCGAGGAGATCACCGCCTTCGACCTGGAGGTGACCGGTCGCATCCCGGCCGAGCTCAACGGCCGCTACCTGCGCAACGGGCCCAACCCGCTCAGCCTCGACGACCCGAGCGCGAGCCACCTGTTCATCGGCGAGGGCATGGTGCACGGGGTGCGGCTGCGCGACGGCCACGCCGAGTGGTACCGCAACCGGTGGGTACGCAACGCCCACGTCTCCAAGCGCCTCGGCGAGCAGCCCAGGCCCGGACCCGTCCACGGCGACATGGACTTCGCGGCCAACACGCACGTCATCGGGCTGGCCGGGCGCACGTTCGCGACCATGGAGGCGGGCGCGCTGCCGTACGAGCTGGACTACGAGCTCGACACCATCGGCCCGTGCGACTTCGACGGCGGCCTGCCCGGCGGGTTCGCCGCCCACACCCATGCCGACCCGGCCACCGGCGAGCTGCACGCCATGGCGTACTTCTTCGGCTGGGACCACCACCAGCACATCGTGATCGACGCCAAGGGCACGGTGACGCAGGTCAAGGGCATCCCGATCGCCGACGCGCCGATGCTGCACGACTTCGCGCTCACCGAGCGGTACGTCGTGATCTACGACCTGCCCGTCACGTTCAGCATGGCCCGCGCCGAGAAGGGCGCCCAGTTGCCGTACGCGTGGAACGACGCCCACGGCGCCCGGCTCGGGCTCATGTCGCGCGAGACCGGCGACCTGCGGTGGATCGAGATGGAGCCGTGCTGGGTGTTCCACACGCTCAACGCCTACGACGACGGCGACCAGGTGGTCGTGGACGTGGTCCGCTACCCCGAGCAGTTCGTGTACGCGCGGCTCGACATGGGCGGCGCGCCCACCCTCGACCGGTGGCGGATCGACCCCGGGGCGGGCAAGATCGGCCAGACGCGGCTGGACGACCGGGCGCAGGAGTTCCCGCGCATGGACGAGAGGCGCACCGGCCGGCCCTACCGTTACGGCTACACCGCGGCCACCCGTGACCTCTACGACGTCGTCTACCCGGCGGGCACCGAGCTGGAGGACCTGCCCGACGAGGCGTTCGACAACACGCTCATCAAGCACGACCTGGAGCGCGGCACCCAGCAGATGCGGCAGTTCGGGCGCGGCGCGTACGTGGGCGAGCCGGTGTTCGTCCCCTCCGGCGAGGCCGAGGACGACGGGTACGTGCTCTCCTACGTCAACAACCCGGCCAGGGGGGCGGCCGACCTGGTGATCTTGTCCGCGCAGGACTTCACCGGCGAACCGGTCGCCACCGTGCACCTGCCCGCCCGGGTGCCGCTCGGCTTCCACGGAAGCTGGATCGCCGACTGAGCTGGAGGCGGTAGCCTCTTCAGGTTGGAACAGACGTGAAGAGGGAGAGACCGTGACCGGTCTGGTCGTCGCCATGGACGGCCCTTCGGGGTCGGGTAAGTCGAGCGTTTCGCGTGGGGTGGCCCGCACGCTGGGCCTGCGCTACCTCGACACCGGCGCGATGTACCGCGCGATGACCTGGTGGATGCTCCAGCAGGGCGTCGACCTGGCCGATCCCGCCGCGATCGCGGCCCACTGCGGCGAGCCGCGCATCGTCTCCGGCACCGACCCCGACGGCCCGGCCATCCACGTCGACGGCGTCGACGTGGCGGGGCCGATCAGGGAGACCGAGGTGACCGGTGCGGTCTCCGCGGTGGCCGCCGTCCCGGAGGTGCGCGCCCGCCTGGTGGCGCTGCAGCGGGAGATCATCGGTGCCGGCGACATCGTGGTCGAAGGCCGCGACATCGGCACGGTCGTCTGCCCCGAGGCCGCCGTCAAGCTCTACCTGACGGCCAGCGCGGAGGCCCGGGCCCTGCGGCGCAGCGCCGAGCTGGCCGGCACCACGGTGGCGGCTCAGCAGGAGGCCATGGCCCGGCGCGACACTCTCGACTCGACACGCAAGACGGACCCACTCTCGATGGCGGCTGGCGCCGTCGAGCTCGACACCACCGCGCTGACGCTCGACGAGGTCATCGCGGAGGTGCTGAGGCTGGTCAAGGAGCGCACCTGACAATCAGGTGCGGTACTCACATTAAGGACAAATATCGTGCAACCGGGGGACTGGGTCGAGGCCGACCTCGACGACCTTGAGATCACCGAGCATGGCGACATCACGCCGCTGCCGGTCGTCGCCATCGTAGGACGGCCGAACGTCGGCAAGTCCACGCTGGTCAACCGCATCATCGGCCGCCGCGAGGCGGTCGTGGAGGACGTGCCGGGCGTCACCCGCGACCGTGTCACGTACGAAGCCAACTGGCGGGGCCGCCGCTTCACCGTGGTCGACACCGGCGGCTGGGACCCCGACGCCACCGGCATGAACCTGCGCATCGCCGAGCAGGCCCAGATCGCGGCCGAGCTGGCCGATGTGATCGTGTTCGTGGTCGACGCCACCGTGGGCGCGACCGACGCCGACGAGATCGTCGGCTCGATCCTGCGCCAGTCCGGCAAGCCGATCGTCCTGGCCGCCAACAAGGTCGACAACCAGCAGCTCGAGCTGGAGGCCGCCGGGCTGTGGTCGCTCGGCCTCGGTGAGCCGTATCCGGTCTCCGCCCTGCACGGGCGCTCCAGCGGCGACCTGCTCGACGTGGTGCTCGATGCGCTGCCCGAGACGCCGCAGGTGACGTTCGAGACCCAGCGTGGCCCCTCCAGGGTCGCGCTGCTCGGCAAGCCCAACGTGGGCAAGTCCTCGCTGCTCAACAAGCTGGCGGGGGAGGAGCGCGTGCTGGTCGACCCCATGGCGGGCACCACGCGCGACCCCGTCGACGAGCTGATCGAGCTGGGCGGGCGCACCTGGCGCTTCGTCGACACGGCCGGCATCCGGCGGCGCGACCGCGAGCTGCAGGGCGCCGACTTCTACGCCGCCATGCGCACCCGCGCCGCGCTGGATCGCTCGGAGGTGGCGATCGTGCTCATCGACGCCAGCGAGCCGCTCACCGAGCAGGACCTGCGCATCATCGGCCTGGTCATCGAGTCCGGCCGGGCCATGGTGGTCGCCTTCAACAAGTGGGACCTGGTCGACGAGGATCGCCGCTACTACCTGGAGAAGGAGATCGACCGGCAGCTCGTCCGCACCCCGTGGGCGCTGCGCGTCAACATCTCCGCCAAGACCGGGCGTCACATGGACCGGCTGGTGCCGGCGCTGGAGAAGGCGCTCGACTCGTGGTCCACGCGAGTGCCGACGTCCCGGCTCAACGCGTTCCTGACCGAGCTGGTGCAGCAGACGCCGCCGCCGGTGCGGGGCGGCAAGCAGCCGAAGATTCTCTTCGCCACGCAGGCGTCGGTGGAGCCGCCCAAGTTCGTGCTGTTCACCTCGGGCTGGCTGGAGGAAACCTACCGGCGCTTCATCGAGCGGCGCATCCGCGAGGAGTTCGGCTTCGCCGGCTCGCCCATCGAGGTCACGATGAAGATCAGGGAAAAGCGGGCCAAGAAGGACAAGTGATCGCGACGCCGGGGGCAGGCGACGGCCTTGCCCCCGGCATCCGTTCTGGTGACGAACGAGCGGTGGAGAAAAGCTGTCCGCCGGCTAGGGCTGTTTCTTGAGCCAGACCCACAACAGTTTCAGCGGTTTGAGGAACTTCGCGAGCACCGTGGTCGCGATCGCGCTGCAGATCCAGTGCGATGTGCAGCCTTTGTAGACCTGGTCCCAGGTCTGGAATTGTTTCACGTTCATACGGGCTTTGTAGACGTCGATCCGGTAATAGAGCGAATTGTCCCGAAGGCTCTTTACCGAGACGACGCCGTCGTAACATTCGCCCGGGTCGTCGACGCTGAAGACCCACCCGTTCATGCTGCACTGCAGGTAGTAGCCGTTTGGCTCGGCCTGGGCGGGTGGTGCTGTGACCGTGGACAACGAAGCGAGCATCGAGAATGCGAGCGCCGGTACGGCAGCCATGCGGAGCGAAATTCTCTTGACGGACAAAGTGCTCCTCCAAAGTTCGTTGTTGTCGTTGCTGTATTTCCAACCGAGGTAGCTCGTGAAACACGGCGAGAGACGGCACTTAGGTTCGCCCATGGGCACCGTTGCCTTGAGGCCCAGCGGGTGACCTCGGAGTCGGAGCCCGACCTTTCGCCCGCGTAGGAGCGGTGGCTGTCGGAGTGGGCGCTGCAAGAGCACGGATCGGAGTTCCTATTCGTCACCGGGTATCCGATGTCCAAGCGGCCGTTCCACACCCATCCCGACCCCGCCAGGCCGGGCTATTCCAACGGGTTCGACCTGCTGTTCAGGGGGCTGGAACTGGTGACGGGAGGGCGGCGGCTGCACCGGTACGAGGACTACGTGGCAGCGACCGCCCGGGATGAGGGCCTGTCCAACCGCGGGCACCCTGGCGACGCACCCCGCCCACCGAGCGCTGCGGTGGGCGGGGTGCGGCGGATTGACGTTCAGGGCGTCACAGTCGCCCGGCGCGGCATCAGCAGCGCGACAGCCGCGCCGAGCAGGCAGATGAACGCGGTGACGAGGAACATCTCGGTGTACTCCAGGTGCAGCGCCGCCTGCACCTTCGCCGTGTAGTCGGCCAGCCGCCGCTGGTACGTCTCCGCGTCCACACCGAACGGGAGCGGCGTGTCCAGATCGGCGGTCAGCGACTGGAAGCGGTAGAACCCCCACGCCGACACGGCCGCGATGCCGATCAGCATGCCCATCATCCTCGCCACCACGACCGCCGCCGACGCCACGCCGTGCTGGGCCGCCGGGCTCACGCGCAGCACCGCGGCCGACACCGGGGCGATGACCAGGCCGAGGCCGAGTCCCGCCACGACCAGGTCGACATCCATCACGAGTCCCGCGCCGGCCAGGTCGAGCGGCAAGCGGCTCATCAGCCAGTAGCCGATCGCCGCCACCGCCAGGCCCGCCACCGCCACGACCCGGTCGCCGAGCCTGCGCGCCAGGAGGCCGCCGAGCAGCGCCCCTACGGTCAGCGCGGCCAGGAACCTGGCCAGCACCAGCGATGCGCCCAGAGCGTCCTCGCCGAGCAGGGTCTGGGCGGTGAACTGGACGAACACCATGGTGACCAGGAGCGCGGCGCCGGCCAGGAAGCTCACGGCCAGGGTGGCCAGCAGCGGGCCCTTGCGGGTGGCGGACAGGTCGAGGAGGCGCACGGGGGAGCGGATCTCCCACCAGACGAAGAGCCCGGCCACCACCGCGCCCGCCACGATCACGGGCGGACCCCACGGCGGCAGGACGGCCTTGGCCGGGTCGGGGTTGTAAAGGCCGACGACCAGCAGCGCGAGCGCCAACGCCAGCAGCACCCCGCCGACCACGTCGACCCGCCCCATCGCGGGGGAGGAGGCAGCGGGCGCGTCCGCCGTGCCGCCGTCCGGCCGGCCTGCCGATCCGACGGCGGCTCCCGGCCCGCCCGCCGGGCCGAGGGTGGCGGGCGGCGCGCTGCGGCCTGGGACCGTGAGCTGGACCGCGATCGCGGCCAGCGCCGCCAGCGGCACGTTGATCCAGAAGATGGCGTGCCAGCGTCCCAGCTCCACCCCCGCCACCACAACGCTGGGGATCAGCGCCAGCACCCCGCCGTACAGCGGCCCGAGCGCGCTGCCCAGCTCCTGGGCCGCCCCCACCGCTCCCAGGGCCAGGGGCCGCTCGTGCTCGTCCCACAGGTCGCCGATGAGCGCCATGGTGATCGGCAGCAGCGCCCCACCGGCCACGCCCTGCACGGTACGCCCGGCGACCACCATCACCTCGCCCGCCGCCAGCGCCGTCAACACGGACCCGAGCGCGAACGCCGCCAGGCAGAGGTGGATGAGCGGCCGCCGCCCGTACCGGTCGGAGAGCTGGCCGAGCAGCGGCATGGCGGCGACGTAGCCGAGCAGGAACCCGGTCACGATCGGGGTGGCCCGCTCCAGATGGTTCAGCGGAACGCCCACGTCCTCGGCGATGTCGATGAGAACCGTCACCACCACGTACGCGTCCAGCGCGGCCAGCAACACCACCGCGCCCCCGGCGGTGAGCACGACCCGGCGAGCGGACCTCATCCGGCCGCGGGCGGGGTGATCGTGACCGCGGCGTCGTAGTCACTGAACGACACCGTCACCGTCCCGTTCTGCAACGGCAGACTCGCCTTGGTGACCCTGCTCGTGGCCTGGTCGAGCCAGACCTTGCCGGTCACGCCCTGCGTGACACCCGGGATGATCTGCCCCACCACCTGGCCGGGGAACGTCGTGGCGACCCGGTAGGAGCCGCTCTCCACGCCCTCGACCTTCGGGTCGGTGCCCGAGGCCAGCAACTGCGAGATGCCCTTGGTCGGCTCCAGGATGACCGAGGGGTCGTAGAACTGCGCCAGCTGAGCCCTGGTCATCTGCTGGAAGCCGCCCGTCGGGCCCTTGAAATGGACGGTGTCCCCGACCAGGGCGAAGGTGACCTCCTGCAGGCTGCCCAGGATGTCGATCGTGATCGTCCCGTCGGCGTCCCCGGCGGCGGTGAGCCGGCCGTCGGCCTTTTTGACCGGCACCTGAGGCTTGCCCTCGGTGGAGATCGAGAAGGCGGCCGACTTGACCGTCTTCATGGCCTCAGCGGCCTTCTTCATCAGGCCGGGACCGTCGGGAAGCTCGGCCCCGCCGCCCGAGGAGCACGCCGCCGCAAGCGCGAGAACGGCCACGATCAGAAGCTTTCTGAGCATGAGCGGATCGTAGCGAGCGGCCGGGAAGTCCGTGCGGCCCCGCCGATATCGGTTGGGTGTCAGCGCAGCTTCTTCAGCTGCTCGACGATCGGCGCGTAGGCCTCCTCCAGCGCGGCGAGCTGGTCGTCGGTCAGCCGGTCGACGAAGTGCTCGCGCACGCTCGCCACGTGGAACGGCGCCACCCGCTGGATCGTGTCCCAGCCCTCGTCGGTCAGCACCGCGAACGTGCCGCGCCGGTCGTCCCGGCAGTCCTCCCTGGCCACCAGGCCCTTGGCCTCCATGCGGGAGATCTGGTGCGACAGGCGGCTGCGTGACTGGATCGTCGCATCCGCCAGGTCGCTCATCCGCATGCGCCGCCCCTGGCTCTCCGACAGGTTGACGAGGATCTCGTAGTCGTTCAACGAGAGAGAGTGCTCCCCCAGCTCGCGGTCGAGCCGGTGCAGGAGAAGCTTGTGCAGCGCGAGATGCGTACGCCAGGCACGCTGTTCGGCAGGAGAAAGCCAGCGAGGCGCGCTCATGATCCCAATCTAGCGCACGCGGGCGCGGACACCGCGCCCTGTCGCTCTTAGGTGAACGCCATCACGATGGAGACGCCGACGACGTGCATGAGCACCACCGCGACGATCAAGGAGATGAACACGAACTTCGCCGGACCATGCTCGAAGGTCTTGCCTTCTTCGAGCGGCCTGCGCTGGGCCATGCGGTCGGCGATACGCTCCTCGACCGGTTTCCGGTAGAACATATGTACAAGCTTATCCGGGAATGGGCACCCTCCTGGCGGGAGCGTCCGTGATGACGGCCACCCTGATGTCCGGTCCGGCGCTCCACTCCAGCAGGTGGCGGCCCGGCAGGTCGCCGTCGACCGAGCCGAACCCGTCGAGCGTCAGTTCGCCGCGCTTGACCAGCGCCTCCTTGCGCGTCCAGTGCCTGATCAGCTCCTCGTTCCCGGTGACGAGCGCGCGCTCGCGCGGGGTGAGCACCCGGTCGGCCAGCATCTCGTCGAGCGCGCCGGCCGGCACGCGTTCGGCGTCCACACCGACCTTGCCGGGACCGGCGGCCGCGCACACGTAGCCGCGCGTGTGGCTGAAGCTGATGCCGAACTCGGGGGCCTGCTCGAGGTACGGCCTGCCATGTCCGGGGCCGTGCACGTCGCAGTATTGCAGGAGCGTCAGCTCCTGCGGCTCGGCGCCGAGCGCGGCGGCGGCGCAGAGCCGCGCGAGCAGGTGGGCGGCGACGAAGCAGGCGCGGTCCGCCTCGAACTGGAACCGCGCGGCCCGCTCCCGCTCCACCTCGGTGAGCCATTCTTCGGGCGCGCGCACCTCGCCGGGGTGGCCGCCCATCGCCAGAGGGCCGATCGTCAGTCCTTCTTCTCGTCGCCGCTGAGGTTGTACTGGTCCTCGGAGGCCGCGCCGAGCACGGTCACGTCGTGGACCTTCCAGATGCCCTTCTCCTTCACAAGAGCGATCTTAAGGTGCGAATCCTTGACGGAGCGGATCGCCTCGGAGGAGTTCACCTGCTGGTCGACGACGACGATGGCGTGGGCGGTGGCCTCGTCCACGTCGGCCAGGTAGATCTCGCGTACGGTGGCCTGCGATATCGCCTTGAGCTTGACGATCACCTGCGCCATCGCGTCCCCGAACGCCGCGTCGTAGGTGGCCAGGAAGTCTCCCGTGGCCTGGGCGGTCAGGGTGGAGCGGGTGCTCTGCAGATCGCGGTAGTCGTAGCTGAGCAGGGCCTTGCTGAAAGCGCTGGCCGCGCCCGACACCTCCAGGCGCAGTGAGCGCTCGGCTTCCAGCTTGGCTCGCGCGTCCTGGGCCTGGGTGGCGGAGATCCACTGGAGCACGGCGGTGGCGGCGATCGTGGCGACCAGCATCGCCACCACCGCCCCGACGACCCGCGCCCGGGTCACCCGCCCCAACCGCCCGCCGCCGCTCCTGCCTCCGGCCACTGACTGTTCGCTGTCGCCGGTCGGGTCATCGGCCGTTGGCTGCTTGCTGTCGCCGGTCGCGTCATCCGCCGTTGGCTGCTCGCTGTCGCCAGCCGGGTCACCGGCTGCCGGCTGCGCGCTGCTCGCCGTCGCGTGCGTCGCCGGCGGCTCGCTGCCGGATGAGGCGTCCGCTGCTGCGGCGGCGCCGTCCGCGGGGGCGGTGGGCGGCGCCTCGCCAGGGGTCGCGCCCGCCGGCGCGGACCCTGCGCCCTCGGGAGGGGTGGCCTCGGCGGGATCCGCGGGGCGGGGGGCGTCGGCGACGTCTTGTCTGGGGGTCATCGGACCTTCTCCGTTCTTGATCGTTGAGGCGTAGCCGTCCGCTCGCTGGAGCAGGCCGAGATTCTTGTCCGAGGTCATGCGAGCCCCGGCCTTTCATTCAGGCGGGGGAGTGGGTGACGACGACTCCTCACGGCGGTGGGCGGCCCGGCCCGCCGCGGTCCAGCCCAGGACGCCACCGCCGGCCACCACGGCAAGGAAGATCGCGACAAGCAGCGGGACGGTGCCCGGCGGCGCAGAGGACGCCTCCCCGGTGGCGGCCACGCCGCTGGGCGACGGCTCGGCGGCGGGCCCGCCACGCTTCGGCTCCGCGCTCCGCGGCGACCCCTCGGGCTGCTCGGCCGCCTCCTGCCGGCGATCGCTCTCCCGGGCGGCGGCGCCGGCGGCATCTGTGGTGCCCGAGGCGGCGTCGGCGGCATGTGGGGTGTCCGCGGTGGCGCCGGCGGGAGCGCGGTCGGGGCAGGCGCGCAGACGGGGCACCGCCGGCGGCCCGACCGGCCCCGCGTACTCCTCGGCAGGCTTGGGCCCGCCCGGCACGCTGAAGAGGAACTCCGCCTTGCCGTAGACGGTGTCCCCGCGCCGGTCGCTGATGTCGCCGGCCAGGCTCAGCGCGGTCGGCACGGTGCTCAGCAGATGGCGCGCGTTCCGCTCGGTCTCCGCCGAGAACGCCGGCCGGTGCGGCAGCCCCGCCGCCGTCAGCAGGCACGAGAACCCCGGCCTGGACGCCCTGACGGCCGCGTCGATCTGCGCGAACACGCCGGGCCCCCGGTCGAGGAAGGCGTTCAGATCGGTACGGGAGGCGCGCAGCGTCCCGGTCACCGCGCGAAGGTCCGTGATCCCGGAGGCCAGCGCGTCCTTCTTCCCGGCGAGCGTGTGGGTGAGCCGGGTGAGCTGCACCGACAGGTCGTCCAGCACGTCGGCGTTGTCGGCCAGGGTGCCGGTCAGGGTGTGGGCGTCGTCGATGAGGTTCCTGATCGCCGGGGCGCGCCCGTCCAGCGCGACCGCGAGCTCGTGGGTGATCGTCTTGGCGTCCCGGGGCGGCACCGCGTTCAGCAGCTTGCCGACGCCTTCGAACAGCTCCTTGTAGTCGAGCGGCACGGCCGTCTTGGTCAGCGGGATCGTGTCCCCGGCCGCGAGCGAGGGCCCTCGGACGCCGGTGACGGGCGGCGACAGCTCCACGTACGGCTCGCCGATGGCGGACTTGCGCCGCACCTCGGCCGAGACGCCCTTCGGCAGCCTGATCTCCCTGTCGATGTTCAGGCCCACGACGATCTTGCCGGGCGCGAGCCGTACGTCGCCGATCCTCCCGACCCGGACCCCCAGGTACGCCACGTCGAACCCGGGTATCAGGCCGGGCGAGGAGACGAACTCGGCCGACACCCGGTACGGCCGCTCGATCGCGTCGAGCTTGATGATGGTGCTGAATGCCCAGACCGTCATGACGATCCCGAGCGCCACGAAGAACCCCAGGTTCAGATAGATCCGGTTTCTCATCGCGGCGGCTCCAGCATCAGGCGGAAGTCCTCGATCCGGTTCGGCAGCAGCCCCGGGTTCGGCCTCTGCGGCAGCAGCACGCCCTTCAGCCAGACGTAGATGAGCACCTGCCCGTTGACCGTGATCGGCGGCGCGTCGATGAACGTCTGGATCTTGGCCACCAGGGCCTTCAGGTCGTCCTTGCCGCGCTGCATCGACGACGAGATCACCGCCAGCTCGCGCAGCAGCGTGCGAAGCCGGGCGGCGTGCCGCGGATAGACCGTGAGGTTGGCCTCCTTGGCCAGGTTCGTCAGCGCGACGATCGCCTTCTTGATGTGCTTGCGCCCGTGCGCGACCCGCGCGGTGGCCGACGCCAGCGTGCCCGGCAGCCGGTCCAGCTCTGCGCTGCCCGCGGCGAGGTCGTCGCCCAGCTCGGCCAGGGCGTCGATGCTGGTGGCGAGGTCTGTGCGGGCCGCGGAGTAGGCGTCGGTGACCTCCGCTGTCTGCTTGATCAGCTTGTTGACGTCGTCGCCCTGCCCGGCGAACGCGGTCGAGGCGGCGTCCAGAATGGCGTTGACGTCCTGCGCCCCGAGCGCCTCGATGAGCGGCCCGGCCTTCGCGGTGACCTGTTCGATGTCCGGCTCGACCGACGTGTCGGCGATGGTGGCGCCGCTCGCCAGGTACGGGCCCGTGGACAGGTCCTTGCCCGGCGGCGGGGTGAGCAGCACGTAGTTCTCGCCCAGGACCGACGTCTTGGCCACGGTGGCCGTGCTGCCCACGGGCAACCGGGACGTGATCGACATCGTCACCCTGGCCCGGTAGCCCTGCAGCCGGATGCCGGTGACCGTGCCCACGCGCACATCGGAGATCTGCACGCTGTGCCCGGTCACCAGGCTCTGCACGTCGTCGAAGACGGCGTGCACCGTCATGTCGCCGGTGGTCGCGCCGAGCGTCTGCAGCGAGCACGACGCGGTGACGAGCAGGGCGAGGCAACCGGCCACCATCCTCATCGCTTCCTCCCCTGCCGCTCGAAGGGGCAGTTGCTCAGCCCGGCGGGCAGGCACGGCACCTTGCCCAGGTTCAGCGCCTCGAACAGCGGCGTCAGCCACGCCCTCGTCATCGCGTTGAGCACGACGCGGATCTTCAGGACGTGTTGCTTCCTGTCCCACGCGTTGATCACCACGTCGGCGAAGTCGGCCGCGCCCTTGACCGCCTGGGCCATGGACGCGCTGTTGGCCCGGACGGTCAGCACCAGCTCGGCCAGCGTCCCGGCGGCCTGCGGGAGCCGCGCGGAGTACTGCTCGATGATCACGTCGCCGCGCCGTACGAACCCGGCCATGCTGGTGACGAAGCCGCGCAGCCGCCGCCGCTCCTCGGCCAGGATCGCGCCGGCCTCGGCGAAGGAGTCGATCGCGCCCGTCACCTGGCTCTCGCGCTCGTTGAGCGTGGTGGCCAGCCTGCTGAGCCCCTTGGCCAGGTCGATGAGCTGCTGGTCCTGCTTGGCCAGCGTGCCGGTCAGCTCGGAGGTGTCCGCGATCGCGTTGTTGATCGTCTTGCCGCGGCCCCGCACCCCGTCGGCCAGGTCGCCGGCCACGTCGCCCAGCTTGTCGTCGTCGAGCGCGTCGGTCAGCTTGCCGAACGCGTCGAGCGCGTCGTCGATCTCCACCGGCAGGTCGGTCCGCTCCAGCGGGATCGTCGCCCCGGCCGCGATCTTCTGATCGCCGGGCTTCCACGGGGGATAGAGGACGACGTTCCGCTCGCCCAGGGTGTTCTGAGGGGCGACCACGGCCTTCACCCCGGCCGGGAGCGGCACGTGCCGGTCGACCCGGAGCCCGACCCGTACCTTGTCGCCGTCGATGCGGATGCTGTCCACGTACCCGGCGTCGAGCCCCATCACCTTGATGCGCGCCTCCTCGTACAGGGAGGGCGCCTTGCTGAAGACCGCCACCAGCCGGTACGGCTCCGCCCCCGCCACGGAGCACCCGGACGCCAGGAACACCCCGGCGATCAGCACCGCCACCAGCCGCCTCATCCGAACTCCCCGCCGGCCCGTGCGGAGCACCCGAGGAGGGTCTGTCCTGGGAATGAGCCGCGATCGCGTGGCCGCGGCCGTGCGGAGCAGGTCATCGGTCGGCCTTCCTGTCCTTGGCGATGGCGGCGAGCACCTCCGGGTCGATGGGGCCGAGGCCCGTGGCTATGGCCTCGAGCCACGGGCCTTGGCCGCCCATCGTGGACAGGCCGGAAAAGGTCGGGCCCGCCCAGGCCAGAAGCGAGTTGAGCTGTTCGTTGCCGTCCGCGAGCCGCGTGGTGATGGCCGCGTTGTCGTCGAGGATCTGGACCAGCGACCGTTCGTGCTCGTCGATCAGGCGGGTGGTGCTCTGCACCAGGTCGCTGCCGTCGCCGAGCAGGGCACGCAGTTCCTTCCTACGCGTGCGGAGCTCGCGCAGCATGACCTCGATGGCGTCGATGAGCCGGACGAGCTGCTCGTCCTTCTTCTCCAGGACCGCCATGATCTTGGTGCCGTTGTCGAGGAGCCGCTGGAGCTGGGGCTCGCTCTTGCTGATCGTGTCCGACAGGTCGCCGATGTTGTCCAGCAGCCGGGTGATCCGGCGGCGCTTGACGGTGTCGAGCTTGCCGAGTTCGGTGAGCAGGTCGTCCACGGCGTCGGTGTCCAGGCGCTCGACCAGCCGGGTGGCGTCCTTGATGGCGTCGTTGATCAGGGTGGGCACGCCGGTGCGCTCCATGGGGATGCGCCGCCGGTCTTCGGGGAGCTGGTCGAGGAAGGGGGCGGAGATCGCGCCGGTCAGTTTGAGATAGCGGCCGCCCAGGAGGTTCGACAGGGCGACGTCGGCCCGGGTGCCGCGGCCGAGGCGCACCCCGTCGTCGACCCTCCAGGTGACGACCACGTGGCCCTGCGCGTAGTCGGGGCGTACCTCGGTGACCTCGCCGACCCGGACCCCGGCGACCCGGACGTCGTTGCCGGTACGCAGGCCGCCGGAGTCGGCGAAGACGCCCGACACGGTGTAGCCGCCCTCTAACAGGCCGAGGTTGCCGACCAGGAACGTGGCGGCGAGGACCGCGGCGAGTGTGGCCACCGACACCAGGCCGACGGCGTACTTGTTGCGGTCACGGAAGGACTTGAGCGCCATCACCGGCCCACCATGAGCTTCTGGAGGTCCTTCGTGCTCTGCACCCTGGTGTTGCGCAGCGGCGGCGGCGTCTTCATCCCGTACGGGCACGGCGCCGGCCCCAGGGCCAGGCACGGGACCGCGGTGATGAAGTAGCGGCCGCGGTCGACGGTGGTGTACGCGCGGGCGAACAGTGGCTGGAGCGTGCCGACGGTCCTGTCGATCCGGTTCACGTTGCGCCGGATGCCGCCGGTCAGCCCGGACAGGTTGTCCACCAGCGCGCCGAGCTCGCCGGCGTTCTTGCCGATCACCTCGTTGGAGGTGCGGAACGCGGCCGACAGCTCCACCAGCGAGTCGTCCACCAGCTTCCGGTTGCGCACGAACGCCTCCGACAGCGTGACGAGGTTGTCGACGAGCTGCTCGATCTGCTTGTCGCGGCGGGCCACCACGTCGGTGACCGTGGCGTAGTCCCGCAGCAGTTGCTCGATGGTCTTCTTGCGCTCGTTGACGGTGGTGGTGATGGCGTTGACGTTGTCGAGCAGCCGCGGGATGTTGCGCTCGTTGCCCTTGAGCGACCTGGCAGCGGCGGTGAGCAACTGGTTGATCTGTTCGGGGTCCAGGCTGCGGGTCAGCGGGCCGAGGTCGCTGACCAGCTCGCCGATGTCCACCACGGACGAGGTACGCGCGATGCGCCCACCGGGCGGCATCAGGCCGGGGGCGGTGCCCGGCAGCAGATAGACCACCCGCTGGCCGACGGCGTTGCGCCAGCGGACGGCGGCCTCGGTGTCGGCCGGCACCCGGACCGCGTCCTGCACCTCCATGGTCACCTCGGCCCGGCCGTCGACGACCCTGATGGCCTCCACCTGGCCGACGGGCGCTCCGGCGATCTTGACCTGGTCGCCTTCGACCAGCCCGGACACGTCGTCGAACGTGGCGACGAGCCGGTAACCGCCGCCCGTGCTCACCCGCTCGATCTGCACGCTGATCAGCACGATGAGCGACACGGTGAGCCCGATGAACAGCCCGAACCGCACAAGGGTCCACCAGCGCCGGTCCACGTCAGCGCCTCCCGTCGGTGGGGCCGCAGGCGCCGACGATCAGCTCGCAGATGTCGCCCGAGACGAACGCCTCCACCTGGAGCTGGCGGCTGTTGCCGGGACCCTGCGCCTCGATCAGCTCGTTGAGCAGGTCCACCAGCCTGTTGAGCCCGCGTACGCCGTCACCGGCCAGGCCGAGCTGGGCGTAGATGAGCGCGGCCACCCGCTCGCCCGAGTGCACGCCGGCCCGCAGGTTCTGCCGGTGCTTGCGCAGCCCGTGCGTGACCTGGCCGGAGACGGAGGTGACCTCGTCCAGCAGTACGCGGATCTTGCCGGCCCGCGCGAGCAGGTCAGGGGTGATGACATTGACGTCGGAGGCGATCCACACCAACTCGTCGCCCTTGTCCGACAGCGCCGTGCCGAGCCCGGCGGCGTCGCGCAGGAACTGCCGGGCCCGCCCGCGCTGCCGGTGCGCGACGCCGACGACCGTGCCGGCGTCGCCGATCAGCTCGCGCAGGTGCTCGCCCTTGCCGTCGAGCCCCTTGGCCAGGGTGTGCACGATGACCGTGACCTCGCGCGGATCGACGGCGTCCAGGCCGCGGTAGGCGTCCCCGAGCGTGTCGGACAAGTCCAGCGGGCCCTCGGTGGCGGTGATCACCGCGCCACTGCCCAGGAAAGGACCGGTGGTCTCGCCGGCGCCGGGCACGAGGCTGACGAACTTGGGGCCGAACACCGAGGTCGGCTCGATGGAGGCGACCGCGGACCTGGGCACCTTGACCTCGGGCTCGAGGTGCATGGTCACCACGGCCCTGCCCTTGGCGTCGAGGGACACAGCGGTCACCTCGCCGACCGTGACGCCGCGGATCTTGACCGGGGAGTTGGTGTCCAGGCCCTGCCCCGCCCGGGCGAACACGGCGTCGACGCGGGTCCCGCGGACCGCGGTCGCGGTGCGTACGACGACGACCGTCGCCGCCGCGAACACCGCCAGCACGGCGAACGCGATGCCCACCCGGGTGGCGAGGGAGAGTTCGAATCGGTCCATCGGGTCACACCGCCAGGTGAATGTTGCCCCCGCCGCCCCAGAACAGGTACGACAGCAGCAGGTTGAGCAGCACGATCGTGACGATCGACTGGCGGATCGCACGCCCCGCCGCCACCCCCACGCCCACCGGGCCACCGGTGGCGTGAAAACCGTGATAGCAGTGGATCACGATGACGGCGAAGGCGAACACGCCCACCTTGGCGACGCTGAACACGATGTCGCTGACCGGCAGATACAGGTAGAAGTAGTAGTCGTAGACCCCGGGCGCCAGACCGAACAGCGCCGTGCACATCAGCCGCGTGGCGAAGAAGCTGGCGAACAACGCGATCAGGTAGATCGGCATCAGCGCCAGCAGCGCCGCCACGACGCGGGTGCAGACGAGGTAGGTGAAGGCGTTGATGCCCATCACCTCCAGCGCGTCGATCTCCTCCGAGATCCGCATGGCGCCCAGTTCCGCCGTGAACGACGAGCCGACCTGCGCCGCCAGCGCCGTCGCCGCGATGATCGGGGTGATCTCGCGGACGTTGGCGAAGCTGCCGACCAGCCCCATGAACGACTCCGCGCCGATCGCCTGCAGCCCCTGGTAGCCCTGCAGGCCCACGGTCGCGCCCACGACGAACGCCATCGTGAACACCACGAAGATCATGCCGCCGCCGATGACGGTCGCGCCGACCCCCACCACGACGTCGCTGACCTGCCGCAGGACGACCTTGACGTAACGCAGCCGCAGCACGACGTCGCGGACGGAGTAGTACAGCACCTTCCACACGAACAGCGGCCAGTCGGCCAGCGTCGCGAACCGCTCCGCGACCCCCGCGCCGGCCGTCCGCGCCACCATCACAGCGCCCTCGGCGGGTAGGCCAGGAAGTACACGGCCGAGATCACGTAGTTGAACGTGAACACCAGCATGAACGTCACCACGGTCGCCTGGTTGACCGCCCGCCCCACGCCGACCGGGCTGGTCGCGCACGTCATGCCCTGGTAACAGGCCACCGCCGCCGCGATGAACCCGAAGATCCACGCCTTGAACAGCGTGACGTACAGGTCGGAGGCGACGACCAGGGACAGCGCCCCGTCGAAGTACGCGCCCGGGGTGACGCCCTGCACCACCACGTTGAAGAAGTAGCCGCCGCTCGCGCCCGCCAGGATGACCAGCGGGCACAGGCACACCGCCACCGTGCTGGCCGCCCACATGCGCGGCGTGACCAGGCGATGGATCGGGTTGACCGACATGACCTCCATCGCGGCCAATTCGTCGCGGATGTGGCGGGCGCCGATGTCGGAGGTCATCGCGCTGCCGCCGGCCCCGGAGATCAGCAGCGCGCTGGCCAGCGGCGCCACCTCGCGGATCAGGCCGACGAAGACCGCGCTGCCGGTGGCCGAGCCGGCGCCGAGCTGCCAGGCGAGCTCGCCCACCTGCAGCGCCACCGTGGCGCCCAGCGGCAGCGAGACCAGCAGCACCGGCACGCTGGTGACGCGGGCGAGGAACCAGCACTGCTCGACGAACTCCCACCACCAGTGCTTGATGTCCCAGCTGCGCCGCAGGGCCTCCAGGGCGATGACGAACAGGTCACCGACCTGGCCGAGCACGGACCCGGCCCGGCGTGCGACGTACCCGGACAGGGTCATGGGGCTCCCGTCCGCGCGCGTGTTCCCGCCATGAGCACCTCCGCCGCCTACGGATGAGCCACCCTACTGACGGGTTGTCTAGTAGTCGACGCTTCAGCTGGAATTTGAGGAAAAGGTATGAGACCCACGTCACACCTTGTCAGCCAAGCACGAAACGTGACCGCACCGTTACCCGAACGCACTCATGCGCGCGCATGCTCGCCAGCGGGAATGCAAAAGCCGCCTTCGGTGACGGGTTGACTCCGACCCCATGGGGTTGTTTGCCTTGACCCAGGGTTTGGAAGACTGAGGGCAGAGGTGGTGGACATGCTCATCGGGACGATCCTTCGCAACAAGGGCAGCGACGTGACGACCGTGGCACCGGAGGCGTCCGTCCGGGAGCTACTCGCCGCGCTCGCCGAGCACAACATCGGCGCCATCGTGGTCTCCACGGACGGGGCCACGATCGAGGGCATCGTCTCCGAGCGCGACGTCGTGCGTCATCTGCACGCCCGCGGCGCGGAGGTCCTCGACGAGCCGGTGTCCGCGATCATGACCACGGACGTCCGCACGGTCGGCCCCGGCGACAACGTCGACGCGCTGCGCCAGATCATGACCACGCAGCGGTTCCGGCACATGCCCGTGGTGGAGAACGGCCGGCTCGCGGGCATCGTCAGCATCGGCGACGTGGTCAAGAGCGCCATCGAGGAGCTCGAGACGGAGAAGGCGTCGCTCGTCGACTATCTCCACCGTTGACAGAGATGGCACGCTTGGTCCGTGACATACGGGCCTCCTGGATACCCGCCTGAATACCCCCGGGCGACGAGCAGTCCGCCGATCATCGTGCTCGTGTCCGGGCTCGCCGCGCTGCTCGGGTTCCTGCTGGGAGTGTTCGTGGGGTTCGGCGCGGGGACGACGACGGAGTCGCCCGAGCCCAGGGTCACCGTGACGATCGACGACACCGGCCCTCCTGGCGACCCGCAGGCCAGCGAGCCCGCCGAGACCACCACCGCGCAGCCCGGTGCCACCCAGCCCGGTGCCACCCAGCCCGGTCCCACTCAGCCTGGAGCCACGCCGAGCGCGCCGGGCGGCGGGACGAGCACCCCTCCGGGGATCAGCCCCGCCTCCCTGCGCACGCTCATCGTCGGCAAGGACATCCAGCCGGGGACCTACCGGACGGCCGGCCCGACCACCGGATTTTCCATGTGCTTCTGGGCCAGGATGAAGAGCACGTCCGCGAATATCTCCGACGTGATCACGTCCGGCATGCCGACGGGTGCGGCCACCGTCACCATCGAGGCCGCCGACAAGGCGTTCCAGACGGCCGGATGCGCGGAGTGGACTCGAGCCTGATCCTTTTGTTCCGCAAACGCTGGACAACTGAGCAGAAACGCGGCGCCCGGCACACCGCATGGTCGGCGCTCACGGCCGGCAACGTCGTGGCCGTGCTGCCGCTCGTGGCCGCGTTCGTGCTGGCCCAGCGCCATTTCGCGGCCACGATGAGCTCCACCGGGCTGAAGGGGTGAGGTGTTTGCCTCGGTTACCGGCACGTAGGAGGATGCGCTCAGCCCATCAAGGAGGATGCCATGTCGGTGTTGCAGAGCTTCGTCAACAGCGTGCGCAACGGCGCGATCGAGATCATCGACCTCACCGCACCTCTGTCGTCCGAGACGCCGATCCTCCAGCTGCCCGAGCCGTTCGGCAACGCGATCCCCTTCCGCCTGGAGGAGATCAGCCGGTACGACGACCGCGGCCCTGCCTGGTACTGGAACGACATCCACACCAGCGAGCACACCGGCACCCACTTCGACGCCCCCATCCACTGGATCACCGGCCGCGACGGCCAGGACGTCTCCCAGGTGCCCGTACGCAACCTGATCGCGCCCGCCGTCGTCCTCGACTTCTCCGCCGAAGCCGCCAAGGACCCCGACTTCCTCCTCCAGATCGACCACGTCAAGGAGTGGGAGAGCGCCAACGGGCCGCTGCCCGACGGCGGCTGGCTCCTCTACCGGACCGGCTGGGACACTCGCTCCGGCGACCAGGCCGCGTTCCTGAACGCCGACGACAGCGGCCCTCACACGCCCGGCATCTCGGTGGAATGCGCCTCGTGGCTGGCCTCGTCCACGCCCATCGCCGGGCTGGGCGTCGAGACCGTCGGCACCGACGCGGGCGCCGCCCACTCCTTCGACCCGGCCTTCCCCTGCCACTCGTTCCTGCTCGGCGCGGGCAAATACGGCCTCACCCAGCTCCGCAACCTCGACCGCCTGCCGGTGACCGGCGCCGTCGTGATCGCCCCGCCGCTGCCCATCGCAGGCGGCTCGGGCAGCCCCGTCCGCGTGCTGGCCCTGGTGGAGCGTTGATCGTCGCGGAGGCCGTGGGCCGGGCCCTCGCCGCCTGCGGCGCCGGGACCGCCTTCGGCGTTGTCGGCAGCGGCAACTTCCACGTCACCAACGCCCTCGTCGCGAGCGGCGTGCGGTTCTTCGCCGCGCGGCACGAATGCGGGGCCGCCACGATGGCCGACGCCTACGCCCGGATGAGCGGCGAGGTCGGGATCGTCTCCGTGCACCAGGGCCCCGGGCTCACGAACGCGATGACCGGGATCGCCGAGGCGGCCAAGAGCCGTACGCCGCTGATCGTCCTGGCGGGGGAGGCCACCGAGGCGCGCTCCAACTTCCACATCGACCAGGACGCCCTGGCGGTGGCGGTGGGGGCGGTGCCCATGCGGGCCGAGGCTCCGGAGAGCGCGGCGTGGCAGGCGGCGCAGGCCTACCGGGTGGCGCGGGAGGAGCGGCGTACGGTCCTGCTGAACCTCCCGCTCGGCGTCCAGTCCCAGCCCTGCGGTCCACCGCCGGCCGGCATGGAGCCGGGCCACTGGGCTACGGCGCTGCTCGGCGCAGGCGATGAGGAGGACCGCCCGGGTGGCTCGCGCGGCTCGGCGGCTCGCCCGGCTGGGGAGGGCGGCCGGTCCGGGCGCTCTGCCGGCGCTCCACTGGACGACGGCGCGGTGGGGGAGCTGGCCCGCCTGCTGGCGGAATCCCGGCGGCCGGTGTTCATCGCCGGGCGCGGCGCCCGGCGCGCGCGGCGCGAGCTGGAGGACCTGGCCGACCAGGCGGGCGCGCTGCTGGCCACGTCCGCGGTGGCCAAGGGCCTGTTCCGGGGCAGCCCATGGGACCTGGACGTGAGCGGCGGCTTCGCGACGCCGCTGGCCGCCGAGCTGATCAGCGGCGCGGACCTGGTCGTCGGGTGGGGCTGCGCGCTGAACATGTGGACCACCCGGCACGGCGCGCTGGTCCCGCCGGGTGCGAAGGTGGCGCAGGTCGATCTCGACGGGGCGGCGCTCGGCGCGCACGTACCCGCCGACCTGGGAGTGGTGGGCGACGCGGGAACCGTCGCGAGCGCCGTGACCACCCGCCTGGCTGGGGCCGCCGCGCCGGGTTACCGGTCGGCCGAGCTCGCGCGCCGCATCCAGGCCGAGGGACGGTGGCGGGACGTGCCGTACGAGGACGAGAGCGGCGGCGGCAGGATCGACCCCAGGACGCTCACCATCGGCCTGGACGACCTGCTGCCGATCGAGCGGATCGTGTCCATCGATTCCGGAAATTTCATGGGATATCCATCAATGTTCCTCGATGTTCCGGACGAGGGCGGGTTCTGCTTCACGCAGGCGTTCCAGTCGATCGGGCTGGGCCTGGCGACGGCGATCGGTGCCGCGGTGGCGCGGCCCGACCGGCTGCCGGTGGCCGCGCTCGGCGACGGCGGCGCCCTCATGGGCCTCGCGGAGCTGGAGACCGTCGTCCGCCTGGGCCTGCCGATGGTGATCGTCGTGTACGACGACGAGGCGTACGGGGCCGAGGTACACCATTTCGGGCCCCACGGCCATCCCCTGGACACGGTCACCTTCCCGCCGGCCGACCTCGCCGCCATCGCCCGCGGACACGGCTTCGCCGCCGTGACCGTCACGGCGGCGCCCGACCTGGCAGGGGTGGCCGACTGGCTCAAGGGCCCCCGAGACCGCCCGCTGCTGGTCCACGCCAAGGTCATCAGGAACCGGGGCTCCTGGTGGCTGGAGGAGGCGTTCAAGGGTCACTGATCCACGCGTGCCGGCGTCGGCTCAAGGCAGGACGACGATGGCGTCCCCGTCCGGTCGCTCGCCGGTGCTGTCGCTCGGTGTGCCCTGCAGCGCACCACCGACGACCATGGCCGTCGACCCGCCGCCGTCGAGATTGATCGCGTCGACGGCTCCGAGGCTGCGCATGACCTGTGCCACCTCAGAAATGCTCAATCCCACGCTGTGCGCGGGCCGGCGGCCGTCGACGGTGAGCAGGATGATCCGCCCATCGCGGGCGACACCCGCGGCCGTGCGCGGATTCCTGCGCAGGTACCAGCCGTTGTAGAAGGCGCCGCGGTCGGCGCCGTCGATGTCCTGCGGACTCCACCCGTCACGGACCGGGTCGAGCGCGACCGCGCCGTCGCGCAGCAGCAGCGGCCCGCCGTTGACGATCGAGGTCTGCGGCTGGACCGGCACGGGCACGCCGCGCTCCGCGTCGATGACGGAGCGGCGCAGCGTGAGGTGCGCGCCGGGGCGGGCATGCTCACGCAGCCACCGGGCGCCTGCGCCGGTGCCCTGCAGGACGGTTCCCCGGGCGGGCATCGCGCCGCCGCGCCCGTCCTTGGCGGCCACGACGGCGCCTCGCGGGTCGAGCGTCACCTGGTAACCCTCGCCCTGGGGCACCTGCGGCCCGAAGACGGGCGTGAACGCGATCACTTCGTTGTCGTTGCCGCAGGTGTAGTCGTGAGCCGGCTGCGCGAGCGGGTAGGCGTCCCCGGCGCCGCCGCAGTTGACGATCAGGCCGGGCTTTCGGTTGACGCCCGTGACCTCCCGGAGGCCGCCGTTCGCCGCCCGCACCGACAGGCGCGTCTCGAGCCGTCGGACGGCGGTGCCGGCTCCTGAATCGGTTGGGACGACGAGGGCCGGGCGGCCGTTGACGGCTTCGGAGACGAGGTCGCCACGGACCACGGAGATGCCGGCGAGGTCACCGTCGGTACCGGCGAGCCCGGGGCCGGGCTTGCCGCTCTCGCCACTGGAGATGACGAAGTAGCCGCCGTTGACCGCGGCCAGCGCCCCGGTGCGCTGGGCGATCGAACTGGTGGTCTCCCGTCCCGGCACGATCTGCGTGGCCAGCTCGGAGCCGAGCCGTCCGCGGAAGCGGCGTGGGTCGACGACGAGGACGTCGACCGACCAGGGACCGGTCGTCGGGTGACCGTCCTCACCGGTGAACTGGACGCTGCCGCGGACGCCCTTGGCCGCCAGGTCGTTCGCGGTCGCCTGCGCCGCCTGCTGCCCGGCGTGCTTTCCGGCTCTGATCATCCAGCCGAGGGGCCGGTCGTCAGGGCCGAGCGGCGAGGCGCCGGCAGTGGGGTCCCGCCGTGGCTCGTACCCGGCCGCGCGGATCCGCTGCTCCAGCTCGCTCGCCTCCGCCTCGGTGGTCGCCACGCCGATCGTGACCGTCCAGAAGTCGTCAGGAGAGCTCTGGCCGCGCTCGATCGCGACGTGAGTGACACCCGGGGCCACCTGGCGGGAGGTACGTTCCTCCGTCAACGAGGACGGCCCGAGCGGGAGGCGCTCAGCCGTCGTGAGGGGTGCGGTGGACGCCGGCCCCGGCGTGGCCGCTGCGACCTGCCCGGCGACGAGGCAGGCCGCAGCCAGCCCGGCCGTCAATCCATAGCGTGCGGCTCTACGGCGCATCGTGGTCCTTTCTCTCATGAGGGTCCGTGGCTGCTGACGGCGCCGGGTGTCAGGACTCGACGTCGATGAAAAGGGGGTTGGTGTAGAACCAGGTGTCCAGCCACGGGTCTCCGTCGCCGGGCGTGTGGGCGATCGGCCCATGCGGGTCTACGTCGCCGCCGAGCAGGCCGGGCCCGTTGCGGCGCCCGTCGCTGCCGCGCAGCCGCAGGTAGCACGGTTCGGTGACCGGGCCGACGGGGATCTTCAGCGTGTAGGTCCCCGTCCGGCCGCCCACGTCGAAGCTGCGGACGACCCGGGTGTCCGGCGCACGCCAGGAATCGCGGTCGGCCGCGGGCCCGCGGACCGCTCCCTTGATGACATCGACGTGGGCCGGCTTCGGCAGTTCACCGTGGTAGTTCGGGCGGGACGCGGTCGTGATCGTGACCAGCAACATCAGCCGCTGTCCGCGGCCGGCGCGCACGCGGCCGCCGAGCGTGGCGCCCCTGCCGGAGGCGGACTGGTCGACGAGCCGGACCTCGATTCCGTCGATGAGCTGGCCGTGGTCCACCCACACCCGCCCGGCCCGGAGTCCCGCCATCACCTCCAGGTAGCCGTACTTCCGCACGCCGACGTGGGTACGGCTGAACTGCCCCGGCCAGAGGTCGCTCCCCGGCTGCGGGGTGCCGGCGTCGACCGGATCGGGCAGCTTTCCGGTGTTGTCGAAGTTCTGGCCGGCCGGCCAGTCGCCGTTGCGCCAGGTGTCGCCGACGGTCCGGTGGTTGTCGGAGTTGGAGGTGATCGAGAAGAGCCGGCCCTCGGACAGCAGGGCGTCCCACAGGCCGCCTACGGTGGCGGTCATCCAGTCGAAGCCGCCATAGGTCACGTACGCTTCGCTCGGATAGCCCGGCCACGACTGCCCGGACGGCTTGTTCTCGTACTCGCCGCGGATGCTGGTCGCGCCCCGTCCGGGCAGCGCGGCCCCCTGCGCGCCGGGTGCGCCCTCCATGCCGATCATGATCTCCGGATCGGCGTCCCGCCAGGCGCGCAGTTCATGCGGCGAGTCGATGCCCAGCCGGGACGGGTGATTGGCCAGGACGAGCACGTCGTCGACGTAGCCGGCCCGTTTGCGCTCGGCCAGCCACTTGATCGCCTCCACCGCAAGGGCCTCGTTGGCCGCCGTATCGGGGTGCGTGGCCGCACCCTCCGTCCGCTTCAGCAGCTTGCCGTCGTAGGCGAGCTCGAACTGGCGCAGGACCTCCGCCTCGTTCTTGCCGGGGGAGGCGAAGACGGTGCAGTGCTCGGCCGCGGGGATGTACCACTCCAGCCCCTGGAAGATGAGCATGCGCGGGTTCTCCGCGCGAGCCTTGAGCACCTCGGCGTGTTCGGCGAGCGCACCGCCGGCATTGGCGTGGCCGAAGTTGCTGTGCTCGGTGAACACCATCCAGTCCAGGCCGAACTGCGCCGCCCGCATCGCCTGCTGGGAGAAGGTGTACTTCGCGTCGTGGCTGTAGACGGTGTGCACGTGGTGGTCCCCGACCAGGTAGGCCAGTTCGGGATCGTCTCCGTGCTTCGGCTGGGCGGCGGCGGCCGGCCGGGTGCTCGCGGCCGATACCGCGCCGGCGACCGAGGCCGTGGCGAACCCCGCGCCGAACAAGCCCGCTCGGCGGAGCAGGCCGCGCCGGGCGATGCCCTGAGCGTCCAGCCGCTCCTCCTGAACGTCGGGGTCGGCCCAGACCGGCAACGGGTGCCCCTGATCCGAATCCGATCCGGTCCGATCCTGCTGTCCGGCCATGTGCTCATCCGCCTCGGTCGTGCCGTTGTCTGGCCGAACGCTAAGCCGGGCAGATGTCGAAACGGTGATTAACGGTTGACCGAATCCGGAAGGGTGAGCTCATCACTGGGGTGCCGCTAGAGCTTGCGGAAGGCGCGGGACTCCTCGGCGGCGGCCAGCACGCCGTCCAGGGGCATACCCGTGCCCGCCGCCACCGCCGCCGCGATCGCGCCTTCCACGAACGGCACGTCCGCCACCACGACCCGTCCAGGCTCCTCAACCAGGCGGGCGGTCAGCACCGAGCTGCCCAGATCAGGAATGATCACCACCCCGTCTCCCTGATCGGCCGCGCGCAACGCCGCCTCGATGAGGTCCAGGCTGGTGCCCAGCCTGCCGTCGTCCGTCCCCCCGGCCGCCGCCACCGGCGTGCTCTCCCCGGCGATGCCCCTGACCAGCGCCGCCGCCTCCGCCGCCAGCCCCGCGCTGTGCGACACCAGCACCAATCCCACCATCACGCCGCCTCCGCCGCAGCACGATGCCGGCGGCCGGCTACCCGGCCCTCCGCGCCCTCGGGCGGGCGGTGTGCGGGCCGCGTGGCGACGGCGCCGATCACGCTTTCGGGCGGGCGGTGTGCGGGCCGGGTGGCGACGGCGGCGATCACGCCATCGGCCGACGCGGGCGGGGGCATCATGTCGCCGCGGTGGCCAGGGCCGCCATGAGCAGCGCCGACGAGGCCGCGCCGGGGTCCTCGTGCCCGATGCTGCGCTCACCCAGGTAACTGGCCCGGCCCTTGCGGGCCTGCATCGGGATCGTGGCCTTCGCGCCTTCCTCGGCCGCGCGCGCCGCCTGCGCGAACGCCTCCCGTACCCCCACGCCGTCCCGTACCGCCAGCGCCAGCGCGCGAGCGGCCGGAGCCAGCGCGTCCACCATGGTCTTGTCGCCCAGAGCGGCCTTGCCGAGCCTTTCGACCGCCACGACCCCCTCCTCGAACGCCGCCGTGAACCCCGCCAGCGTCACCGGCGCCCGCAGCGTCTTGGCCATCTGCCGGAACACCGAGCCGTACAGCGGCCCCGACGCCCCGCCCACGCGGCGGATCAGCGTCGCGCCGGCCGAGGTCAGCACCTGCACCGGCGACGCCGGCGGCCACTCGGCCAGCGCCTTGGTGACCTCGGCGAACCCGCGGTCGAGGTTCGTGCCGTGGTCGGCGTCACCGATCGCGGCGTCCAGCTCCGTCAGCCGGTCGCGATCCCGGTGCACCAGCCGGGCCGCCTCCTCCAGCCACGCCACGAAGAAGTCCGTGTCCATGGTGTCCATCAACGCCCCCAGCGCAGCCCCGGCGTCTCGACCGGCGCGTCCCACAGCCGCGTCAACGCCTCGTCGAGCCGGCACACCGTCACGGAGAAGCCCTGCATGTCCAGGCTCGTCACGTAGTTGCCGACCAGCGACCGCGACACCTGCGCCCCCTTCCCCTTCACGAACGCCGCAACCTCCGCGAACACCACGTACAGCTCCATGAGCGGCGTCCCGCCCATGCCGTTCACCATCACGAGCAGGTCCCCGCGCAGCGGCAGGTCGCCGTGGATCGCCTCCATGGCGATCCCGGCCAGCTCACGCGCCGAAACCAGCGGCACCCGCCTGCGCCCGGGCTCGCCGTGGATGCCGATGCCCAGCTCCACCTCCGTCTCCGGCAGGTCGAACGTCGGCTTGCCGGCGTGCGGCGTCGTACACGAGGTCAGGGCGATGCCGAACGACCGGCTGCGCTCGTCGACCTCGCCCGCCACCCTGGCCACCTCGGCCAGCGGCGCGCCCTCCTCCGCCAGCGCCCCCGCGATCTTCTCCACGAACAGCGTGGCGCCGGTGCCGCGCCGGCCCGCCGTGTAGAGGGAGTCCTGTACGGCGACGTCGTCGTCGACCAGCACGCTCGCCACCTCGACGCCCTCGACCAGTTCGGCGGCCATCTCGAAGTTCAGCACGTCGCCGGTGTAGTTCTTGACGATGTGCAGCACACCGGCGCCGCCGTCCACCGCCCTGGTGGCGTCGATGATCTGGTCGGGCACCGGCGAGGTGAAGATCTCGCCGGGGCAGGCCGCGTCGAGCATGCCGTAGCCGACGAAACCGGCATGCAGCGGCTCGTGCCCGGAGCCGCCGCCCGAGACCAGGCCGACCTTTCCCGGGCGCGGGCCCGCGGCCCGGTAGACCACCTGATCGCGGATCAACAGCGAGGGGTGAGCCGCGGCCATGCCGTTCAGCGCGTCCTCAACGACGGAATCTGCCGTGTTGATGAGCTTCTTCATGGTGAAAACATCTGCCCGTTTTCACGAAGGCGCAAGCGCCGTAGCGTGGAGCAGGTGGATGTCATCTACAACCCCTATGACCCGTCGGTCAACGACGATCCGTATCCCGTCTACGCGCGGTTACGCCGGCAAGCGCCGATCTACCACAACCCCGATCTCGACTTCTGGGCGCTGTCCCGGCACGCCGATGTCTCGGCCGCCTTCACCGACAGCGCCCGCTACTCCAGCGACCACGGCCCCATGCTCGATCGCGGCGCGTGGGGGCCGCAGGCACGCACGTACCTGTCGTTCGTGGCCATGGATCCGCCCGAGCACACCCGCATGCGGGCGATCGTGTCCCGCGCGTTCACCCCGCGCCGGGTCGCCGCGCTCGAACCCATGATCAGGAAGATCGCGCGAGGTTACATCGAGGAGGGCGTCGAGCGGCGTGCCTTCGACTTCGCCCGCGACCTGGCGGCCAAGCTGCCGCTCGACGTGATCTCCGAGCTGATGGGCGTGCCGCCGTCCGACCGGGCCGACGTGCGCCGCAAGTCCGACGCCCTGCTCGCGTACGACCCGCACGGCAAGATGGCGGACGCCGGGCTCAAGAGCCTGCTCTCGCTCGGCGACTACTACGCCTCGATCATCGCCGAGCGCCGGGCCACGCCGCGCGAGGACCTCGTCTCCGCGCTGGCCGGCGACGGCGGGCTGACCGTCGAGGAGCTCGTGGCGTTCCTCTTCCTGCTGATCGGGGCGGGCTCGGAGACCACGACCCACCTGCTCAGCGCCGCCTGGTACTGGGCGTGGCGCAACCCGGGCCAGCGCGCCGCCGCCTTCGGCGGGGCGATCACGCAGTGGGCGGAGGAGTCGCTGCGGTACGACACTCCCGCGCACGGCATCGCCCGCCGCCTCACCGAGCCCACCGAGTGGTACGGCACCCTCGTCCCCAAGGACGCCAAGATCTGGCTGCTCATCGGCGCCGCCAACAGGGACGAGTCGGTCTTCCCCGACGCCGAGACCTATGACCTGGGCCGCGACACCTCCAAGGCCATCAGCTTCGGCGTCGGCCGCCACTACTGCCTCGGCGGGCCGCTGGCCAGGCTGGAGGCGCGGGTGACGCTGGAGGAACTGACGAAGGCGGTCTCACCGGACTACGACATCGACCGGTCGGGCATCAGGCGGACCGTGCACGGCAACGTACGCGGAATGATCAGCCTCCCGACTACCGTCACGCCCGCCTGAGTAGGCTACGTTCTGGTCATGGCTGAGATTGTGTACCCGCCGGTGATCGCCGCCGCGCGCACCTTGTTCCGCGCGCTCGACCTCCGCTTCCACATGGAGGGGACCGAACACGTGCCGCGGACCGGGGGAGCGGTGCTGGTGAGCAACCACGTCAGCTACCTCGACTTCATCTTCGCCGGGTTCGCCACGCTGCCGTCGAAGCGGCTGGTGCGCTTCATGGCCAAGGAGGACGTGTTCAAGCACCGGATCTCGGGTCCCCTGATGCGCGGGATGCACCACATCCCGGTGGACCGGGGCGCGGGCGCGGGCTCGTACGCGACCGCTCTGCGGATGTTGAAGGCCGGCGAGGTGGTCGGGGTCTTCGCGGAGGCCACGATCAGCCGCTCGTTCACCGTCAAGGAGATCAAGAACGGCGCCATCCGGATGGCCCAGGCCACAAAGACGCCGGTGATCCCGGTGGCGTTGTGGGGCAGCCAGCGGCTCTGGACCAAGGGGCGGCCGCGCAAGCTGCTGCAGCGGCACGTGCCGCTGACGATCCTGGTGGGCGAGCCCATGCATCCCAAGCGGGGCGAGGACGTCAACCAGCACACCGTGGATCTGCACGCGCGCCTTTCGGAGCTGGTGGACCGGGCGCAGCGCACCTACCCGGAGGTGCCGCCGGGGGTGTGGTGGCAACCCGCCCACCTGGGTGGCACGGCGCCGACGCCGGAGGAAGCGGCCGCCATGGACGCGGCCGAGGCCGAGGCCAGGGCGAAGAGCGCCTGAGCGCCGCCGCCGGCGGCGAACGCACGCCCGTGCGCGCCACTTCTCCACACGGGCTGGTTCCATGACCCGGAGCTCCCGGCTTTGGAATGGGCGTGCTGCGCTACGCCGTCGGTGGCGGGTATCGGTGGATTTCCGCAGCATGGGGTGCCGAACGATCATTAGCCTGCAATATGCATGCATCCATGCCCGCATGGCGTAATGTGCAATGACCGTGTCGTTGACGCCATAGGGCACCCGCGACCAGCATGAAAGCATGCCTCGCCGGGTCCTGATCGTCGTCTTCCCCGGTTTCCAGCTGCTCGACATGGCCGGCCCCGCCGACGTCTTCGGCACGGCGGATCTGCTCGGCGGCGGTTACCGGGTCGAGGTGGTCGCCGTGGGCGCGGGCGCCGTACCCGCCGGGAACGGGGTCGTCGTGACGGCGGGCGCGCTGGGCGAGGTCGCCGGGCCGGTCGACACGCTGCTGGTGGCCGGCGGGATGTCGGTGCCCGGGCAGCTGGCGGACAGGGAGCTGGTCGAGGGCATCGCGCGGGTGGCCGGGACCGCGCGGCGGGTCGCCTCGGTGTGCAACGGCGCGTTCCTGCTGGCCGAGGCCGGGCTGCTGGACCACCGGAGGGCCACCACGCACTGGCTGGCCGCCGGCGAGCTCGCCTCCCGCTACGCGTGCGTCGAGGTGGACGCCGACCCCCTCTACATCGAGGACGGCGACGTCTGGACCTCGGCCGGCGTGCTGTCCGGCGTGGATCTCGCGCTGGCGCTGGTGGCCAGGGACCACGGCCACGCCATGGCCCGCGACGTCGCCCGCGGGCTCGTCGTCTACCTGCACAGGCCGGGCGGGCAGAGCCAGTTCAGCACGCCGATGCGGGCCATGACGCCGCGCAGCGAGCCGCTGCGGGAACTGCAGGCGTACATCGACGCCAACCCCGCCGCGGACCTGAGCGTGCCCGCGCTCGCCGCGCGCGCCGGGATGAGCGAGCGCCACTTCTCCCGCGTCTTCACCCAGCAGACCGGCCTGTCACCCGGCCGGTACGTCGAGCGCAGCCGGGCCGACGCCGCCAGACGGCTCCTGGAAGTCACCGATCACCCACTGGACACGGTGGCCAGGGAGTCGGGGCTCGGCACGGCCGAGACGCTCTACCGCGTCTTCCGCCGCCACTGGCGGATCTCACCGGGCGATCACCGCCGCAGGTTCCAATCGAAGGAGAAATGACATGCACGTGGCCATCCCGCTCTATCCCCGTTTCACCGCGCTGGACGCGGTCGGGCCGTACACGGTGCTGGCGTTCGCCCCCGGCTGCACGGTCACGTTCGTCGCCGCCGAGGCCGGGCCGGTGACCGACGACCAGGGCACGCTCACCCTGATCGCCACGGCCTCGTACGCGGACCTGCCCGCGCCTGACGTGATCATCGTGCCGGGCGGTCCGGGAACCCTGGACGCGCTGTCCTACGAGGCCCTGCTCGGCTGGATCCGCCAGGCCCACGAGCACACCCGGTGGACGACCTCCGTCTGCAGCGGCTCCCTCCTGCTGGGAGCGGCCGGGCTGCTCGCGGGCGTGAAGGCGACCACGCACTGGGCCATCCTGGAGATGCTCGCCCCGTACGGCGCCGAGCCGGTGAGCGAGCGCGTGGTGACCGAAGGCAAGATCGTGACGGCGGCCGGGGTGTCCGCGGGCATCGACATGGCGCTGACGCTGCTGGCCCAGGCGCGCGACCCGGAGACGGCGCAGGCGGTGCAGCTGGCGATCGAGTACGACCCGCGGCCGCCGTTCGACTGCGGCTCGCCGAAGAACGCCCCGGAGGGGACGGCCGAGCGGGCGCTCGCCCTCATCACCTGACCGGATCACTCCTGCTCGCCGGCGGCCCCCAGCGGCAGGACGTCGAAGTGGATGACCACGTGCCCAGTGGAGACCGGGGACGTGGTCGCTGTTTCTCTCCGGTCCGACACCTTCCGGTACCTCTCCAGCACCTCCAGCACCTCATCCCTCAGCTCCGCCGTCTCCGTCACCGTGAGCCGCAGCGACCGCCGCCCGAACGTGCTGGCCTGCACCCACTCCTCCGGCGCCCGTGACGCCTCCTGGCGCCATCTGGACAGCTCCGCGCCGCGCTGGCGGACGAGGTCGTCGAGCAGGAACTCCAGCGCGCTCGCCGCCTCCGGGTCGGGCGGCGTCTCGCCGTAGGTGAAACCGCCCGGCACGATGCGCCAGTATTTCTCCTTGCCGCGCCCCATCCCGGGCACGATTTCGATCATGCCGTGCCTGGCCAGCTCCCTCAGGTGGTAGCTCGTCGCCCCGGTGTTCTGCTCCAGCAGGTCCGCGAGGCGCGTGGCGGTGGACGGCCCGTGCTCGTCCAGCAGCTCGTAGATCCGCAGCCGCAGAGGGTGGGCGAACGACTTCAGCGCGTTCGCGTCGAGCGTACGAGCGGAAAAGCTCTTGCCTTGCTTCACGTGCAAGCCTATCTTTGCAAAGGAATCCATGCACACTTTCTTTTGGACACTTCCACACTATCGGAGCAACCGTGGCTGGTCTTGGGCGTTCCTTCGCCTTCCTGTGGTCGTCGACCGCGCTGTCGAACCTCGCGGACGGCGTGCTGAAGATCGGCGCGCCGCTGCTCGCCGTGTCGATGACCCGTTCCCCCACCCTGGTCTCCCTGGTGGGTGCCGCCGCGACGGCGCCGTGGCTGCTGCTGGCGCTGCACGCGGGCGCGATCGCCGACCGGGCCGACCGCCGCCGCGTCATGGCCGTGGCCAACGCCGCCCGCGCCGCGATCCTCGCCGCCACGACGCTCCTGGCGGCGCTCGGCCTGATGGATCTATGGATCCTGCTCGCCGCCGTGCTGGCGGCCGGCGTCACGGAGGTCTTCGCCGACACCTCGGCGCAGTCCGTTCTTCCCATGACCGTGCCCGCGGACCACCTGACCAGGGCGAACGGCCGGGTGTCCAGCGCCCAGCTGATCGGCAACGACTTCGTCGGCGCCCCCGTGGCCGGGCTCCTCGTCGCGGTGCTTCCCGCGGCCGTCTTCGGCGCCCCCGCCCTGCTGTACGGCGCCGCAGGGCTGCTCCTGCTGGGCATGCGGGGGACATACCGGTTAGCCGCCCCGCGCACGGACCGGCCCCCGCTGCGGCGGGACATCGGAGAGGCGCTGCGTTATCTGCGCTCCCACAAGGTGCTGCGGAGCCTGGCGATCACGGCGGGCCTGCTCAACCTGGCCAACGCCGCCTACTTCGCCGTCTTCGTGCTGTGGGCCGTGGGCGACGAGTCGATGATCGGGCTGGAGCCCAGCGGATACGGTCTGATGATGACGGCGTTCGGTGCCGGCGCGGTGTTCGGGTCCCTGGTGTCCGGGCGGGCCGCGGCGATCTTCGGGGAGTTCCGCACGCTCGTGGGAGCCTGGCTGATCAGCAGTCTCCTGCTCCTGGTGCCCGTGGTCGTACCGGCCCCATGGACGCTTTATCCGACCGCCGTGCTGTGGGGCGTGGTGGGGGCGGCGGGCAACGTGCTGGTGATCTCCGCGCGGCAGCGGCTGATCCCGGCCGAACTGCTGGGGAGGGTCAATTCGGCATACCGGCTCGTCGGCATGGGCGGGATGCCTCTGGGGGCCGCGCTGGGAGGGCTGGTGGCAGAGTTCGTGGGCATCGGAGCCGTCCTGGCGGGCGCCGCGGGGGTATGTTTGGTGGGTGTCGGGCTTGTGTGGCGCGCGTTGTCGGATCGAATTTCTAGGCCGTTGACCAGCGAACCCGCATTTTCTGACATATCCAGATCACCTTAGGCACCCAACAGCCTTGGCTGAAGTGACATGATTATCCCCGAGCTTGAGGGGATGGTATGCGGGAGATCGGCGGACGGTACCTCCTGAACGAGGAGGCCGGTCGTGGGGGTATGGGAGTCGTCTGGCGTGCATTCGATCAGCTCCTCCACCGTACGGTGGCACTGAAGGAGCTGACCTTGGCCGGTGAGGTCGAGATGGTGCGCCGCCGGGTGCTGCGTGAGGCCAGGATGGCTGCTGGGCTGACGCACCCCAACATCGTCACGGTGCACGACCTGATCGAGGAGGGCGGCAAGCTCTGGATCGTGATGGAATATCTCGACGGCCTGTCGTTGCACCAATTACTCTCCCAGGTCGGCACACTGCCGGCGCAGTCGGTGGCCGCGATCGGGCAGCATCTGCTCGCCGCGCTGCGCACCGCCCACCAGGCCGGAGTGCTGCATCGCGACGTCAAGCCCGCCAACGTCATGCTGACCGGCGACCGGGTGGTGCTGACCGACTTCGGGATAGCCACCGCTGAGGGCGACATCCGGATGACGACGTCGCGGCGACTGCGCGGCACGCCCGCGTTCATGGCGCCCGAACGGCTGCACGGGGGACCGGCCAGCAAGGAGGCCGACATGTGGTCCTTCGGCGCCACCCTCTACAGCGCCGTCGAGGGCCAGCCTCCTTACCCGGGGCAGGACGCGGCCACGGTGCTCGGCATGGCCAGGAGCGGACCCTATCCGCCGCCACGCCGCGCCGGGGTGATGCGGCCGCTCATCGAGGGACTGCTGCATCACGACCCGGTACGCCGGTTCACGCCGGAGCAGACGGCCGGGCTGCTGGCAGGCATGCGCGCCAGCACCTTCCAGGCCGCCATCTGACCCCAAGCGCCCCGCGCGCCTTGCGCTCCCCATCACGCGCGGCGGTGCGTTCGGCGGGTGCCCGGCGTCAGCGGGCGCGTACGGCGGGCGCCACGGTGACGTCGATGCCCTTGTGTCGCAGCCGCTCCACGTGCTCCGCCGGAGTCCGCCAGTCCACGATGACCTGGTCGAAGTCGGCCAGCGGCGCGAGGGCGTGCAGGGCCCGGCGGCCGAACTTGGTGTGGTCGACGATCAGCAGCCGGGTGGCCGCCGAGTCGAACATCGCGCGCTTGGTGTCGACGGTTTCCTCGGTCTGGTGGAAGCAGATGTCGTCGGTGATGGCGGAGGTGGACATGATGACGATGTCGGCGCGCACCTCGCGGATCGCCGCCACGGTCATGCGCCCCATGAACGAGTTCGACCAGGGGTGGAACCGGCCGCCGAGCGAGATGAGGGTGACGTCCGGCTCACCGGTCAGGTCCTCGATGACGGGCAGGAAGTTCGTGATCACCGTTACCGGCGCCTTGTCGCCGAGCAGCGGAACGAGGCTCAAGGTGGTGGTGGAGTCGTCGAGGATGACGGAGTGCCCCGGCTCGATCCACGCGCCGGCGGCCCGGGCGAGCGCCGCCTTCTCGGCCTGCTGCCGGCCGCGCCGGAACAGGTCGCTGGCCTCGACGAGGCTGGACGGCAGGGCGGTGACCACGCCGCGGGTCTTGCGGACGATCCCCCGGGCGACGAGCGCGTCGAGGTCGCGGTGAGCGGTCATCAGGCTGATTCCGTGCTTCTCCACGAGCGCCTCGATGCGGACCGAGCCTTCCGCCATCACGTCGGCCGCGATCGCGCGCTGGCGCGCGCGCTGACGTTCCAGGCGGCCCTCCGCGGGCGACTCCTTCATCGCACCTCCTCGATCCGGATCTCCAGCCTCCGACTATCTCGCATCCGGGCGTCCCGTGTGCCGGGCGCGGGCCCCGATGCGCAGCAACTCGACGAACTCCGCGACGTCCCACGCGGCCCGGCCGACGAACAGGCCGTCGGTCCCGGGTACGCCGAGCAGCTCCGCAGCGTTGCGCCGGTTGACGCTTCCCCCATAGAGAACGGCCGCGAGCCTGAAACGGGTGGACAGCATCTCCATGACTGGCGCGATTTCGTCCGGCTGCGCCTCGCGGCCGAGGTCGCCGATCGCCCAGACGGGCTCGTAGGCGACGACGACCCTGCGCAGGTCGTGCGCGGCGAGCCTGGACAGGCCCCGGCTCACCTGCCCGGCGACCCAGTCGATCTCTCCTCCGGCGGCGCGCACCCCGGCCGGTTCGCCGACGCACAGCAGCGGCGTGAGACCGGCCGCGACGGCGGCCTCCACCTTGAGCGCGACGGTGTCGTCGGTCTCGCCGAAGTGCTGCCTGCGTTCGGAGTGGCCGATCTCGACGAGCGTCGCGCCCGCGTCGGCGATCATGCTCATCGACACCTCGCCGGTGTAGGCCCCGGCGGGCTCCCAGTGGGCGTTCTGGGCCCCGATGAGGACGGGGACGTCGGCCGGCAGGCGCTCGCGTACGGCGGCGATCGCGGTGTGCGGCGGGATGACGAAGGCCCGGACGCCGTCGAGCGCGCTCCGGGCGGCGACAAGCCCGTCGGCGAAAGCGCGCGCCTCGGCCAGCGTCTTGTTCATCTTCCAGCTGGTGCCGATCCAGGTCATCCGAGTTCGGCCCATACGGCCGTCATCCTCTCCACGACGCGCTGGTAGCGCCGGTAGCTCTCCTCCTGCCGCGCCACGCCGCCGGGCGTGGGCTCGCAGACCACGGTCCCCGTGCCGGTCGCCGCGGCGGCCTCCGGCAGGTTGGCGTAGACGCCTGCCGCGATGCCGGCGAGCATGGCGGAGCCGAGCGCGCCCGCCTCTCGCACGGTGCTCACCCCCACCGGAGCGGCCAGCGTGTCGGCGAACATCCGCACCCACCGGGCGCTGTTGGCGGCCCCGCCGGTGAGCCGGATGTCGGTGACGTCGAACCCGTCCCGCAGCGCGTCGACGTGGTGGCGGTGGTTGAAGACCACCCCTTCCATCACCGCGCGGAGCAGGTGGCCGCGCTCGTGCCAGCCGCGCAGCCCGACGAAGGCCGCGCTCGCGTCCACCGGGTAGGGAGAGCCGTAGAGGAAGGGGAGGTAGACCAGGTCGCTGGGGCTCGACTCGATCGCTCGGAGATCGTCCTCGACGAAGCCGAAGGGCCGGCCGGCCGCGCTGTCCGCCCGCATGTCGGCGGCGGCGAGCCGGGTGGCGAACCATTCGAGGTTGGCCGCGCTCGAGGGGGAGAGCGCCATGTTCATCCACTGGCCGGGCACGACGAACGCGCGGGCGTTCCACCGCTCGTCCACCTTGGCCGCGTCGGAGATGACCTCGTTGATGCTGAAGGTTCCCGCGATGATCGCGAGCTGGCCGGGGAGCACCGTACCCATGCCGATGGCGCCGCAGTCGACGTCGTGCGCGCCGGAGGCGACGGGGGTGCCGGGGACGAGGCCGCAGCGCTCCGCCGCCGCGCCGGTCACCGCACCGGCGACCTCATGTGACCGGATCACCTCGGGCAGCAGCCGGAACAGCTGTTCGACGCCGAAGACGTGCAGCGTCTCGAGGTCGTACTCCTGCGTGTGCACGTTGGTGAACGACAGGCTCGACTCCGTCGGATCGGTGGAGAAGACGCCGGTGAGCCGGTGCTTGATGACGTCCTTGCCCGGCAGCGCGTAGGCCGTGCGCTCCATGACGTGCGGTTCGTTGCGCAGCAGCCAGGCGAGCACCGACACCGGTGAGCCCGGCCAGGGCTTCTGCCCGCTGAGCGGGAGTACGGCGGCGCAGCGGCCGGTGCGCTCCCAGTCCGCGACCAGCTCCGCCGCGCGGGTGTCGAGCGAGAGGATTCCCGGCCTGGTCGGCCGGCCCTGCTCGTCGACCAGGTAGACGCCGTCACCGTGGGAGGTGACCGCGACGCCCGCGACCTCCGCCGCCCGCACGCCGGTCGTGGCGACGACCTCCCGGATGACCGAGCAGGTCACCTCCCACAGCTCGTCCTGGTCGCGCTCTACGTGGTGCGGTCGCGGGTAGCTGTGCGGCACCCGCTGTGCGGCCTGGCCGATCTCGCGGCCGGTCGGGTCGAAGAGCACGGCCTTGGTGACGGTGGATCCGGCGTCGACGCCGAGGAGATAGCGTCCCATCTAGGCCACGGGCCCCGGTTGGAGTTCGCGGAAGCGCCGGAGATAGGTGAGGTAGGCGGCCAACTGCCGGGTGGTCTCCGCCTCGTCCCAGCCGAGCTCGGCGGCGCAGACGGCGGCGACCGAGTCCATGGCTCCCTGGCCGAGGTCGGGCTCCAGGCCGATCATGGTGCGGCGGGCGAGCACGTCGGCGAGGCTGACGGCCTCCTCTTCCCTGATCGTGAAGACGACCTCGCCGGCCCGCAGCCCGGTCGAGGGGCCGACGGTCCGCGAGAGGGTCTCGGAGGAGGCGATCAGGGCGGTGACCTGGCGGGCGCGGGCGCCGTAGACGCGCACCAGCCGGCGGGCCTCGGCGGCCGGCAGCTCGCTCTCCTGCTCGAACCCGAACTCCTCGGGCGGGCGGCCGGGGAGGTCGAGCTTGCGGGTCCGCGACGCCGTCTTCCTGCCCAGGCGCGCGGCTACCTCGTCGACGGCGTGCTCGGCGAGCGTGCGGAAGGTGGTCAGCTTGCCGCCGACGATCGAGAGCAGCCCGTCGAGGCGCGGGCGGTGGTCGTGCAGGATGTGCCGGCGCGTGACGTCGCCGGGCGCGCCGCTCGGCGCGAACGGAAGGGGCCTGACCCCGGTGTAGGTGTACAGAATGCCGTCCTCGGTCAGCTTCGCCGCGGGGAACAGGCGGTTGGTCTCGGCGAGGATGTAGTCGATCTCTCCCTGGTCGGCCGCGGCCGTGCCGGGGTCGCCTTCGAACCGCTCGTCCGTGCTGCCGATGAGGTATCTGCCGAGCCAGGGGATCACCATGAGGGGGCGGCCGTCGCTGAGCGCCTCGTAGTACATCGCGTAAGGCGGCGCGCCGGGGAACGGGTCCACGACGAGATGCGTGCCCTTGGTGCCGCCGATCAGCCGCTCGCCCGCGGGCAGCGAATCGGAGAGCACGGAGTCGGCCCACGGCCCCGCGACGTTGACGGTGAAACGCGCCGTGACCTCGTGGACCGTGCCGGTGATCAGGTCACGCACCGACGCCCCGGTCACGCGGCCCCGCTCGGTCCGCAGCCCGGTGGACTCGGCGTAGTTGAGCGTGGCGGCCCCGGCCGCGCGCGCGGCGAGCATGATCTCGACGCAGAGCCGCTCGGCGTACTCCACCTGCGCGTCGTAGTAGACCGCCGAGCCCTGGAGCCCGTCCTGGGACAGGCCGGGCAGCAAGGCCGCGGTCTTGCGCCGCCCGTAGGTGCGGTGGAGCGGCAGCGACTTGTCGAAGGACAGGACGTCGTAGAGCACCATCCCCGCGCGCAGGGCGAACCGGTGGTGGCTGTTGTCCCGGTAGAACGGCAGCGCGAACGGGAGGGGCGCGACGAGGTGCGGCGCGCGGCGCAGCAGCCACTCCCGGTCGCGCAGTGACTCGCGGACGAGCCCCACCTCGAGCTTGTCGAGATATTTGAGCCCGCCGTGGACCATGCGGGACGACCACGACGACGTGCCGCTGCCCCAGTCTCCCTTGTCGATCACGAGCACCGACAGGCCGCGGTCGGCCGCGTCCCACGCGATGCCGAGCCCGTTGACACCCCCACCGATGACGAGCAGGTCGAAGTCGTGCTGAAGGCGCTGGAGGGAGCGGTCTCGGTAAGTGCTCATCGCGCTCCTGAGTGATCATCTCATGTTCGGACGAGATCGGCGGCGTGATTTCTAACGTTAACTTCGCCGAAGCTATCGCGACTCATGTGATAAATCTAGCCAGCCATGACCTGGATCACACCGGCAGGCTACGTTTCGGCGTTGATAACAGATAAATCTTGATTGATAACGAGTCTCCCTGTTACGTTCCCATGAACGCGTGATAGCTCGCGCATCTCGCCTCCGGATCGCCCTGCCGGCGAGTTCCTGGAAAGGAGCCCCCGACGCCGATGAGCACCGCCGCCGACCCGCCCCGCATGCTCGCGCGCCTCGTCTGGCCCGCCGCGTTGGTGGTCCTCCTGGTCGCGATGGGCATGGACACCACGGTCCTGTCCAGACAGCAGGTGGCCGCGATCAATCCCGCGGAGTTCAACGCCAAGGACTTCGCCGCCGCCGAGTACCCCAAGATCGTCAAGGCGGTCGAGGCGAAGGCTGTGGAGCTCAAGGAGGTCGCCACCGCGGTCGCCGCCGACGCCTCGGCCGCCGGTGCGAAGTACGGCCACATCGCGGGCACCGACAAGTACGCGATCCCGGTGCGCTTCACCGGCGAGGTCACCGAGACCGACGCGGGTCTGCTCACCGTCGACGTGGCGGGTCTGCCGAAGGGCAGCGTGGTCCGCGTCGCGGTCGGCCAGGCCGCCAACGGCACCGCCCTGCGGGACGTCACCGGAACCCTCAAGTTCGCGGACTTCCAGAACCAGACCGACTACCAGCAGGTGGCCAACGAGCTGAAGACGAAGATGCTGGCGGAGGTCGGCGGCAAGGTCGACGCCGCCGCGGCGCGGGGCAAGGCCGCGACGGTGGTCGGCGTCTACGTCACCAACACCGGCCCGGAGCACAGCTACCTCGTCACGCCGGTCAAGGTGGAGGTGGCGGGCTGATGGCCGGGGGAGCCGCGAGCCCCGCCCGGGAAGGCGTCATCCTGCGGGCGATCGACATCACCAAGCACTACGGCGCCACCCAGGCGCTCAAGGGAGTCACCTTCGAGGTGCGCCGGGGCAAGGTCACCGCACTGTTCGGGGAGAACGGGGCCGGCAAGTCGACCCTGATGAAGATCATCGCCGGCGTCGAATCACCGACCTCGGGACACCTCGAGCTCGACGGGGAGCCGATCGAGCTGCGCTCGCCCAACCAGGCGGTCGAGCACGGCATCTCGATCATCCATCAGGAGCTCAACCTCTGCCCGAACATGAGCGTGCGCGACAACGTCTTCATCGGCCGCGAACGCATGAGCGTGTTCGGCACGGTGGACTACCGCGGTGAGCGCAAAGCCGTGCGGCGGCTCATGGAACGGCTCGAGGAGGACATCGACCCGGACACCCTCGTCGCCGACCTCCGCATCGGGCAGCAGCAGATCGTCGAGATCGCCCGCGCCCTGGCGCTGGACGCCCGCATCCTGATCATGGATGAGCCCACGTCGGCGCTCAGCGCCCCGGAGGTCGAGGTCCTCTTCAAGGTCATCAAGGACCTCACCGCCAACGGGGTCGCGATCGTCTACATCTCCCACCATCTGGAGGAGGCGATCGAGATCTCCGACCACGCGGTGGTGTTCCGCGACGGCGAGCTGGTGGCCACCGCGGACGCCGGCGACATCGACCTGCCCTGGGTGGTCGGCAAGATGGTCGGACGGGCCGCCGAGTACGACTTCCGCGACGCCGAGCGAGACCGCGGCGACGTCGCGCTGAGCATCAGGAACCTCAAGGTCGTCGACGCCGCGGGGGAGGGCCGGCTAGCGGTCAACGACGTCTCCCTGGAGGTCAGGCACGGCGAGATCGTCTGCCTGTACGGGCTCATGGGCGCCGGCCGCACGGAGCTGGTGGAGGCGCTGGCCGGCCGCGGGGCGATCGCCACCGGCCGGGTGGAGCTCGGCGGCAAGGACCTGACCGGCAGGTCCATCGCGGAGCGGATCGAGCTCGGCATCGGCCTCGTGCCGGAGGACCGGCAGCGGGACGGGCTGGTCCAGTCGATGTCGGTCGGCCAGAACCTGTCCCTGTCGAGCCTGCTGGAGGCGACCAGGTCGTTCGTCGTCTCCCGCTTCGTCTCGCGCAGGCGCGAAGCGGGCCGGATCCAGGAGGGGATCTCCGGCGTACGGGTGAAGACCGCCGGCCCCGGCGCGGCGATCACGTCGCTGAGCGGCGGCAACCAGCAGAAAGTAGTGATCGGCAAGATGCTGCTCACCCGCCCGAAGGTGCTCCTGCTCGACGAGCCGACCCGCGGCATCGACGTCGGCGCCAAGGGCGAGATCTTCTCACTGCTCTTCCGCGAGGCGCGCAAAGGGCTCGCGGTCCTCTACGTGACCAGCGAGATCGGTGAGGCGATCACGGCATCGCACCGCATTGTCGTCATGTCCAAGGGGCGCGTGGTCCGGGAGTTCGACCCCCGCACGGCCTCACGTGAAGAGATCATGGCCGCCTCCGGGGAGTCCGAGGCCGGCATCCAGCCGATGGGAACCGCCAGTGAGTGAGCTGACCCAGACCGCCGTCAAGACGACGGCGCCACGCGCCCCCCGCAAGATCAACACCAGGGCACTGATGGTCGAGGGGCGCGCGCTGCTCGCCCTGGTCCTCATCGTGGTCGTCTTCTCGCTGCTGTCCCCCAACTTCCTCAGCCCCGACAACCTCATCGTCATGACGCGGCACGTGGCGATGAACGCGATCCTGGCGATCGGGATGCTCCTGGTGATCCTCAACGGCGGCATCGACCTGTCGGTCGGCTCGATCGTGGGCCTGTCCGGCGTCATCGCGGGCATGCTGCTCGAAGGATTCGAGATCCCCGGCCTCGACCTGTTCCTCTACCCGGCCGCCTGGGTCGTGATCGTCGTCTCCCTCGGCGTGGGCACTCTCGCCGGATGGGTGAACGGCGTGGTGGTGGCCAGACTCAACGTCGCGCCGTTCATCGCGACACTCGGCATGCTGTACGTCGCCCGCGGCATCGCGCTGCTGATCACGAACGGCACCCCGTTCTCCCAGCTCGGCGGGGAGCAGAAGCTGGGCAACACCGGCTTCCTCACCTTCCTCAAGAGCGCTCCGCTCGGGCTGCCCATGGCGGTCTGGGCCATGATCGTCTTCGCGGTGGTGTTCGCGGTGGTGCTCAGCAAGAGCCCGTTCGGCCGATGGCTCTACGCGACCGGCGGCAACGAGCGCGCGGCCGAGCTGTCCGGCGTCCCGATCAAGAAGGTGAAGACCCGCATCTACGTCCTGTCCGGCCTGTGCGCGGCGGCGGTCGGCCTGCTCCTCACGGGCGACCTGTCCTCGGCCACGCCGTCGGCCGGCGAATTCTTCGAGCTCAACGCCATCGCCGCCGTGGTGATCGGCGGAGCGGCGCTCTCGGGCGGCCGCGGCACCATCCGCGGAACCCTCATCGGCGCCTTCGTCATCGGCTTCCTCGTGGACGGTCTCGTCCTCGTCGGGGTCTCCCAGTTCTGGCAGCAGATCATCAAGGGCGCCGTGATCGTCGTCGCCGTCGCGCTGGACCAGCTCCAGCAGAACCTCCAGAAGCGCCGCTCCGGGAAGGCCGCGCTGTCACCCCCCAAGCCGTCGGAGCACGTATCCGCCCCGGTGTGACCCGACGTACCCCGGACGGCCCGGCCAGCGCCGTCCGCACTTCCAGTGTTCGCGAAAGGCTCCACATGTTCCGAAAGATCGCCGCCATCGCAGCGACAGGTGCGATGGCACTCGGCCTCGCCGCCTGCGGCTCGTCAGGCACCGACACCGCCTCGGGCTCCGCAACCACCGCCGCTGCGGCCACGGGCGGTGCCGCGCAGGGCGGGACCATCGCCGTCATCACGGTGGACCTCGCCAACTCCTACTGGCAGGCGGAGGCGGACACCGCCAAGACCGAGATCGAGAAGGCGGGCTACCAGGCCACGGTCAACGCCCACGGCGCCGACCCCGACAAGCAGAACCAGCTGATCGACACCGCCATCAGCAACAAGGTCAAGGCCATCATCCTCGACCCGGCCGGCGCCGACGAGTCCGTGGCCGCCGTCCAGAAGGCGACCGACGCCGGCATCCCGGTGTTCCTCGTGAACGCCGAGATCTCCAAGCAGGGCATCGCCAAGGCGCAGATCATCTCCAACAACGCCCAGGGCGCCACGATCGGCGCCGAGGCCTGGGTGAAGTCGATGGACGGCAAGGGCAAGTACGTCGAGCTGTTCGGCAACCCGACCGACAACAACGCCCAGGTGCGCTCCGACGGCTACGCCGCCGTCATCTCCGCCTACCCCGACCTCAAGAAGGTCGGCCAGGAGACGGCGAACTGGGACCGCGTCCAGGGCAAGGACAAGATGGAGGGTCTCCTGGCGGCCCACCCTGACATCACCGGCGTCATCGCCGGCAACGACGAGATGGCCCTCGGCGCGATCGAGGCGCTCACCGACGCCAAGAAGATCGACAAGGTGAAGGTGCTCGGCTTCGACGGCAACGCCGACGCGGTCAAGGCGGTGCGCGCCGGGACCATGGTCGCCACGGTGCTCCAGCCCATCGTCCAGGGCACGACGAACGCCGTCGCCCAGGCCGTCGAATACCTCAAGACCGGCAAGTCCGGGGTCGCCGACGAGAAGCAGAGCATCGACTGCGTGCTCATCACCAAGGAGAACGCCGACAAGTACTCGGCGCCGTTCGTCCTGGACAAGTGAGCGCGGGTCCTCCCAGCGGGGGAGTGGGCGCCTACCTGCCCAGTGCCGTCGTGCTCTCGATGGCCGGCGCCCACTCCCCACCCCTCTGAAGAGTCGTCTGCGAGAAAGGTCCCGATAGCGCATGCCGAACGGCCAGCTCAGCCCGGCGGGGCGCGCGCAAGCGCTGGCGCGGCTCGCCCGTACGGAATACGACGTCCTCGTCATCGGCGGCGGCGTCACCGGAGCCGGGGCCGCCCTGGACGCGGCCACCCGCGGGCTGGCCGTCGCCCTCGTGGAAATGCGGGACTACGCGGCCGGCACCTCCAGCCGGTCCGGCAAGCTCATCCACGGCGGTCTCCGCTATCTCGAGCGGTTCGACTTCGGCCTCGTCCGCGAGTCGCTGCGCGAGCGCAGGCTGCTCCTGAACGACCTCGCGCCGCATCTCGTCAAGCCCATCCGCTTCCTCTACCCGCTGCGCCGCAGGCTCTGGGAACGCGCCTACGTGGGCGCCGGCCTCCTGCTCTACGACACCATCGGCGGCGCCGGCGCGGTTCCCCGCCACCGCCACCTGTCCCGCGGCGCGGTCCGGCGCCTCGCTCCCGGGGTCAGGCAGAGCGGGCTGATCGGCGCGATCGCGTTCTACGACACCCAGGTCGACGACTCGCGCCACACCCTGGAACTCGTGCGCACCTCGGCGGCTCACGGCGCGGAGGTCGCCTCCGCGGTCAAGGTCGTCGGGCTGGACACCTCCGGCGGCGCCGTCCGCGGCGCGCAGGCGCAGGACCTGGAGAGCGGTGAGACGTTCACCATCCGCGCCAAGCACGTGGTCAACGCCACCGGCGTCTGGAGCGACGGGCTGAGCGGCCTCGCGGGAGGCAGGCCCGGCTTCAGTGTGAAGGCCTCCAAAGGCGTGCACATCATGGTGCCCCGGGACCGGATCAGGAGCGAGGTCTCGCTGTTCGTCCGCGCCGAGGACAGCGTCCTGTTCGTACGGAGCTGGGGCCGCCATTGGCTGATCGGCACCACGGACACGGCGTGGACGGCCGGGCTCGACCATCCGGCGGCGACCTCGACCGACATCGACTATCTGCTGCGCAACGTGAACGCCGTGCTGGAGACCGAGCTCACCAGGGACGACATCGACGGGGTCTTCGCCGGGCTCCGCCCGCTCATCCGGGGAGAGGCCGGCACCACCAGCCGGCTCAGCCGGGAGCACGCCGTGGAGACGCCCGTTCCCGGGTTCACCACGATCGCGGGCGGCAAGTACACGACGTACCGGATCATGGCCAGGGACGCGATCGACGAGGCGGTGAAGGGACTCGGCCGCGCGGTGCCCCCGTCCCGCACCGAGAGCGTCCCGCTGATCGGCGCCGTCGGCTACGCCGAGACCCGGGCGCGCACGGCCCGGCTCGCCGCGTCCGCCGGCCTCACCCCGGCCCAGGCCGGCCATCTCCTCGGCCGCTACGGCTCGCTGACCGAGGACCTGATCGCTATGATCATCGAGCAGCCCGAACTGGGGCGGCCCGTCGACGGAGCGCCGGACTACCTCCTCGCCGAGGCGGTTCACGCCGTCACGCACGAGGGCGCGCTTCACCTCGACGACGTTCTGACCCGCCGTACCCACATCGCGATCGAGACGCGCGACCGGGGCGCCGCCGCCGCACGCGCGCTCGCCCCGGTGATCGGCGCGGAGCTGGGATGGGACGCCGAGCGGGTGGGGAAGGAGCTGGACTTCTACCTCGCCCGGATCGAGGCGGAACTGGCCGCCCAGCGCCTTCCCGACGACGAGTCGGCCGTGGCGGCCCGCGAGGCCGTCAGGGACCCCCGGCTCCGAGTGGCGGACGGCGAGCGGCTGTGACGAATCCTCATAGTCCCCCCGACGTCGAAAGAGTGCCCGTGCGAAAGAACAAGGCACGTCAGAGCCAGATCGCCGACCTCATCCTGGAGCAGGGGTCGCTGACGGCGCAGGAGCTCGCGGAGATGTTCGGCGTCAGCGTCATGACGATCCACCGCGACCTCGACGAGCTCGAGCGGCAGGGCGTCCTGCGCAAGGCGCGCGGCGTCGCGACCGCCCAGCCGAGCGGCGTGTTCGAGGCGCGCGTGGCGTTCCGCCACGCCGCGGCCGTCGAGCAGAAGCGCCGGATCGCCCAGGCGGCGCTGCGCCACATCGAGTCCGGCATGTCCCTGATGCTCGACGACTCGACGACCGTTCAGCACATGATCCCCGGCCTCGCGGAGTTCGCGCCGCTGCACGTCGCCACGAACTTCCTCGCCGCGCTCAAGGAGCTGACCGCCCTGCCGGACATCCGCGTCATCGGGATCGGCGGCGACTACGACCCGCTGCACGACTCCTTCCAGGGCATGCACGCCATCGAGGTCATCCAGGACATCCACGCCGACGCGCTGTTCATGTCCACCTCCGCCGTCACCGCCGGCCACGCCTACCACCAGGAGGAGCGCATCGTGGCGTTCAAGCGCGCGATGATCGAGTCCGCCTCCGCGCGCTACCTGCTGGTCGACAGCAGCAAGCTGGACAGGACCGCGCTGCACCGGCTGTCCCCCCTGACCGTCTTCGACCTGGTGATCACCGACTCCGAGGCGAGCCCGCAGGCGCTCGACGCCCTTGAGGCGGCCGGAGCGAACGTGGAGGTGGCCTCATGACCAACGACCAGCCCATCGAAGGGGTCGTCTTCGACCTGGACGGTGTGATCATCGAGAGCGAGCACCTCTGGGAGGAGGTCTGGCGCGACTTCTCCGAGTCCCGGGGGCGCCCGTGGGAGCTGTCCGACACCCTGGCCGTCCAGGGTATGAGCTCGATCGAGTGGGCCGGCTACCTCGCCGGCCACGTCGGCGCCCCCGGCGACGCGGACATGGCCCGCGATCACTGCGTGAACGGGCTGGTCGGCCGCATCCAGCGCGGCGAGGCCGAGCTCCTGCCCGGCGCGCGGGAGCTGGTCAGCAGCGTCAGCGCCCGGGTGCCCATCGCGCTGGCGTCGTCGGCCGCCCGCAAGGCGATCGACGCGGTGCTCAGCCATCACGACCTGGCCGGGCTGTTCACCGCCACCGTCTCCAGCGAAGAGGTGCCGCGCGGCAAGCCCAGCCCCGACGTCTACCTCGAGGCCGTCGCCCGGCTCGGGATCAGCCCCGGCAACGGCCTCGCGGTGGAGGACTCCAGCAACGGCATCCGCGCCGCGTACGCCGCCGGCCTGGTCGTCGTCGGGATTCCGAACGCCACCTACCCGCCCCGGGCGGATGCGGCGGCGCTGGTGGACCACCTTGCCTCCGACCACGTCGACGCCCGCGAGTTCATCCTCGCCCAGCTGTCCGAGGGAGCACGCCAGTGACCAAGATCTACAACGATCCCGCGGAATTCAAGAACGAGGTGATCAACGGGTTCGCCCTGGCCTACCCGGACTACGTCGCCCGGGTGCCCGGCGCCTCCGGCTTCATCCGCTCCGGCGGCCCGCGTGCGGGCAAGGTCAGCCTGGTCATCGGCGGCGGATCCGGTCACTACCCGTCCTACTCGGGGGTGACCGGCGTCGGGTTCGCCGACGGCGCCGTACTCGGCGACGTCTTCACCTCGCCCTCGGCCGAGCAGGTCTACCGGATCGCGCGCGCCGCCCACGGTGGCGCCGGCGTGGTCCTGGCCTTCGGCAACTACGCCGGTGACCGGCTGAACTTCGCCGCGGCCGCGGACCGGCTGCGCGCGGAGGGCGTCGACGTACGCATCGTGTACGTGACCGACGACATCGCCTCCGCCCCCGCCGCCGAGGCGGACCAGCGGCGCGGAATCGCGGGCACGTTCACCGTGTACAAGATCGCCGGTGCCGCGGCGGAACGCGGCGACGACCTCGACGCGGTGGAGCGGATCATGCGTGCGGCGAACGCCCGCACCTTCTCCTTCGGCGTCGCCTTCGCCGGCTGCACCTTCCCCGGGCGGTCCAGCCCGCTGTTCGCCGTGGCCGAGCGGACGATGGACTTCGGGCTGGGCATCCACGGAGAGCCCGGCGTCCGATCCGACGCCTGGATGCCCGCGGCGAAGATCGCCGCCGCGCTGGTGGAGCCGCTCCTCGCCGAACGCCCGGAGGGCGCGCACCGCGCCGCCGTGCTCCTCAACGGCCTCGGCGCCACCAAATACGAGGAACTGTTCCTGCTCTGGAACAACGTGCGGCCGCTGCTCGCCGACGCCGGCGTCGAGCCGGTCATGCCGGAGGTCGGCGAGCTCGTCACGAGCCTGGACATGGCGGGCTGCTCCCTGTCGATCACCTGGCTGGACGACGAGCTGGAGGAGCTCTGGCGGGCCCCGGCGCACACGCCCGCCTTCCGCCGGGGCAGCGTCCGCACCGCGGCCTTCGAACGCTACGTCGCCTCGGAGGAGACGGTCGCGGTGGACGCGGCCGCGCAGGCCGCTCCCGAGTCGGAGCGCGCTGCCGCGGTCGTCAGGGACGCGCTTCGCGCGATGACCGCCGTCGTGGCCGAGCACGAGGACGAGCTCGGGCGGATCGACGCCGTCGCCGGCGACGGCGATCACGGCTCCGGCATGGTGCGCGGGCTGCGCGCCGCCCTGTCGGCGGCCGAGGCCACCCAGGGAGGCCTCCAGACCGTGCTCGCCGCCGCGGCCGGCGCCTTCGGCGACCGGGCCGGCGGCACCTCCGGGGTGCTGTGGAGCCTGTTCCTGCGCACGATCGGGGAGTCACTCGGCAACGACCAGCCGGTCGACCCGGCGCGGCTCGCACGGGCCGTGCGGCGCGGCGCGATGGCGATGAAGGACCTGGGCGGGGCCGAACTCGGCGACAAGACCATGCTGGACGCGCTCTTCCCGTTCGCCGACGCCCTCGACACCTACCTCGCCGCCGGCTCCGCGCTCGACCGCTCGTGGGCCGCGGCGGCCCGCTCCGCGGTCGAGGCGGCCGCCGCCACCGCGGACCTCGTGCCCAAGGTCGGCCGGGCCCGTCCCCTGGCCGAGCGCAGCGTCGGGTCCCCGGACGCCGGCGCGACCTCCATGGGCCTCATCCTCACCGCCGTCGGCGACGTGCTCGCCCGGCACTGCGGCTGACTCACCGAAAGAACGTACGAAGGAGACTGTCCATGGTGTCCAAGCGCTGGCGGATGGCGATCGGCTGCGACTCCGCCGGACTCGCCTACAAGGAGCTGATCCTCGCGGATCTGCGGGACGACGACCGCGTGGAGTCCGTCCGCGACCTCGGAGTCCCCGCGGCGGATCCGGAGAGCGAGTCCTACGGCCAGGTCGGCATCAGGCTCGCCGAGCTCGTCGCCGCGGGGGAGATCGACCGGGGGGTGCTGATCTGCGGTACCGGCATCGGCATGGCCATCAGCGCGAACAAGGTGCCCGGCGTGCGCGCCACGGTCGCCCACGACTCCTTCAGCGCCGAGCGGTCGATCCTGTCCAACGACTGCCAGGTGATCACGCTCGGCCAGCGCGTGATCGGGCCCGAGCTGGCCCGCCGCCTGGTCAAGGAGTGGCTCGGCTACGAGTTCGACACCTCCTCCCCGTCGAATGAGAAGGTCGTGGTCATCACCCGCTACGAGGAGCGTTCCGCGAGCTAGCGATCTCGAAGTCACGGAAAGGAGCGACGGGCATGGCCATTCTGTGCGTCGACGCGGGCACCACCATGGTCAAAGCCGTGATGTTCGACGACGAAGGCCGCGAGCTGCAGGTCGCCCGCCAGGCGACGCAGGTCGGGCGACCTCGGCCGGGCTTCAGCGAGCAGGACATGTACGGCGTCTGGGACGCGGTCGTCTACACCGTCCGATCCCTCGTCCACGCCTCCCGCGAGCCGGTGCGGATGCTGGCGTTCACCGGGCAAGGGGACGGATGCTGGCTGGTGGGGCCCGACGGCCGCCCCACGGGCCCCGCCATCCTGTGGAACGACGCCCGGGCCGCCGGCATCGTCGACGGCTGGGAGGCCGCCGGGGTGCTCGACGACGTCTTCAGGATCAACGGCAGCTACGGCTTCGCCGGCACCTCCGGCGCCATCCTGAAGTGGCTGCGGGCCAACGATCCGGACCGGCTCGACGCCTCCCACAAGGCCCTCTACTGCGGCGGCTGGCTGTTTCTTCGGCTCACCGGCGAATACGCGGTCGAAGAGTCCGACGCCGCCGCGCCGTTCCTCGACATCCGCACGCGCGCCTACTCGCCGGAGATCCTCGACCTCCTCGGCATGCCGTGGGCCGAACGCCTCCTGCCCGACGTCCGCGGCGACGGCGACCGGATCGGCCAGCTGCAGGCCGTCGCGGCGGCGGAATTGCGGCTCCCGGCCGGGCTGCCGGTGGTCATGGCGCCCTTCGACATCCCGGCCACGGCGCTCGGCATCGGAGCCGTCGCCCCGGGACAGGCCTGCACGGTCCTCGGGACCACCCTGTCCACCGGGACGCCCGTCGCCGCGGTGGACACCTCCGGCACCCCGGCCGGGATGACCCTGCCCTCCGGCGTGCCCGGGGGATACCTGCGCTCCCTCGCCGCCATGGCCGGGGTCGAGGCCATCGGCTGGGGGATGAAGCTGATCGGCCTGGACAGGCCCGGCTGGATCTCCGACCTGGCGCAGACCACCGATCCCGGCGCGGACGGCCTCTTCTTCCACCCCTACCTCAGCCCCGCGGGGGAGCGCGCCCCCTTCCGGGACACCCGTGCCCGCGGCTCGATGAGCGGGCTCACCTTCGAGCACACCAGGTCCCACATCGCGCGCGCCATGCTCGAAGGGATGAGCTATGTCGTGCGCGAATGCCTGGAGTTCACCGGCACCCGCGCCACCGAGCTGCGGATCACGGGCGGCGGCGCGAACAGCGAGTTCTGGTGCCGGCTGCTCGCCGACATCACCGGCGTGCCCACGACGCGCTCCGCCGACTCCGAGATCGGGGCCAAGGGGGCGTTCGTCGCCGCGCTGGTCGCCTCCGGCGCCGAGCCGTCCGTCCCGGCCGCGGTGAAACGGTACGTGGTGCCGCGCGACGTCTTCGAGCCCGACGAGGAGCGCGCCGCGCTCTACGACGAGCTGTACGGCGACTTCCTGGCCATCCGCGACGGCATCATGAACGACTGGGGCCGCCTGGCCGCATCCCGGGCCCGCCACCGGCCCGCCGGCCCGGAGCTCGGCCCAGTCGTTCCCGGCTGACCGCGGGACCCGCCGCGTTACGCCGGCGATCCCCCGGCCCACGCGTGGCTCGGGGGATCGATGAGCCTCAGCCCATGTGCGGGTAACGGTGGTCGGTCGGCGGGGCGAAGGTCTCCTTGATCGTGCGGGCGTTCACCCAGCGGATCAGGTTGAAGATCGAGCCCGCCTTGTCGTTGGTGCCCGAGGAGCGGGCCCCGCCGAACGGCTGCTGCCCCACGACCGCGCCGGTCGGCTTGTCGTTGACGTAGAAGTTGCCCGCCGCGAAGCGCAGCCGCTCCGAGGCCGCCGCGATGGCGTAGCGGTCCTGGGCGATGATCGACCCGGTCAGCGCGTACGGGGAAATGCCCTCCATCTGGTCGAGGACCGCGTCGAAGTCGCGGTCGTCGTAGACGTGCACGCCGAGGATCGGGCCGAAGTACTCCTTGACGAAGATCTCGTCCGCGGGGTCGGCGCACTCCAGGATGGTCGGCTTCACGAAATATCCGACGGAGTCGTCGCACGAGCCGGTGAGGACGTCGATGTTCGCGGCCGCCCGCGCCCGCTCGATGGCCGTTCTGTGCTTGGCGAACGCCCGGTCGTCGATGACCGCGCCCATGAACGTCGACAGGTCGCCCGTCACGTCGCCCACGGTCAGCGACTCGGTCGCGGAGACGAAGTCGTCCCGCATCCGGTTCCAGACCGAGCGCGGCACGTACGCCCGCGAGGCCGCCGAGCACTTCTGCCCCTGGTACTCGAACGCGCCCCTGACCAGGGCCGTCGAGAGCACCGCCGGGTCGGCGGACGGGTGGGCCAGCACGAAGTCCTTGCCACCGGTCTCCCCGACGAGGCGCGGGTAGCCGCGGTAGCCGGCGATGTTCTCGCCGACCGTGCGCCACAGGTGCTGGAACGTCGCCGTCGAGCCGGTGAAGTGGATCCCGGCCAGCTCGGGGTGCCCGAGGGCGACCTCGGAGACGGCCTGGCCGTTGCCGGTGACCAGGTTGATCACGCCCGGCGGCAGGCCGGCCGCCTCCAGCAGCCGCATCGTGAAGTGCGCGGCGAACTGCTGGGTGGGCGACGGCTTCCAGACGACGACGTTGCCCATCAGAGCGGGCGCCGTCGGCAGGTTTCCGGCGATGGCGGTGAAGTTGAACGGCGTGATCGCGAGCACGAAGCCCTCGAGCGGCCGGTACTCCATCCTGTTCCACACGCCGGGCGACGAGCTCGGCTGGTCGGAGTAGAGCTGGCGGGCGTAGGCCACGTTGAACCGCAAGAAGTCGATCAGCTCGCAGGCCGAGTCGATCTCCGCCTGCTGCACCGACTTCGACTGGCCCAGCATGGTGGCCGCGTTGAGCGTCGCCCGCCATGGCCCGGCCAGCAGCTCCGCCGCCTTCAGGAAGATCGCGGCGCGCTCGTCGAACGGCAGCGCCCGCCAGGCGGGCGCCGCCCGCAGCGCGCTGTCGACGGCGGCGCGCACGTCCTGCGCGGTGGCCTCGTGGGCCCGGCCCAGGACCGAGGCGCGGTTGTGCGGCTGCACCACGTCGATGGGCGCGCCGCCGCCGAGCCGCTGCTCGCCGTCGATGGTCATGGTCAGGTCGATCGACGCCCCGGCCAGCTCCTTGATGCGGTCCTCCAGCGCGGCCCGCTCGGCGCTGCCCGGCGCGTAGCCGTACACCCGCTCGTTGGCGGGAACGGGGACGTTGCTGATGGCATCCATTACTTACCCCCAAGGGCACGAAGGAAGAAGGCGACGTTGGCCGGGCGCTCCGCGAGGCGGCGCATGAAATAGCCGTACCAGTCGTCGCCGTAGGGGACGTAGACGCGGACCGTGTGGCCGGCCCCTGCCAGGGCCTCCTGCCGGTCGGTCCGGATTCCGTAGAGCATCTGGAACTCGTGGTCGCCGATCGCCCGCCCGTACCGGTCGGCGAGCAGCTCCGTGATCGCGATCATGCGGTCGTCGTGCGTCGCCACCATGGGGTATCCCTTCCCCGCCATGAGGATCCGCAGGCATCGCACGTACGCCTTGTCCACGGCGGTCTTCCCCTGGTGCGCGACCGAGGCCGGCTCCCGGTAGGCGCCCTTGACCAGGCGCACCCTGGAGCCCTCCACGGCCAGGTCGCGGCAGTCCTCCTCGCTGCGGAACAGGTACGCCTGGATCGCCACGCCTGTCGCCGGATAGTCCTCGCGCAGCTTGCGCAGGATGCCCAGCGTGGAGCCGACCGTGGTGTGGTCCTCCATGTCGAGCGTGACGGCAGAGCCGCCGGCCGCGGCGGCGGCGCAGATCTCGCGGGCGTGCTCCAGCGCCAGCGCGTCGTCGAGCCGCTGCCCGACGGCGGACAGCTTCACCGACACCTCGCCGCGCTCGCCCAGCTCCAGCGGCCGCAGCGCCTCCAGCAGCTCGACGTACGCCTTGGCGGTGGCCGCGGCGTCGCGCGCGTCCCGCGTCTCCTCGCCGAGGCGGTCGACGGTGACGGCGAGGTTCGCATCGCGCAGCCGCTCGACGGCGTCGCGCGCCTCCTGGACGCTTTCGCCCGCGACGAACCGTTCGACGACCTTCTTGGTGAGCGGGAAGCCCGACACGGTACGGCGTACGACACCGCTCCCGGAAGCGGCGAGAAGCACTTGACCCAGCATGTTCTCAGTCTAAAAACGCAGGTCGGAGGGGGCTATCGACGCGCGTAACGCCGGGTGTGGGAGGCTGTCATACAAATGCACAACTCGGCAGACCTGCAAGAGATCGTCGACGAGATCGCCGCCCGGCTGGGGGCGTCCGCGACGCTGGAGGACCGCACGTTCCGGCTGCTGGCCTACGGAGCCCAGCACGGCGACATCGACACGGTCCGCCAGGAATCGATCCTGCGCCGGCGCGCCACCGGCGAGGTGCGCGACTACTTCGAGCGCTACGGCATCGTCAGGGCCGGAGGGCCGGTCAGGATCCCCGGGGACGCCGAGCTCAAGGTCCTGGCCCGGGTGTGCTGGCCGCTGCGGCACGGCGACGTCACCTACGGCTACCTGTGGCTGCTCGACTCCGGCGCGCTCACCGACGACCGGCTCCAGTCCGCCGCGCCGCTGGTGGCCAGGGCCGCCGCCGCGCTCGCCCAGGAGGCCAGGAGCCGCCGCGACCTCGGGCGCGGCCTGACGGCCCTGTTCTCGCCCGATCCCGAGGAACGCGCCGGCGCCTCCATCGAGGTGCCGGGACCCGTCACGGCGATCGCCGTGCGCGAGTCGGAGGAACGCCTGGCCGCCCTCTGGACGCTCCCGCGCGGCGTCCTGGCCCGCGCCGGCTCGCCCGTCGCCCTGCTCGCCCCCGCCCACCTGGCCGGCGAGGTGGCACAGACGGTGCGCGGCGCGTACGGCACAGCCGCCGGGATCGGCGCGCCCAGGACCGACCCGGCCGACGCCTGGCTGAGCTGGCGCGAGGCCCGCCAGGCCCTGCGCATCGCCGAGCACTTCCCCCGCTACGCCCCCATCGCCCGCTGGACGGACCTGGGCGTGCACCGCCTGCTGGCCCGGCTCGGCCCGGCGGACCTGCGCGAGCTCGCGACCGAGACCGCGGCGCTGGACCCCGAGCTGGCCCACACCGTCGAGGTCTATCTCGACTGCGGCGGCCACGCCCAGAAGAGCGCCGCCGAGCTGGGCATCCACCGCCAGACGCTCTACTACCGGCTGGGCAAGGCCGAGCGCCTCACGCACCGCGACCTGTCGGACGGCGACGACCGCCTGGCCGTGCACCTTGGCCTCAAGGCGGCCCGGCTGGCCGCTCAGGACGGCTTGTAGACCTTCACCCAGTCGACGTACATCGACACGGTGGCCGGCGTGGCGGCGTCGCGGCAGCGTGGCTCGCACACCACGTCGTTCTGCAGCGCCAGCCCCATCTTCCCGCCATCGGGCACGTGGGCGCCGCGGTAGTCCCATACCTTCCGGCCGTCCAGCCAGAACGTCAGCCGGCCCGGCAGCCAGTCCACCGCCACCGTGTGCCACGTGGTGAAGTCGGCCCGCAGTTGCCGCTGCGCCCGCCCCTGGCCGCTGTGCACGAAGATGCCGCCGCCCTGCCGCCGGGGATCCACGATCTCGGCGAAGTCGACCTCGGCGTAGCCGGCGCCCTCGCCCTGCGCCGTCGGCCACAGCAGCGCCACCGGGGTGTAACCGGCGCCCGCCTCGGCCCGGAACCTGACCTCCCACCTGCCGTACCGCTGCGCGTGCCGGGTCGCCACGCCGCCCGACAGGTCCTTGCCGCCGTACATGCCGCCTTTGAGGCGCAGCGCGCCGTTCGAGACCGTCGCGGCCTTGCCGGTGCGGGGGTTACGCTCCGCGCCGGGGGAATGATAGATCATCCACTTGCCCGTGTCGACGGAGGCGCCGTTGAAGTTCTCGACGAGGACGGGGGCGCCCCACGTCTGTGCCTGCGCGGTCTGGGGGAGTGCGGCGACGCTCAGGAGCGCCACCGCGACGATCGAACTGCGTTTGACCATGGGCCCCATCGAAGCAAAGATTTCACTCCGGTAACACCCGTAAGTCACGTGCGCCCGGCTTGCCTGCTGTCAGGCGCAGGCCGCTTCGTACACCCGTACCAGCTCCTGGCTGACGCGCTCCCAGGAGTAGCGCGAGCGTGCCCGGTCGGCGCCCGCGTACCCGAGCGCGGTACGCAGGGTCGGATCCCACAGCAGTTCGCGGGCCAGCCGCGCGGTACGCGCGGGGCTGTCCGGCGGCACCAGCAGGCCGGTGACGCCGTCGATGACCGAGTCCAGGTGCGCGCCGACGGCCGAGGCGATCACCGGCACGCCGCACGCCATGGCCTCCAGCGCGACGATCCCGGTCACGGCCTCCCGCGGCACCGACACCACGGCGTCCGCGCTCCGCATCAGCTTCGGCACCGCCGACCGCTTCACCTGGCCCAGCAGCGTGACCCGGTCGGCCACGCCGAGCTGCTCGGCCAGGCCGCGCAGGCCGCGCGCGTCGCCGTCGTGTTCCAGGTCCTCCGGCTGCGGCCCGCCGGCGATGATGAGCTCGACGTCGGCGAGCCCCTGCAGCGCGCGTATGACGGTCTGCGCGCCACGGTCCGGGGTGAGCGCGCCGACGTGCAGCAGCCGCTTGCGGGGACCGCGCGTGGCCACCGGGCCGCGCCGCTGGAAGCGCTCGGTGTCGACGCCGTACGGCACCACGGCGATGTTGCCGCGCGGCACGCCGAGCCTGATCAGCGCGGACTCCTCGTCCCCGGATCCGGCGATCACCGCGTTCGCGCGGCGGCCGAGCGCCAGTTCCAGGTCCTTGTGCGAAATGTCGACCGTGTGGAACGTCTGTGTGACCGGCACCGCCAGCTCATTGGCTCCCGCCACGGCGGCCAGGCCGCACGTCCACGTGTGGGCGTGGACCACGTCCGGCCGGTCCTGGCTCCATCGCCGCATCAGGTGGTCGCCGACGTCGTTGAGAAACGGCAGCTCGTCGTCGGCCGGCAGCTCCCTGGCCGGGCCCACGTCGATCTGCTCCAGCGTGACTCCCGGGGCCACCCGCGTCTTGGGCTTGCCCTCGGTGTTGTCACGCCGGGAATAGATGGTGACGTGGTGTTCGCGCCCCAGCTCGCGTGCGACGGCGAGTATGCGGTGGCGCTGGTGACTCCCGGCGGAAGCGACGATCGCGATATTCATGGCACACCTCGGCAGCGTGGAAAGCGTTGCAGGTGTGCCTGCGTCTTAGGCACGTGGGTCTAGCACCGACAATACCCAGGTTCGCGCCTATCGCAAACCCACGCAGACCAGACGCTTCATGTCGTGGCCGCTTCGCACGCTCAGACGCCCCGCAGCGCGAACACCACGATCTCATCCCACACCTGGCCGGCGGAGAACGCGTGCCGGTCCGCCTCCACGGCCTTGACCACGGTGGACGGCGCCTGGCCCGCGCACCGGCCGAGCACGTCGGCCAGCCGCTCCTCGCCGTACGGCTCGCCCCGATCGTTCCTGGAGGAGATGAGCCCCTCCGAATAGAGCACCAGCGTCTCCCCAGGGGCGACCCGCAACGTCTGCACCCCGGTCTCCGCCTCCGGGGCGATGCCCAGCGGTACGCCGCCGCCCGCGGCGAGGCGCACGCCGCCGTCGGGCTGCAGCAGCACCGCGGGATGGTGTCCGGCCGACGACAGCGTGATCTCGCGGCCCCGTACGAACCCCGCGATCGCCATCACGAACATGCCGGTGCCCTGCGCGACCATGGCCTCGTTGACCTTGCGCATCACCAGGTCGGGATCGGACTCCCAGACGCTGAGCACCCGCAGGCCGCCGCGCACCATGGCGCTGACCGAGGCCGCCTCCTCGCCCTTGCCCGCCGCGCCGCCAAGCGCGAACCCCCATCCGCCGGAGACCGGGAACACGTCGTAGAACTCGGCGCCGACCGACGACCCCGGGTGGTAGACCGCGGCGGCCTCGTAGCCGGGAACATCGGGCAGGTTGCGCGGTGCGACGCTCGCCGACAGCGCGTCCGCCGCCTGCGAACGGCTCTGGTAGGTGCTCTGCGCCCGAACCGCCAGCCCGAGCTGGATCCCCACCTCCTGCATGACGGCCAGGTCCGACAGCGTGAACGGCTGCTTGTCGTGCATCCGCACCAGCGTCAGCACCCCGTCGCCGGTCCCGATCGGCACGCACACCAGCGAGCCCGCGCCCATCGTCGTCAGCAGCGGTCCGTCGGCGCTGAGACCGAACAGCGTGTCGTCGTCCACCATCTCCAGCACCACGCCGGTGCCCCGCTCCAGCACCTGCATCACCACCGGTCCGGCCGCCGGGTCGGCGGCCTCGACCTGCCGGACGAGCTGGCCGACCGGGTGATCCTTGGGCCCCACCACGACCGAGCGGCGCGGCAGCCCGTCGCGCACCATGTCCGCGATCACCCAGTCCGCCCACCCGGCCGCCAGCAGCCGCGTCGCCCGCGGCAGCGCCACAGGACGCAGCAGCGCCTGCTCGTCGAGCAGCAGCTTGGCCATCTTGGTCAGCAGGTCCTGCCGCTTGGCCGCGGTCATCAGCAGCGCGCCGTCGGACTGCTCGGGCCGCGCGCCCGGCTCGGGCATCTGCACCTCGATCGGCAGCGCCACCACCGCCACCATCTGCTGCGGCTCACCCGGCATCGTCAACCGGGTCAGCGCCAGCTGGACGACGTGGGTGCGGCCCTGGTGCGCCATCCGCGTCTCGAACGCCGTCGGCTGCCCGGTCTGCAGCACCGACGTCAAGTGTGAGCGGAACGCCGCCCGCCGCGACACGTCCACGAGCAGCGGGAACGACCGGCCCACCAGGTAGCCGTCGGGGCTGCCGAGCAGCCGCGAGGTCTCGGGGTTGATCCGCCTGACCACGCCGCCGCTGTCGAGCACGACGACCGGCACCGGAAACGCCCTGAACACCTGCCGCAGCAGCTTCAGCTCGCGCTGCGAGCCGTTCTTCTTGCCCCCGGCCCGCTTGGACGCCTTGCGCAGCTCCTCGCCGGCCTCGGCCAGGAGCTCCACTGCGGTGTCGAGCTCGGCGAGCGCGGCGTCGAGCGTGGGCGCCAGGTCTGCGGGGTAGGCGGTCCTCGCCTCGCGCAGCGAGGAGACACGCCCCGCAAGCGCGTCCAGCGCGTGTTCGAGGTCCGTCATGGTCACCCTCTGACGCTACGCCACGTCGGATAAAGGTAGCTATATGGGGGTAGAGCCTTATCGCTATGGAATCGACCGCGATGATCACCACTGGGCTCGCCCGTGACCTGGCGGCTCTGGGGCGGCTGGGCGAGGACACCTCGACGGAAAGCGTGCTGCGCGGCCTGACCACGGCGCTGGCCGGGGGCGTCCCGGGCTGTGCGGGAGCCTCCGCCGAGCACTGGCGCGACCAGCGGGTCCTGGTCTCCGGCTCGCACAGCGAGCTGATCATGCTCGTCGAGGGCGAGCGCGAGATCGGCGAGGGCCCGTCCATCGAGGCCAGGAAGAGCGGCGGCCGGGCGGTGATCGGCGACGTGCTCACCGACGGCCGCTGGCCCCGCTACAACGCCCTGGCCACCCGCTGGAGCGTGCGCTCCGCGCTCATCGTCCCCATCGAGGTGACACCCGCCCAGCTCATCGTCGGCCTGTACTCCGTACACGCCGGGGCGTTCTCCCCGCAGGGCGCCCGCTCGCTCGCCGACATGCTGACCGAGCAGCTCGGCGTCGCCATGGCGAACATGTGGGATTTCGAGGAGGTACGCGCCGACGCCGTCCAGCTCCAGGAGGCGCTCGCCGGACGCTCCGTGATCGACCAGGCCAAGGGCATCATCATGCAGACCAGCGGCTGCGGCCCCGAAGCCGCCTTCGAGGAGCTGCGCAAGATCTCCCAGCACCATCAGGTCAAGGTCGCCGACCTGGCCAGGCTCCTGGTTGACGAGCATCGCCGCAAGTCCAAGCGCTGACCTGGCCACAGGCGATGGCGGCGACACCGCCGCAAGCCGAAGCGCTGACCTGGCCACGGACGATGGCGGCAAGACCGCCGCAAGCCGAAGCGTCCCGGACGCCGGCTTCACCCGATGGCGGCCAGGGCGTCGTCGAGCGTGTCGTAGAGAGGCAGGCGCTGCGCCAGCCCGGTGATCCACATCACTTTCGACTTGGAGTATTCGACCCCGATCAGCGCGAACTTGGCACCCGCCGCCAGGCTCGTCTGCCAGTGATGCACGATCAGGCCGAGCGCGCGCGAGTCCATGAACGTCACCCCCGCCAGATCGAGGATCACATCAGGACCCGTCATCGACAGGTAGTCGGCGAACTGCTCCCGCGTGGTGGCGTCGAGCACGCCGTCGACCTTGATCACAGTGATCTCGCCCACTGTCGACGACGTCAGGCTGAGGGCCGCCATGGACCCCCCGCCGCTTTCCGGCATTGTCACGGGGCAACCCTACTGTTACCGCGGGAGGGAGGAATACTTCCGGCGACACGGGGGACACTGGATCCGAAGTCCAGCAGCGGGCTTTCGTCTCGAGAGTAGAGCGAGGCGTGCCTCTGCCTGGGCTTTTCTGCTTCGGGTGAGGCCGCCTGCGACCCATATGAGGAGCAGCGATGGCTGTGCAGGAATATGTCCTCGAGGAGATGACAGCAGAAGAGCTCCTGGCCGAGATGGTCAAGGAAGACACCCCCGACAGCCATAAGGAACGGCTGCGCGAACGCATCGTCGAGATGCACCGGCCGCTCGCCATGGAGATCGCCAGGCGATACCGCTACCGCGGCGAGCCCCTGGAGGACCTCCTCCAGGCCGCATATGTTGGCCTGATGAAGGCCGTCAACGGATTCGACCCGACCCTCGGCCACGCGTTCAGGGGCTACGCGGTCGTCACGATGACCGGCGAGGTCAAGCGACACTTCCGCGACCGTACCTGGGCCATCCGGGTGCCCCGCCTCTACCAGGAGCGCCGCTCCGAGCTCAACAGGCTCGTCGCCGACCTCAGCCAGGACCTCGGCAGGTCGCCGACCGTGGCCGAACTGGCCGCCAAGATGAACATCAGCGAGGAGGACGTCCTGCTCACGCTCGACGCCTCCGCCGCCTACAGCACGCTGTCGCTCGACGCGCCGCTCGGCACCGACGACGACGCCGCCTCGCTCGGCGACGTCATCCCCGAAGACGACGACACGCTGAGCACCATGGTCGACAGGGAAGCCGTCAAACCCCTCATCGACGCGCTGCCCTCCCGCGAGAAGCACATCCTCCTCCTGCGGTTCTTCGGCAACATGACGCAGGCCGAGATCGCGGCGGAGTTCGGGATCTCCCAGATGCACGTCTCGCGTATCCTCCGCAAGGTCCTCGACCAGCTGCGCTCCGAGCTGGTCGGCTGAGAAGAAGGTCGCCGGGTGAACGAGGACGTAGAGCCTCAGTCGGGCTACACGAGCCCGCCACCCGGCGCGCCCGTGCGACGGCTCCGCTTCAGGCTGCGGGATCTGCCGCGGGTCCGGCGGTTCGCCGAGCACGAGGCCCGCGACGTCGGCATGCCGGAGGACGCCATCGGCGACTTCGTCATCGCCGTCAACGAGGTGGCCACCAACGCCGTGACCCACGGGGCCGATCAGGCCTCCTTGCGTACCTGGGTGGTGAGCGGGGACCTCGTCGTCGAGGTGCACGACGAGGGCACCTGGAAACCCGGCCCCATGCCGGGCGCCGTGGGCGGAATGGGCCTGTGGGTGGCCCGCCTGCTGTCGTCGGACCTGACCCTGCGCGTCGGCACCGGCGGCAGCACAGTGATCATGAAATTCCCCGGCAAGGGCTGAGCCCTTGCCGGGGAATGGATAGATCAGCGGCGGGCGCGCCCCCGCCAGTTGCTGTAGCCGGTGCGGATGCCGGCCGTGCCGACGCCTGCCTGGTGCAGGGCCAGCAGGGTCAGCCCCAGCAAAGCGAAGGTCATGCCGGAGAACCCGCCAGGGATCCTCGCGCCGACCAGGTCGAGCAGGAAGCCCAGCCCGAAGATGATCGCTGCCACTACTGCGAGCATGTCATGTCACCTCATTTCCCTCTCATCGCTCTTCGCTCAGTCGCGCTGGCTTGAGAGGGCCAGCAGGCGCTCGAGCACGTTCCTGTAGTCGCGCAGCGCCAGGCGCAACTGCTCGGTGTCCGCGGATTCGGCGTCCTTCCAGCGGTCCCGCAGTGCGTCCGTGCGGCTGGTGAGGCTGCTGGTTAGAGCGTCCACCACCTCGCCCACCAGGCCGTCGGCGCGCTGCACGGCCTCACCGGGGTCGTCGACGAAGGATGCCTGCAGGTCGCGCCAGCGGGCCTGCACCTGGGCGGGATCCTGATCGAACAGGACGACGATCTCCTTGGGGGCGGCGTGCGCCGGCGCCTCCTCGGACGAGGTGTCCGGCGCCTTCTCGGACGAGGTGTCCGAGCCGCGGATCGGGTCGGGCCCCGTCTGCGGTCCCGGTTCCGGCTCCGCCAGCATGTCGCCGCCGGTCCTGGCGTACGGATCCCGGTGCGGGACCTCCTCGTCGCCGGGCGCGGGCGGGATCACGGCGCCGGGAACGGCGGCCGCGTACTCGTCGTCGGCACGGGGACTGCGGGGCTCGCCGGCTGAGGTGGGCCCGCCAGGGGTGTACTCCTCGTCATCGGCGAGATCACCGCGCGGCCGCTCCTCCGGCTCGTCGTCGCGGCGGAGTGAAGCGGTCTCGTCGGCGCGTTGCGACGGCACTTTCAGCTGGTCGTCGCTGCTCATATCGGTCACCGTCCTCGGGTGGTCTCGTGCAGCAGTTCCTCGAACAGCGCGCGGTAGTGCACCATGGCCTGCCGGAGCTCCTCCGTGGAGGCCTCCTTCCGGGCCGCGCGCCCGCTGATCTCATGAGCCGTCCTGTAGTGATCGAGGGTCGCCGCATGCGTCACCGACAGGTCGGACACCCGCTGCTCGAAGTCCTCCGTCGGGTAACCCCGCTCCGCCATGACCGCCGTGACCAGCTGATCAGCCTCGGTCACGGCGAACCCCGGCGCGTCCACGAAGCGCTCCTGCACGTCGGCCCACCGATTGGCGTAGGTATCGCGGGACTGTTCGGGAAGGGGACGGATGTCGAGCTCGGCATGGCGCTGCTCGCGGGCGAGCAGCTCCTCCTCGGCCTCCCGCCGGTTCTCGCGCTGGGCGACCATGCGTTCGTATTCCGGGCCGAAACGTTCGCGGAGATGGTTACGGCGCTTCTGCCGCTGGAGCGTGACATAAGCGACTGCGGCGACCGCCACCACCGCGACCACGACGACGGCCACCCAGATGTAGGTGGTCATAATGTTCGCCTCCGGTCTCTTTGCTGAGACCGCGACTGCCCTCGAACCGGTATGTCGAAACTCGCTACGCCCTACCGGAAAGGCCAGGATCAGCGCGCTTCGAGCCCTTTCCGCGCGGCGGCGAGAACGGCAGCGACATGTGAGCCCGATGGGGGAGCAGGGACCTCGCTGAACCCTCCCGCGGCGTCGTAACGCACGTCCAGCCCGGCGTCCACGAGCCGCTGCGCCCACCGCAGCGCCGTGTTCAGCCTCTCGGGCGCGGGCGGCCTCCCCTGAGCGGCGGCCGACAGGTTCCGCAGATTGGTGGCGGGCCCGGACTGGGCATGCGCCCTCGCGAGCTTCCACGGTACGGCGCCGCTGTGGTCGAGCATCGGCTTGGCCAGTCCGGCGGCCCGCTTGGCCTGCAGCACCCCGGATTCGCTGACCCCGAAATGAGCGGCCAGCTCCTGCACGCTCATCCCCTCGGTGACCAGCCTGGCCAGCTCTTCCCGATCGATGGTCGGCTTGCGCCCCACCGGCCACCCCCGCTCCGCTCTCCGTGTACGCGTGTACCTCTGATGTGCGCTAAGGTTATGACGTCCCGCCCCGCAGGGGGCGGTCGACACAACCGGGACGTAGCGCAGCTTGGTAGCGCACTTGACTGGGGGTCAAGGGGTCGCAGGTTCAAATCCTGTCGTCCCGACCAGGTTTTCGCTGGTCGAGCAGGGTGTCACTCATCAGGGTGGCACCCTTTCGCATTGGTGAGTGACCAACTGAGTGACTACCGGGCGAAGAGGGTGTCCATCGCCGCAGCTCCTTGCAGGAGTACGGGGCGGATCTGCTTGCGGTAGACGGCTTCGGTGACGGCCGTGCCGCTGTGGCCGACGAGGCGGGCGATGTCCTCCAGGGGGACGCCGGAATCGGAGAGCAGTGAGACGAAGCTGTGCCGCATCTCGCGGGGTGTCCAGTAGTAGGCGGGCATTCCGGCATCCTTGACGATCTTCCGGAAAGCGCGGCGGACGTTGTGGGCGTCGAGGGGTGTACCGACGAGCGAGGCGAAGACGAGCCCATGATCCTGCCACTTCTCGCCTGCCTCCTTCTTGTCCTTCCGCTGCTGCTCCCGGTGCGCCTTGAGCGCTTCCACGCATCGCTTGGGCAGCGCTAGTGATCTCCGTGAACGCTTGGTCTTGGTGTCGCCTCCCTCGCGTACCGAGCGCCACACGGCGATCCACGGCGGGATGTCCTTGTCCGGATCGCCGACGAGATCCACCTCCTTCCACGTGAGCGCCCGCAGCTCCTCCGTACGGGCACCGATCAGCAGCGACAGGACGACGTAGGCGTACAGGCGTGTGCCCTCGGCCGCGTCGAGGAGGGCGGTCGCCTGGTCGAGGGTGAGGGACTTGGACGGGCGGCCTTCCTTGCCTTCCGGGATCTCGCACAGGCCCACCACGTTGCGCTTGACCTTGTCGCGGGCCTGGGCGAACTTCACCGCGCGGTTCAGGCACGAGTGGAGCAGTCGCACCGTTCGGGCGGCGAGCACCTTGGCCTTGCCGACGATCCACCGGTCCACGTCTTCGGCGCTCAGCTCCCGCAGCTTGCGCGCGCCCAGGTCGGGGATGATGTGCTTCTCACAGAGGGTCCGGTAGTTGGTCACCGTGTTCGGGTTGCGACCGTGCAGACCGTAGGCGAGCCAGCTCGTTACGGCTTCGGCCACCGTGTAGGTCGCCGGGCCGCTGGACAGCCCGTCGTCATGGTCGCGGATGATCTCTTTGAGCTTGGCCTTGGCTTCGGTCTTGGTTTTGCCGCTGGCCTTCTTGACGATGCGCTTGCCGGCCGGGGTGTAGCCGACCGTCACCGAGGCGATCCAGCGTTGCCGCTGCTCGTCCCAGTGCAGGCCGCCGTCTCCTCGGCTGCGTCGTTCGGTCATGAAGCCTCCTGTTCGAGTAGGGAGATGTAGTCCTCTATGGCTGAGGCGGGGATGAGCCGGGTCCGCCCTTGGGTGACGGAGCGGAGCCGTCCGGAGCGGATGAGTTCGTAGATCACGCTTCGGCTGAGGCTGAGCAGGCGCATGGCCTCGCAGACGCGGTAGAGCCGCCAGTCGTAGCACGAGTCAGACCATCGAAACGACGTCCATACCTACGATCATGGACTGAGTGTCGTAGCAGTCGGGGCAGATCGGCTGGCCGAGCCGTTCGTCATGTGATTCGTGCCGCAGGTGGCAACCGACCGGCCGCCCGTGCTCACACAGCCTGTCGCGGTTGCGGGGACGGCAGGGACGGCCGTCGCGGTGCGAGTGGACGGGGCCGAAGGAGGGGGCGGTCAGAGTGACGAACGCCCGAGGGTGCGCGCTGACCGTCTCGGGCACGCCCTTGCCGCCAGACAGGCCCGCCCGGATCAGGTGGAAGGTGTCGGCCTGATACGTCTGCGAGCACGCCGGGCACACCGAGGCGCGCCGGTTGCCGCAGGCCACCAGGAGATGTCCCGAGGGCTCACCATCAGTCGTGTACGCGTGCAGGATCTCGCCCGTGCCCACGTCCACGATCACCGACTGTCCGGCCAGGTGCACTGGATGAGCACACCCGCCGGTCGCCGCGACCATAGAGCGCCACCGTTCATAGCCCGGCGTGTTGACCAGGCGGGCCAAATCAGCCATCCACTCGGCGCCGGATGGCTGATCGTCGTGCCGTTCCTCCTTGCTCATAGGGCACCACCTCCTTTGCTTGACTACCTGTACTACAGGTTGACAGACATGGCGCATGATGGTCAACCTGTAGTACAAGTAGTCCTGAAGCTTTACCGAGGAAGGCGCTATGGAGACCATCACCGACGACAAGGACGCCCGCTGGCGCATCATCGCCACGGACCTACGGGCCGCGATCCTGGACGGCCGTTATCCCCCCGGCGGTGCACTGCCCAGCGAACCGGAACTCGTCAGGAAGTACGACGTCTCCCGCCCCACCGTCCGCAAGGCCATCGACACCCTCGTCTCCGAAGGACTGGCCTACGTCATGCGCGGACGCGGCTCCTTCGTCCGCCCCATCCCCGAACGCCGGACCATCCTCATCACGGACCGCGACCGGCCCGACCTCGCCGCCCTCGGCAACCACCCCGACGTCCAAGCCTTCGGCTGGGACCTCGCCCAACGCGACCACGACGTCCCGTTCTTCACCGGTGAGAAGACCACCGCCAACCGCGACATCGCGATCATGCTCAGCGTCCGGCCCGGCCACCCGGTCATCCACCGCCGCAGCCTGTGGCACCGAGGCCACACCGCCGCCATCCACGGCGCATCGGCCCGCCTCGAGATCAACTCCTACACCAACGCCGACATGCTCCCCGACTGGGACGACCCCAAGCGCCACGCCCAGTACCGCAAGCGCCCCGCACTCTTCTACCAGTCACTCAGCCGCGACCACGGCCCCGTCCGCTGGATGACCCTCACCACCGCCCGCATCGCCTACGAAGACGAACGCACCACACTTGGCATGGACTACGCCGAAGCCGTCCTCATCATCCGCCGCACCATGGCACACCCCAGCGGTAACCCCATCGAGGTCACCGAGGTCAAAGCCCCCGCCAACCGCTACGAGATCGGCTACCACCGCGAACTCGCCGACGAGCCGGAAGTCGACCTCACTCCACAGGAACTCAGCGACAACGGCATAGAGCTGGCGATCTAGGCGCGACCGTAAAACTCGCGGATGAACCGATGACTGCGTGGCACCCTGCGGGCCGCCTCCTCGTCGTCCTCTGGGTCCCAATCCTCGTCAGTGAGATGAGGCATTCCGTACAGCAAATGACCACGAGCCTCAAGAGCATCGAACAAGGCGTCGCGCTCTGTGCCCGTCACTTTCTCCCAAGCCTTGGGCGCCACATAGGACAGGGACTCAAACTCTGGCCAGTCGTCGTCAGTTCGGGGGATCCGATCTCGCTGCATAGTGAGAAAGCGCTGGACCTCTGGCACGTCCGCAAGCGTGTCTGGGTCGCTAGCGACCCGCTCAAAGGTCTCACGGCCCAGGCCGGCCAGCCACATCTGGAAATACCAAAAGCTGTCGCTGGTGCCTACCAGGTATAAGACGATGGCTGCGCCCCACATCAAATTGGTGTCAACCTTGCGCCGCGCTTCCAGAATCCATGACTGGAAATCGATGATCTCCTCGGCGGAACGTCGCGCCAACTGCTCTTGCAGCCATCGCAGGCGCGCCTCCTTTCCCTCGGTTTCGCGCGCGGACTGCTCGATCAGATTCCAGAACCCGTCGATGTCCATGACGGTGATCCTGGCATGGGCCAGAACCGACGGCGGGCAGATCCCCGCAGATCCCAGTCTGGCTCAGAGTTTCTTTACTGGTTCAAGCCGCCGCCCGATGGGCGGCGGGCGGTCCGGGCGGGCGTGCGGCCTCTCCGGGCCGGTCCCGCCCGGCCACCCCGCCGCACCATCGAACGGGGCAGAATTATGTGAACAGTGCACTCTGTCGCCCGATTAGCCCTGTTCATCAGAATGGGGCTGTGGCGAACACCGTCAAGGCACACCGGATGCCGGGCACCCTCAAAGCGGCTCAGTTCATCATCACACTCGAAGTGGCTTTCGGCCTGGTAGGCCTGGCGATCGCGCTGGCAGGCTTCTTCTCCACCTTCGATTGGGGCGTCCTGCCTGCCCTGATCTACGCCGCAGGAAGGGTCGCCCTTCTCGGATGGCTGTTGAGCCGATGGTCGAGCCGCCGAAAGTACTTACGCTGGGCAATCATCGCCGTGCACCTGCTGGAGGTCGGCGCCACCATTCTCGACCTGGTTCTCTTCTCCACTGTGACCTGGAATGCGGTGTTGGGCTCTCACTTGCTCACGTGGGCCGTCATCGTCCTGCTCCTCCTGCCCTCGGCTGGGCGTTGGTTCAGCGAGTCCAGGACCTGATGTAGCGGCGGGCAACGGGTGCGCGTTCAGCCGACGCTCTCACTAAGAGCGCCTAACAGAATGCCTGCTGCACTGTCTTTGAGGATCTCTTTCCATGGGAGCGGAGGGACTCGACGTCCGGCGACGCCCACCACGAGCGTTGCCGGACATCGGCCGAGAGCTGGCGATCATCCTCGCCGAGTACACACGCCGGGAAGGTCGCAGACCTTCCCGGCCATCTTCTTCGCCCTGTTGGTGAGTGTCTTGGTCGTGTCCTCGCCGGCCCAGTAGGAGTCGGCGGTGTAGAGGGCCAAGGCGCTCCCGCGGCGGACGACGACATACCGCTCTCCGCTGGAGATGTACAGCTCGCCCTTGACGGGCTCTTCCGTGCCCCTTTCGTACGAGCTTCCCTTGATCAGCAGAGCCTCGTCCGCGATGTTCACCTTCTTGCTGGTGTAGCGGTGAAAGCTCCCGGCCACGGTCGCCGTCTTCGGAGCCTTGGCCTTGGCGCATCTCTTCACCTCGGCACGGAGCTTGCGGAACGCGGCCCCGGCGTTCTTCGCGCTGGGATACAGCACGAGTTGCTCGGTGACGTACGAGGGGGCGCTGGTCTTCCCGATGATGGTCCGCATCGCGATCCGGCCATCGCGGGGCTTTCCCTTGGAGCGGCAGGGGTTGAGCTCAAGCTGCTTGGTCAGCTTGTCGCTGACCGTCCACCACTCTTCGGCTGCCTGATCCTCGGTGAGGGGCTTGGTCGCCTCGGCCTCGGTCAGCAGGAATCCTTTGGGGATCTTGACGGTCTCCGCCCGGGCCGTACTGGCCGCGCCGACCGCCGAGGCCGCCACCAGGACTGCCGTTGCGATCATCGATATTATCGCTCTCTTGCCCGACATTTCGATCATGAGCTGTTAGATACGTGATCCTGCTGGTAAGTTCCCCGGCGTCGAGACGGGCAGGGGCACAGGGAGAGGCATTCCGTTAGGAGTTGTAAGCATCAACAGTGACTGGGCTGAGGCCGTGACGATCGCTGACTTCGGGACTCGCCGTTGATGGCTGGGGCGATCGCTCATTAAGAGATCCTGGGTATGCAGCCCCTTGAAGGGTTGTCACCTCTCGGCCCGGCGGGTGCATGGCCTGCGATCGGATCGCCGCTTGACGGCTCGCGTGCAGTGGCGCCGGCCCTGCCGGGACGAGGGCGTCCAGATCGGCATCAGGAAATCGCCCCAGCTTGAGGGCCGCAGTAATGAGCTTCCGGCAGACGTCCTCACCGAATCCCCTTTGAGGTGACCTGCAACGGAAGGAGTCACACCGTGCACACCGTCGGATGGGACTGGGGCAGTCAACGACACGCGGTCACCGTCCTGGATGAGAGCGGCGCCACCATTCAGCGGTGGAACCTCAGTCACACCGAGGACGGCATCACCACCACCCTGCGACGCCTGGCCGCCTACGGCGATCCCGCCAAGCTTCCCGTCGCGATCGAGACCAGCAAGGGACTGGTCGTCGACCGACTGCTGGCAGCCGGGCACCCAGTCGTGGCCATCCATCCCGGCACCTTCACCGCGATGCGTCCCCGCTGGGGATCCTCCCGCGCCAAGAGCGACGCCTTCGACAGCTTCATGCTGGCCGACCTGCTCCGCACCGACGCACCCCACCTGCGCTTCCTCACCCCCACCAAGGCGCAGACGCTGGAGATCCAGGCCCTGTCCCGCCAGCGCAGCGACCTCGTCGCCGCCCGCGTCAGCGCCGTCAACCAACTCCGGGCGCTGCTGGAAGCGCACTGGCCCGGCGCCGCCCGCCTATTCTCCCACCTGGACTCCGATATCTCGCTGTCGTTCCTGGAACGCTTCCCCACCCCGCAATCGGCCGCCAAGCTCAACCCCGTCACCATGACGGCCTTCCTGCGCCGATGCCGCTACACCGGCGGCAAGTCCGGCACCGAACTCGTCGAACGCCTGCGCCAGGCGCCCCAACCCGCCAGCCGGATCGGCCGCCACACCGTCACCGTCCTGGTCGCCACGCAGACCGAGCAGGTCCGTGCCCTCACCCGCGGCATCGCTGACCTCGAGGCCGCCCTCAGCAAGGCCCTGGACGAACACCCCTACGCCTTCCTGTTCCGCGCCCTGCCCCGGGTCGGCATGGTCAACCTCGCCCAGATCATCGGCGAGATCGGCCCCATGCTGGAACGCGGCCTGACCGCCGACCAACTCGCCGCCGAGGTCGGCATGGCCCCCGTCACCCGTGCCAGCGGCAAAGTCCACACCGTCGGCTTCCGGCACAGCGCCAACCGGGCCGCCCGCAAAGCCATGACCCACTTCGCCGACAACAGCCGGCACGCCAACCCCTGGGCCGAACAGGCCTACCATCGAGCCCGCGACCGCGGCATGTTCGCGCGCCCCGTCGTGTGGCCGAGCTGTCTGTCGTTCGGCGGCGTGCGGGGATCTTCAGGTTAGGAGCTTGAATCTCATTCGGGAGGCCCTGAGCAGGCCCTTTATGGCCTCTCGGGTAGCCCCCAGACTCGGGTAGCCCCCATCCCGTTGTCCGTAGATGGCACGATCGCCGCAGCGTCGATGTCACTTCTCTCCTCCAACCGCAGTGGGCGTGAGGGCGGGATAATCCGTTGGACTCTGCTGGCGGTGGGCAGTCTCGCCAGCCTCGCGACGAATGTTGCGGTCGCAGCGCCGTCCTTGATTGATCGGGTGATCGCGACCTGGCCTAGCTTCTCCTTGATCGGGGCGTACGAGATGTTGATGAGGCAGATTCGCCGGTCGGCCGGGCAACGAGCAGCAGGCTGGCACGCCGCAGAGGACGTGGGTGAGGATGGCGTGGTTGGCTCCGGTGGCGTTGAGAGGAGCAGCCTGACGACGTCGTGGACGAGGATGATGTGCCTTCTGCTGATCGCAAAGGCGGGGCAGGGCGTCGCAGTGGGCGGCGTGGCCGTGGACGCCGGAGCATCGTAGACCCGAGGTGATCTCCCCAGCGTGGTCAAGATTGCCCGGGGGTTCCCCAAGTCTCGCTGGGGTCGCCTGGTGAAGAAGGCTGGGCTTGCTGGCGAACTGGCCGAGCACAGGAAGCTGGGAACGAATCGGAAGGGCCGCTGGACATAGTCGGGAAGAGGAAGAGACTGTCTGTGAACGGCAGGCAACAGCCTTCGTGAAGGCTCCAATCCCGCTCGCACGGCGCAGGTTGGAATCCCCGGCAGGATTCGAACCTAATGACTCCGTACGACCCCGAGTTTCGCCGGCTCGGGCACTCGCCTCAGATGCCTAGATTCGAATCGGAGCTTGACTCCTGACCGCAGGCCGTGCGAATGGGGCGCGGGTGGCGGGTGGCGGGTGGCGGTCGACGGGGACCGAGTGAATGCCTGAGTCGATACTGGACCTGGAGTCCTCTGCTAAGGCCGTGCACCTCGGTCTCTCTCGGCCGCCACCCGTCAGTCGCTTTTTGGCCAAGATCGTGGCGTGAGCCAGCCGCAGGAGAGACCGCTCGTATCTACCCGGGCGCTCGAGCCCTTGCGCAGAACGCGGACCTGCGGCGGGCTGGGGCCACGAACTGCTGATCGGATGTCGAGCCGTCGAGCTCTCTCATTAGGGCGTGGCGTGCCCCTGCGCGGCTCACCTGTGCCGATGACCGAACGAAGGAGGCGCCGGTGACGGTGACATGCGGAATCGACTGGAGCGAAAACCACCACGACGTGGCCTTGGTCGATGAAGGCGGCAAGCTGGTGGCCAAGCGGCGTATCAGCGACGATGCCCACGGCTGGCGGGTCCTGGTCGAGTTGCTGGCCGAGCACGGTGACCGTCCCGACGACCCGATCCCTGTCGCGATCGAAACCGGGCGTGGGCTGCTGGTGTCCTGCCTGCGGGCCACCGGACGCAAGGTGTATGCGATCAACCCGCTGGCTGTGGCCCGTTACCGCGAACGCCAC